>JADGQC010000126.1 GCA_017882125.1 Anaerolineales bacterium
ACTTCCATGTGGGATCCCTTCGGAGTGTCTCCGGTGGCGGTTACGTCGAGGGACAGGCCGAGGTCCGGGTCCACTCCGAATGCGGAAGTGGTGGCACCCCGCAGCCCCACTTCTTCCTGGGTGGTAAAGACGAAATAAAGCTCGTGAGGGGAAGTTTTAAGAGTGCGCAGAGATTCGATCATGACCGCGCAGCCGATCCGATCGTCCATCGACTTGGCAACAAGCCGTTTCCCAAGGTCGACGAATGGGCGGTCGAAGGCGCATACATCACCAATCTTGACCGGACAATCCTTTAGGCTGGAAGCGCCCACGTCAATGAAGCACTGCTCGAGGGTGGGAGCTTTGGACATATCCGTGAGCCGGTCCGTACCAATAACACCAGGAGTACCGTCCATGAAACGGACGCGGCTGCCTGTCAGCATCGTCAGGCGGATCCCACCCAGGCCAGTAAAGCGGATGAAACCATTCGCATCGACATGGGTGGCCATCAGGCCGATCTCGTCCATATGCCCTGCCAACATGATCCGCATCCCGTTTTTTGACCGGGAGCCTTTCCGTGCGACCAGGTTGCCGAGCGCATCCACGCGAATTTCGTTGACGAAAGGTTTGATCTCCTTGCGAATGACTTCGCAAATGCCGCTTTCATATCCAGAGGGTGAGTAGGTTTCGGTTAATTTTTGGATGAGTTGTTTCATAGTGATCCTTTGGTAGCGATGATTTTCGCCGAACGAACGGCGACTGAAGTCGCCACTACACGACTTAAATTCGATCAGTTGCCAGGAGCCCCGGTGGGAGGCGTCTTAGAGCAGCATCGAGCAGGGCAAGCGTATTTTTCCAGTCGTCGAGCAGGGCGATCGAGGCAGCGGTGTGACTATAACGGTGGGGTACCGAAACCGAGACGCTGGGAACGCCGGCGCGGGCTTTGTGAATAGTCCCCGCATCTGTGCCCCCTCCGGCCGGCTGGCGGACCTGGCAAGGAATACCGGCGGCCCTGGCTGATTTAATTATATGACGAACCAGGCGCGGGTCGGAGAAAGTATCGCTGTCGGCGATATAAACTGCCGGGCCGAGGCCAAGTTTGGTATTGTAGGAAACATTCTCTTCGGCATCCCAGGAAGGCAGGTCATTGGCCGGAGTGGCATCCAACACCACAGCGAGCTGGGGGTTGAAGGCATATGCAGCCACTTTCGCGCCGCGCCCGCCAATCTCCTCCTGGACAGTGAAAGCCGCCAGAAGGTCAATATTTGGGGGGGCGTTCTTGACCAATTGGAGCAGGGTGACCACACCCAGGCGGTCATCGAGAGCCTTGGCAATCAGGACGGAACCATTGCGCTGATACCGGGTGGCGAATACCGCCCGATCGCCTGGCTTGATTTTGCTCCCGCCCGGACCCACATCGATGCGGAGGGCGTCCAACGGAATTTTCTGTTTGCGTTCCTCTGTGGTGGTCAGATGAATGGGGCGGGCACCGATCACTCCGGGCAAATGATCTTTTCCCACCAGCACGGCTTTGCCGGGCAACTGGCGGACATCCATGCCGCCGACCATCTCGAAACGAAAAAGACCTTCGCCTTCATCGGCGACCAGCATGAAGCCGACTTCGTCCATGTGGGCGGTGACCATTACTTTCAAGCGTTTTCTGCCTGAGCCGGAACAGGTTACCAGGACGTTCCCCAGAGCGTCCACGCGAACCTGACCCGAATGGTTCTTTAAATCTTCGAGGACGATCTTACGGACTTCCCCCTCGTCTCCCGAAACTGCACTGGCATTGCACAGTTTTTCGAGAAGCCTTAGTTGAGCGTTTCCGATAATCGGCATACTAATCATCCCAAATAATTTTCTCAACAAAATCCAGTGCCAGACCGGCGATGAATTCAGCCACCAAACGCCCGGCGCGCTGGATATCTTTTACGGCGCCCATTTCCACCGGAGTATGCATATAGCGCAATGGAATGCCCATCACAAGGGTGGGGACGCCTTCTGCCACCACCTGAGTGCTATAACCGTCCGTCCCGGTATGCCGGGGGGCATATTCCAGCGAGTAGGGGATTTCCAACTTGTCAGCCAATTCCTTCATAGCCTTATGCAGGGCTGGGTGAATGTTGGGTCCCATGCAGAGAGTGGGACCTTTCCCGAGCGGATTGGTTTGCCAATCATTTGCCCCCGGACCTTTGGCAAAGGTTACATCCATGACAATTGCTAGGTTGGGGTGCAATTCATAAGTGGAACCGGTGGCACCGATGGTGCCAATTTCTTCCTGCGTGGTAGCCACAGCCCAAACGTCCCACAGATGAGGACGGTTCTGCAATTCTTCCAGGCAGATGGTCAACGCAGCGACCGAGAAGCGATTATCCAAGGAATGACCGGCGATCGTATCTCCGGTCAATTCAAACGGAGGCTGAGCAAACGAAACCAGATCACCAACCTGTACGAGACTTTCCACTTTTGCCCTGGGAAGACCGGTATCCAAGAACAAGTATTCCAAAGGAACGGGATTCAAACCGATGTCAGGAGGCAGAAGGCGTGTTTGCGGCAGGACGACGACGCCCGGAATGGACTGGGACAGTCCCGCTCCGGTAGCATGCAGCGTGACCAGTGCACCGGGCAAAACGCGCGGATCGATTCCACCAACCTGAGTGAGGCGGAGGAAACCGTCTACAATGCCGGTGACCATAAGGCCGATGGCGTCCATGTGCGTGGCGACCATGACGGTTGGACGAGGGCTGGGACCGCTTCCGCGCCGCAACCCATGCAGGGAACCAAGCCTGCCACGACTGATCTCATGAACGAGAGGCTTCCATTTTTTTGAGATGATTTCGGCTGCCGGATCTTCGTAGCCTGAAAGGCCGGGGGCAGTAAGCAATTCTTTTAGGAAAGGAAAGAGAGGATCCATGGGATTAGTGAGAACCTGATCGATCTAAGGGGTGAGAGTTTCGGGGGTTGTGGATGGAAATGGAGTTTCTGAAGAAGTGGAAGTGGGGGTTAGTGTAAATGTTGGAGTATAAGTCACAGAAGGCGTGGACGTAGGTGTTTGACTAGGTGTGAGGGAACCGGTGGGGGACGGGGTCCAAGTGGATGAGGCGGTGGGACTGATGGTGGAAGTGGAAACGGAAGTCGACGTGAATTTCTGTGTTGACGTTTTTGAGGAAGTGGAGGTTGTAGTAATTGTGGTGGTGGATGTAGGGGTGAAGGAATTCGGGTTGGGTGCCACCAGCCGGGCGACGATCCCCAAACAATAAAGAGGAATGGTTGCTAGGATTATGAGCACGAGGATACCCTGCAAGCGGTTGCGCTTAGATAATGAAGAAAACACTCCGGTATGATAACATCACTCGGAGGGTTGGGCAAGTGAACGCGCCAGGAGCCCCCATAATATAAAAAGAACAAGGTTCAATTGCCCATAAATCTTTGCGTTGTGCAACTCTTTGCGGGTAAAATCAACATGTGATCCCACTGCGCCTGAAATTATCCGGATTCCTCTCCTACCGCGACCCGGTAGAATTGGATTTCAGCGGCTTCACCCTGGCGTGTATTTCGGGCCAGAACGGCGCGGGAAAAAGTTCGCTGCTGGATGCAATGACCTGGGCGCTGTTTGGGCAGGCTCGCAAGCGCGACGAGTCCATTGTCAATTTACAGTCAAAAACAGCGGAAGTGACATTCACATTCGAATATGAGAACAACCAGTACCGGGTGATCCGATCGCTGGCACGGGGGAAAACGACCATACTGGAATTCCAAATTCTTTACGGAAGCGACTGGCGACCGCTCACCGAGCACACCAACCGCGGAACCCAGGAGCGCATCGAGAAGGTGCTGCGCCTGGATTATGATACCTTCATAAACGTGTCCTTCTTCCTGCAGGGACGCGCCGACCAATTTGCACAGCAAGCACCACCGCGGCGGAAAGAAATCCTGGGCAGCATTCTTGGCCTGGAAATTTGGGATGTTTATAAAGAACGGGCAGGCGTGAAACGCAAGGAGGCTGAAAGCGCTCTCGGTTCGGTGGATGGACGTGTGGCCGAAATCGAGGCAGAATTGGCTGAGGAAGAACCGCGCAAGGAGCGATTGGTGGAACTGGAAACCGACTTAAATCTGCTGGAGGCCAGCCGCAAGACACAGGAGGTGACACTAGCATCCATCAAGCAAGTGCGCGCCGGCCTGGAAAAACAGCGTGACCAGGTTCAAAAAATGGAACAGGTCCTGAACCAGTTACAGAAAAACCTTAATGGATTCCAGGAACGTCTTGCCGGGAGAGAAGCTGAAAGGGGTCCGTATGCAGAACTGGTGGGACGCGCCGGTGAAGTCGAAGCAGCTTACCTTGCCTGGCAGCAAGCCCGCAAAGAAGTAGAGAAGTGGGGTGAAAGTGCCTCCCAATTTCACGAGCAGGAAAAATTACGTCTACCATTTCTGACCGACATCAATGCTGAAAAAGCCAAGCTGGAGCAAGAGCAAGAGACCCTAATAAGGGAGGAAGAAAAAGTCAGCCAGCAACTGGACAGAGCTTCAGAACTGGCAGGCGGGTTGGAAAGAGCAAAAATTGAACTTGCAGAAACCGAGATAAAACGGGAAGAGCTAAACCGGTTGGAAAAAGATATCCAGGCAGGGCGCGAACGACAGGCCGAACTGCGCACGGAAAACACCAACCTGAAAGATGAAATGGAAGATCTCGATCTGCGCATCAAAAAATTATCTGCAGCCGAGGGTGCAACCTGCCCGTTATGCGGACAAGTGCTTAGTGCTGAGCACCGCCAATCCACACTGGAGCGATTACAAGTGGAGGGTACTCAGAAGGGGGATACCTGGCGGGCGAATAAGTCTGAAATGGAAAACCTGGGAAACCATCTTTTGGAATTGGAAGTGCAATTGGCAAATTATGGAAGTACGGATGCAAACCGGCTGCGGCTTTCGAGCAGTGTTGCCCAGTTAAGCGAACGGCTGGAGACGCTGAAAAAGGAAACTAAAGAGTGGGAGAAAACCGGAGCGAAACGGCTGGCACAGGTCAACAAGCTGTTAGCGGGCGAAAAATACGCAGTCGAGGTTCGCAAGAAATTAGCCGTTGTGGATAAGGAACTGGCAGCCCTTGGTTACGACGTGGCAACTCACGAAGAGGCGCGCAGGACAGAAATCCAATTACGCCCAGCCGAAATCACCTACCGTGAGCTTGAGTCTGCAAAAGCGGCACTTAAACCGCTAAATGATGAGATCGCAAACCTCAATATCCAGATAAAAACCCTGATGGTGGAAATATCTGAAAAGCAAGCCGACCACAATTCAGAGGCGGGAGCCCTGGCAGTATTGGAAACCCAGGCGCCGGACCTGGAAAGTGCTGAAACCAGCCTGTTCGATGCGCAGGAACGCGAGAATAAACTGTACATGGAAGTGGGGGCGGCCCGCCAAAAGGTTGCTGTTTTGGACGACCAACGCAAACGTAAGAAAAAATATGAGATTGAGCGCGGCGAACTGGGGCTGCAGATCGGACGGTATAAAGCGCTGGAACGAGCCTTCGGTAAGGATGGAGTCCCGGCGCTGTTGATCGAGCAGGCGCTTCCGGAAATCGAAATGAAGGCGAACGAAATATTGGGGCGACTGAGCGATGACAGCATGCGGCTGCATTTCGAGACGCAGGCCAAGTACAAGGATGAGAAGCGCAAGGACTTGCGCGAAACGCTAGAGATCCAGGTGAGCGATGGGGTGGGGGAACGCGATTACGAATTGTTCTCGGGAGGGGAGGCCTTCCGGGTTAACTTTGCGATCCGGCTTGCGCTATCTGAAGTATTGGCACAGCGCAAGGGAGCGCGCCTGCAGATGCTGGTGATCGATGAAGGCTTCGGGTCACAGGATGCGCAAGGGCGCCAGAGATTGATCCAGTCAATTAATGCCGTACGGAACGACTTTGCAAAAATACTGGTCATCACCCATTTGGACGAATTGAAGGATGCCTTCCCCACCAGGATCGAGGTTGAGAAGACGGAGACGGGTTCAACTGTCACCGTCATATAGGTGCAAAAGGGCATTCAATTCATAATAAAAATATCTTGCAATGGTGCTTGAATAATTTCCTGATTTTTGTTAAAGTATATTTTAAAGAATAAAGCATGCAATCAAAATGGGCTCTTACAACCGGGATGGCTGTCTTCCTGCTAACCCTCGGAGTATTCGGGTGGGTGACGAACACACCATCCTACCTGCAGCACGAACCTTCCACATGCAACAACTGCCACGTGATGGACGCCCAGTACGAGGGCTGGTTCCATGCGGCACATGAAAATTACACGGCCTGCACCGACTGCCACCTCCCGCACCAGAACATCGCCAGTTATTATCTTTACAAGGGATATTCCGGGATGCGGGACGTGGTTTCATTCACATTAAAGATCTACCCGGCAGCCATCCGTGCCACGCAACAAACGGATGAAATTGTCCAGGCAAATTGCATCCGCTGCCACAAGGATACCGTCGAAAATATCCTTGCCGATCCGCAACCACTCGACCGCTATTGCTGGGACTGCCATCGCACAGTGGCACACGGTGAACGCGGGCTGACTCTTTCTCCTTACCAGGATTCGGAGGTCTACAACAAATGAAACGACTAAACGCCAATATTATGTTGGTTGGAATCATCGTTCTACTATCTGTCATCCTGGCGGGGGTGCTGATATTCATGAAGAACCAGCCGGCGCAGGATCGGGCGTTGGTTCAGCCGATCACCAATATTCAACCATTGGAGGCAGATTCCTCCCTCTGGGGGGTGAACTATCCCAATGAATACTCTTCCCTTTTACTGACGGCAAATAATAAAACTGCCACCACCTACGGCGGGTCGGCCCAAAAATCGTACCTACTCGAAGACCCGCGCCTGGTACTGCTTTTCATGGGCTACCCCTTCAGCGTCGACTACAACCAGCCGCGCGGACATGAGAATACCCTGATCGACGTGCGAGCCACGAAGCGGGTGACTGACACCACCCACGCCACCTGCTATTCCTGCAAGTCCTCAGATAACCCGGGGATGTGGGCGCAAATGGGTATGGAAGCCTACGATGCAAAACTGTTTGCGGATATGACCCCCAGTATCAACAACCCCATCGGCTGCGCCAACTGCCATGAAGCCGGGACCATGCGCCTGGTAATCACCAACCCGGCAGTGGAAGCTGCATTCAAATCAGAAGGCCTGGACTGGCGCACCTTTACCCGTCAACAGATGCGTTCAGCCGTGTGTGCGAACTGCCACGTTACTTATTATTTCACTGGGGCAAATAAGGTGCTGACCGTACCCTGGAACAACGGCACACGCGTGGAGGATATCATCCAGTCCGAAGACAGCGTCAATTTTGCAGATTGGACTTACCCGGGGACGGGCACACCCATCATGAAGGCGCGTCATCCGGATTATGAACTGTTCACCGCTGACAGCACTCATTACCGGGCAGGAGTGTCATG
>JADGQC010000127.1 GCA_017882125.1 Anaerolineales bacterium
CTTTATGGAGCAACTTGGGGAAGTGCCCACCAGCCCTATCGAACCCCCGGCGCCACCTGCCCCCGGTCCTTCCGGGAATCCATACATCTTCCTTGGCTCACACCTGTGGGTGCGGAACCTGCCGAATGAAACGACCGCCAGATTGATCGAGAGTCTCACGAAAGATCAGAGGGTAAATGTCCTGGAGATCCAGGGAGACTGGGCACGAATAGAAAAACCAGCAGGTTGGGTGCGCCTAAGCTGGCTGACCAAGTTGTAAGAAACAGCCATTCAAGCTCGAAAAATCTCAAAGTTAGTAAACAATATCGGTGGAGCCTGATATCCAGCAGACTCCACCGATGAAATTATTTAACGAGGTGAAGTGAGTATCAACCGTAGGAACAGCAATAATCCACAGGCACATTGAGCCTGAGTTTAAAGGCGGAGTTGGCTGGTACTTCAAAGGATTCACCGGTTTTGAAGGTTTGCCAGTCCGTATGACCGGGCAGAAGCACATCCATGCCACCGTTGAGAAGCTCCATGATTTCAGGCGAAGCGGTCTTGAAATCATATTCACCGGGCAGCATATAACCAAGGGTCTTGCGGGTGCCATCCGGGAACAAGATATTGCGACTGGTCACACGCCGTGAGATGAGCGTTTACACTGCCTGGCTGGCAACCGCAGTGATGGACGGGATCCAGTATTTTATCGGCAATGAATACCCATATCCTAAAACCATGGACCGCAACCTGGCGGTGGCCGGTGCCCACCTCGTACATATGCTGCGCGATACCAGGGAGGACGTCCCTGCCGGCTATGTCAAGATTCCTATTGAAGATATTGAGGCGCGGGGCATTCTTACCGGCAATCTTGATAGTGAAGGATACCGGTCCTGGGTTAAAGAGCAAGTGGACAGAGCCAAGGTGTACCTGCAAGCCGGGAAAGGTTATATTAATCGCCTGGACGTTTTACGCTGCAAACTGGCCGGGGCGTTGTACTGCGCCCGGTTCGAATGGTTCCTTGACGCTATCCAAAGGGACGGGTATCTTCTACGAAACTCATACCCGGAACGCCAAAACCCGGCGACCTGGTGGAGAATGATCAGGTTGGGGATTGCGATTACCATAAAACATTGTGCAGGCAAACTCCAACGGAATTTCCCACTTCCGGCTCCAAGGGTTGCGATGGGTCGAGAAGGAAATATCTCGTCTTTCCGTTTCAAATAGAGCGAACCGGCAAGAAATAACCATAGAATAATGAATGATAAAAGCAGCAGACTGGTAAAATTACGCTTGTGGATACACTAGACAAACAAACCCCCCTCCTTTACGAAGATGCAGAAATTCTGATCGTCAATAAACCTGCCGGGCTGCCAGTGCTGCCGGACGGCTGGGACAAGGATGCCCCCTACCTGGTCAGGCTGCTCGAGGAGCAGTCAGGAAAACTATGGGTGGTCCACCGGCTGGATAAAATTACCAGCGGGGTGATGGTCTTTGCCAGAACGGCGGAAGCGCACCGTTCATTGAATATTCAATTCGAACAACATGAGGTGAAAAAAATATACCATGCCATCGTTAAAGGAAACCCCGGATGGGACAAGCATATAGCTCGTCACCGGCTGCGCGTGGATGTGGGTCACAAACATCGCACTCTAGTGGACAATGGGATGGGGAAGTCGTCAGAAACTTTCTTCCGCGTTTTGGAAAGGTTCAATGGGTTCAGCCTGCTCGAAGCTATTCCTGCCACCGGGCGGACCCACCAGGTGCGGGCGCATGCATCCGCGGTTGGATACCCCCTACTTGGTGATACCTTATATGGCGCCGTGGATACCTCCCTGATCAACCGCCCGGCCCTGCATGCTTATTCCCTGACAATCAAGCATCCTGCCAGACTTGAACAGCTGACTTTTGTGGCCCCGACCCCAGACGATTTTCGATCCGTCGTGGAACAACTGCGACTGCTTAAATAACCCACTAATTGTTGAAAGATAAAAATCCAGGTGATTTCGCAAGGGGTGCAATACTTCTGCTGCGACAAAAAAGAGCCGGTCAATCTGACCAGCTCCCGTTATTTCCAAAGTTAGACAATTTTTCTGGCTTCCATATAAAAGCGCTTTTCCCTGGCTTCCCCCATGGAGAACGTTTTGCGCGGTAATGCCCCTTCCAGGATGACCGTCTTAAAGAGATCGGATTTATTCATACCAGGGACATAAAACCCGGCATTCCCCGGCTGCGCGCCCAGTTTGAGAACAATCTCCTCTCCGTGAACATAATCGATCTTATCAGCGCCCCCCTCCTTGACAAACACGTCAAGGAATTCCTGCAAGGTTCCAACCGGCAAGTTGGACGAAGGATGGGTGATTGCAATTATGCCCAAGTCCCTGCCACCGCCCACAACGCCCAAGACCTGCGTCCCACCACTTGCTTCATCGACCAACCTGACCATTTCCTCGGGACCTGTACAGGGTGTGTAGGAAATTTGTAAACCGAAGTGGGTTTTCAGGCTGGTAAAAAGATCTTTTTTAATTCCAAACAGAACCCGATGGATGGGCTCGAAAACCAAGCCTTCATCATGCACATTCTCCAGTTCAATCAATGCATAGCGCGCAGGATGGTCAAGGCCCACCTCTGGTTTCATCCTTTCCCAGACAGCCTTGGCTGTGGCGAGCGAGTGGTTGCCGTCACCCATGGCGAATAAAAGGACAGGTTTGTCCGCGCGGATGCCATACTTTTCGGCAAAGATTTCCGGTTTCGCCAGCCTGCGCAGGGAGGCGACCGCCTGTTGCTCGAGTATTTCGGGGACGGCGTACCCGGTGA
Organism: Anaerolineales bacterium; assembly: GCA_017882125.1. GTDB lineage: Bacteria > Chloroflexota > Anaerolineae > Anaerolineales > Villigracilaceae > UBA877. The sequence continues at coordinate 2,797 of JADGQC010000127.1, forward strand.
GGTGGCCTGAACCAAGCATTAATTCGAAATCGTAGGCTTTTTTCAGCGTGCCTTTGGATTTCTCCAAAGGTTCAATAACGGTCTTTTCCGGATCGTCAATCAGGACAAGGATGTGGGGCAATTCCAACTCGGCACCTATGCGGATCTTCATGCGCGGGGGAAGACGCTCGACAATCGTACCTTCCGTAGCACGGATCAAGCTCGTGGAACCTTTCGTGAAATCATAGCATTCCAGGTCCAAGCACAGCAAAAGGCCGTGCCTGGTCCTTCCGCCGACAGTGCGCTCCACATAGATGAGACCTTCCCGGGATTCCAGGATATTGGTCTGCAGGTATTGATGCATTTTTTCCTGGATAATTTTAATCCGGGCTTCTTTGCCAGGTTTTTCCAAAAACACTTCGGGAAGGATAAGATTATATGTGGAGGGTGCTTTACCGACGATATTTTCCACTTCCTGCCAGTATTCCGGCTCGGAAGTGAACTGGTCACAGGCAATCACCGCCCATTTGGTCAGGTCCGTGCCTTTCCTCGGGAGGTAGATCCTGGGGATTTGTATACCGATGTCTTCGTAAGTTTTCATGGGTTCCTGGATAAATGAATGACCAAGTTCAAGGGAGTAATTTCCCCAAGCAAGGAGCACCCGATTCGATTACGTGGGGATTTACTTGCGGGCGAACTCGATGAGCTTCTGCGCCACTTCCGCCCCGACCCGGCCCTGGGCTTCATGGGTGGCAGCGCCGATATGCGGCGAGCAAATGACGTTATCCAATTTGACCAGTTTCCAGTCGGTGGGCGGCTCCTCGGAATATACATCCAATGCCGCTCCAGCGACCTTGCCACTCGTCAGTGCTTCATAAAGATCTGCTTCGTTAATAATCCCGCCGCGGGCGCAGTTAACGATGCGGACGCCGGTCTTCATCTTTGAAAACATGGTCTTATTGATCATATCCGCAGACTCCTTCGTCTTGGGGAGGTGCAGGCTGATGTAATCGGACTGGGAAAGCAATTCATCCAAGGAGACCAATTTCACACCGGCAGCTTCCTTCACGTAGGGATCATAGGCGATGACGGTCATCCCAAGAGCATTTGCCCGCTTTGCGACTTCTTTTCCTATATTCCCGATGCCGAGGAGACCCAGCGTCTTGCCGCTAATTTCGTCACCTTCGAAGGCCTTCTTCTCCCATTTTTCCGCCTTCACCGTGGAAGCGGCCTTATAGAGATTACGTGCCAGCGCGAACATGTAACCGATCGTCAGTTCAGCGACCGAAGCTGAACTAGCCTGGGGAGTGTTCATAACGGTGATGCCCTTCGAACGGGCGTAGTCGGCGTCAATGGTATCCAGGCCCACGCCGCCACGAACAATGACTTTCAGGTTGGGACAAACGTCAATCAAGGGCTGGCGAATCTTGGTGCGGGAACGCACCACGCAGCCATCGTATCCGGGTAAAACGCCGGGTAGTTGCTCGGCAGTGATCTCGAAGTTTGTGTCAACCGTCAGCCCCGCCAGGCGCATTTTCTCAATGGCTTCGGATTCGGTTTTATCACAGACCAGGATTTTCATGTTTTTTCTCCTCAAGAATTGTCGATTTAAAAACAGAGGTACAACAGGCGAACGGCCAGTGTCTCTCTGCTGCGGGAATCATTGCTTTTCACAAAAATATTTTATCACGGCCTGATTCGTTGTCAACCAATTATTCACTCCCATGGCGGAGCTGATTATTATTGTGCGAAACAGCGCGGGTGGACTATAATTTGAGCAGGGATCACTGAATTGATCCATAAATTCACAGGAGAGAAAAATGACCAAGCGAGTTCATAATTTCAACCCCGGCCCGGCTATCCTGCCGTTGGAAGTGCTGCAACATGCTCAGGCGGAGATGCTCGATTACAAAGGGACCGGGATGTCGGTGATGGAGATCAGCCATCGCTCAAAAGAATTCGAATCCATTGTCACTGACGCACAAACAGACCTGCGCGACCTGCTCAAAATCCCAGCCAATTACAAGATCCTGTTTCTACAAGGCGGCGCAAGCCTGCATTTTGCAATGATCCCGATGAACTTCCGCCCTGCGGGAACTTCGGCAGATTACATTGTCACCGGAACGTGGAGCAAAAAAGCATTCAAGGAATCCCTGAAATTGGGAATCGCAAAAGCCGCAGCCAATATGGAAGCGGAAAATTTCAACCACCTCCCAGCCCAGTCGGACCTTAAGCTGGATCCTAAAGCGGCCTACCTGCATTTCACTTCCAATGAGACCATCCACGGAGTGGAATATTTCACCGAACCGGTACCAGCGGCAGGCGTGCCTCTTATTTGCGACACCAGCTCTGATTTTGTGAGCCGCCCCATCGATGTTTCCAAATATGCCATGCTTTATGCCGGAGTTCAAAAAAATGCCGGTCCGGCGGGTGTTGTGGTTTGCATTATTCGGGAAGATATGCTCGGGAAAGTTCCCGCCAACCTGCCCAACCTGCTGGATTACAAGGCACTTGCAGAAGAGAATTCCATGCTAAACACACCACCTTGCTGGTCGATTTACATTGTCGGGCTGGTGCTGAAGTGGCTCAAAGAAATAGGCGGCCTGGAAGGGATTGCCAAACGCAACCAAACCAAAGCAGGCCTGGTTTACCAAACCATTGACGAATCCGGGGGGTTCTACAAGGGACACGCAAAATCTGATCGTTCGTTAATGAATGTCACCTTCCGCCTGCCTACAGAACAATTGGAAGATACCTTTGCCAGCGAAGCCAAGAAGCGAGACATGATCGGCTTGAAAGGTCACCGCTCTGTAGGTGGGATGCGCGCATCCCTTTACAACGCCCTGCCGATCGAGGCGGTCGAGGAGCTGGTTAAGTTCATGAAGGAGTTCCAGCAGAAGAACGGGTAGTTGACTTCCCTTTACCACATGGTATAATGTCGCCGCTTTCAGTAGGAGCGGCGACATTATTTTATGCTAAGTGTATCGGAAGCCCGTGAACGCATCCTGGCATTTTTTTCACCGGTCGATTCGCAGACCGTTCCGCTCGAACGCGCCGCCGGGCGAATCCTGTCGGGGGATATTCTAGCCAAAACCGACCTGCCCCTTTTCGACAATTCTGCCGTAGACGGATTTGCCCTGCACGCGACCGATTTAGACTCCTCGCACCGATTGACCGTTATCGCCGACATCCGGGCGGGCGAATATTTCGAAACAGCCATCAAGACTGGACAATCTGCGCGGGTGATGACCGGAGCAGCCCTGCCGCCCGGTACATCTGCGGTGATCATGGTGGAAGACACAGACTTCAATGTTCGCAGCCCGGGCTCGCGCGCGCCGAAGATGGTGACTATTAAGAAGGCCATCCAAAAAGGGTCCAATGTACGCTCGCGCGGCGATGACCTACACACCGGAGAAAAAGTCCTTGCGGCAGGATTGCGGCTGCGGGCGCAGGAAATTGGATTATTGGCGATGCTTGGCGAGTCAAATGTGCCAGTATACCGGCAGCCAAGACTTGCCGTGCTCTCCAGCGGTGACGAACTGATGCCCGTGGATGCTGCCCTCATCCCAGGAAAAATCCACGAATCAAATTCGCTTACCCTGGCTGCCCTGGCAAGCACGGCAGGAGTGGAGCTCATCCCGCTTGGCGTTGCCAAAGATACCAAAGCCGATATCCGCAAGCGGCTTAAACGGGCAGTAAAAGCAAATGCGGACGTAATTGTTTCGTCGGCGGGAGTCAGCGTTGGCGCATTTGACTATATTAAGGCTGTAATAGAAGAAAATGGAGCGATCGATTTCTGGAAAGTCGATTTGCGCCCCGGAAAGCCACTGGCTTTTGGGAAATATGCCGGCATCCCATTTTTCGGACTTCCGGGGAATCCAGTTTCGGCGTTCGTTGGATTCGAAGTATTTGTAAGACCAGCGCTTGAGAAACTAAGCGGACAAGAGGTCAGACCGCACCCGCGCGCGACAGCCTACCTGGCAGAACCAGTCGAATCAGACGGCCGCGAGTCTTATCTGCGGGCGGTTGTCGGTTGGGAAAACGGCCGGATGGTGGCGCGACTAACCGGTTCCCAAAGTTCTGGAAATATTTTTTCTTTAGTGCGAGCCAATGCTTTACTGATTGTCCCCTCTGGGGTAAAATCGCTGCTTGCAAACTCAGAAGTTGAGATATGGCCGATCACATAAATCCCCTGCAAACCGATAAACCTGGTCTTCCTATTTATTGGATTACATTTGTTCTTGCCGTCCTGGGAATCCTCGATGGCACGTATTTACTTATTTACAAGCTGACCAATAATCCTTCCATGTGCCTGGGATCGGGGGGTTGTCACAATGTCAATTTCAGCCCTTACTCAGAAATTGGTGGGATTCCAGTCGCGGTGTTTGGGATGGCTGCTTACCTTGTGATTGCCGCCATCCTGTTATTGGAACCGCGGCTTAAGATTGCACAGGAAAATGGTTCGCTGGCGATTTTTGGAATCAGCCTGGCGGGTGTGGCGTTTACAGCCTATCTCACCTGGCTGGAGATTTACGTCATTCATGCCATTTGCCCATTTTGCGTGGCTTCGGCTGTCATCATCTCTTTAATCTTTATCCTTGCCATTATCCGGTTAATAAAACAACCCGCTCTATAGGAGGAATTCATGCCCCGCATCCGC
>JADGQC010000128.1 GCA_017882125.1 Anaerolineales bacterium
CCCTGCCTGGAATCAGTATACAACCTCTTTCAGCAATTACTATTTTAGGAATATTTTCACAAAGGATACAGATAAATGCAAATCGGAAGAAGCAGAAATAATGAGAAGAATAAAAGGAGATGTACACATTACCATTGTGTACATCTCAGAAAGACCGAAAACTCCTCGCCGAGGATATGAACTTCGAACCTGGCGGTTAAAGGTTCAATTCCTGGCAGAGATACGATATAAATGATCCCACTGAACGGCTTGTATTACCGGCAAGGGTGGGACATGGCGGACAAAGCCACGAGACACCGAATCCGCTATTGGGGGTGAATTATTATTCAATTAGTTTCTTAATGAAGCTTTGTTCTTTTTCTATTTTAATTTCATTATCAGGTTTATGGAGTATGTCGTGTATAACAGCACCGTCTGGTTGTGCCAGTACTAATCATTTAATCCTTTTCCATTGAGAATTTGCGGCATATATTTTTCAATCCTTGACTCCCGAGTTTTGGATTGTTTGGGTGCAGAAAAATAAAGAATGTATGCTCTTTGCCGTCCGGGTGTCAATGCATCAAAAGCGTCTTGCAGGCCAGGAACTTCCTCTAACGAATTTATCAATTCATCAGGCATGCTGAATTCTGCAGGCTTTTTATAATTCACTTTCAAACCGGCTTTTTCCACTTCAACGGCTTCATGAATATAGTCTTTCAAGACAGGTTCCATCTCAATGATTTCTCGAACATTGGTGAACCGAATCTGGCGCGCCGCCTGCACATTCTCCGTTTGTTGGATGAGAACGCCATTGGCATCCTTTAGCAAGGCACCTTTGATAAACAGGATCGCACAGTATTCTTTAAATCCATGGATTAAAACGATGTTACTTTCCTGAAATGTGTAACAAGGATGCATCCACTTATATTCTTCGGTCAGCCCACAGTCAAGAATGATCATTCTCAATTTCTTATATTCTTCCTGCCACTGTCTGGCTTCCCTAAAAAAGAAATCGACCTTAGGATTCATTCCATTCATTTATTGATACTCCGAAATAAAATGAAGCGTACTCTTTTGCCTATTTAGTTCTCTTATACACCTTCCATCAATTTGTCAAAGTTTTCCATTGATACTGCTGGTGCAGTTGTAAATGAAATACCCAGCAGCTTTGACAATGCTATAGAGGTCTTCAGCGCGTGTTCTGAATCGGGGAGTTCCACGATGAGAACCAGGTCAGTTTTTCCGAGTAGAGAATAACCCGATTTTATTTCTCCACCATTCTTCCTGATCAATTCATTTGCTTTCTCAGTTCGTTTTTCGCTGATTTGCCTGATCGAATCCAGCGAATATTTTCCAAACATAATATAAGTAGCCATACCAAGACCTCCTACGTTTCAGCTGATGTTTTCCGACAATAATCCAAAAGCACTCTTTGGGATTTCCTTTTGTGGTGTGACACTACTCCCTACAAATCATACGCCGCACAATGGTAAAGATCAGCGGCACCTATGGGATTGGCGATATTTCGTACCAATTATATCGCAATTCCTTTCCATTTGTCATTAATATATTTTTGAATGAATTCTTCAGCTACCCTATTCGCTTTTTCTAAAAGTACCGGGGTCCGAAGACGGGAACAGGAATTTTGTATTCATTCACACCTTGCTTCCATCCCGCTGTCAGTGAACCCAGATCAAGCCTGCCGGGCCTGAAGCCGCCAGGTGCTGCTCGACCAGTTCACATTCTCCGATCGAAAAATCGAGGGCAAAGAGCTGGCTGGAAGTGCTGACCAGGAAGAGGCCGGATGAATCGGGGCGCCAGATGATGCTCTGGAAATCACCTGCCTGCATCCCCGAGGGAAGGGCAAAGATTTTAGTACGGGTGCCGGTGTTCGAGAAGAGCTGGATGTCATTCTTCATCACGATCCAATGCTGTTGATCCGGAGCAATGGAAACCAGGTCTGCATTAATACCGGAGTCGGTCGACGCTCCGCTGGTCGATAGATAGTACCAGTCCACGCCGGTGTTTTGCCTGAAGATAAAATGCCGGTCAGCCCCGGGGTCCATGGCGATCAGGTCGGAAACGGCGCTGCCATAGGTATGGGCCGGTCCAGGCAGTGTGACGACCGTTTGCTTTAGGGTGGCCAGGTTGACCAGGGTCATTTCATCACGCGACTGGGCGAGCACCACGAGCCAATCCCCCTGCGGATCGGGGAGGAAAGTGCTAAAAGAGGCGTCCCATATTTTATCAACCCTGCCAGTTTCAACGTTGACCCTCACCAGCCCGTGATTTCCGGGTCCATTTTCAGATTGATAAGTGAGGAACTCGCTTCCATTGAGCCAGGTCACTCCAGGCCCCATCCTGTAATCGGACAGCAGCTTGCGGGTGACTTTCCCATCGCGGGAGGTGGCATACACATCGTAGGTCATCCCCTCCCCCACAAAATAGACGCTGCCATCCAGGATCCATTTTCCATCCGGAGACCAGTCGATCCATTCGACTTCCTGCGGGCCGCTGCTCAGGCGCTGAATAGCCTGGCTGCCTGCATCATAGAGATAAAGGTCTGACGAAAGCCCATCCATCTGACCGGCAAAGGCAAGCTGGGTTCCATCCGGCGACCAGGCGATGGATTGGGTGATGCCAGCCACGAAGGAATCCCGCAGTGACTGCGCGGAGACATCCGGCATCCCCAGCTGGGTGGCAGCAGTGACAAAATTGGCGGGGTAATCTGCAGAGAGCAGGCGGGTGATAACCTGGCTGTCGCCGGTAAGCATCTTGAAACTGTACAGGTCCATCAGCTTAAGCGTCAGGTCGGAGGCATCGGGCCCGGGCTGTCCAAAAGCCGGCCCGGCGGAGCCGGTGTAGAAAGCGAGCCAGTCTCCGTCGGATGAGAGCAGGTTGGAGAGCAGCGGTGGAAGGGAGGAATTGAGGTCCATCGGGAAGGGAGCGGACAATTCGCCCTTGCCGTTGGCGTCCATCAGGACGATTTCCGGGCCTTTTGCGGCATCACGCAGGTAAGCCAGGTAGGGTCCGGACGTGTCCAGGCGGGAAGGAACAGCGGCCGGGGTGAGTGTCGTGACGGAGGGTGGGAGGGTCGCAGGTTGGATGGTTGGAAATGGGACTGCCGTTGCTGGGACAGGAGTGGGCGGGGCCCCAACCGTGAGCGTGGCTGCAGGTGAAATGGCGGCGGGTCCCGTCGTCGGCGGGAGCGAATTAATGGAGCAGGCATCACCCAGGATTATGATGCACAGCATCAGCAGAAAAGGTCTTAATTTCATGCATGCCTCCCGTGGAAATTTACAAATGATAAACAGTATAGGGCAAATCCGGAGCGGATACAATCCCCCACAAGAGAGGAAGGAAAGGGGGGCAGGCGTACAGAAAATGGGGGAGGATGGCTGGTCTTTTACTACTCAGCGACCAGTTTGATCCTGCAGTTCCCTGGGGTAGCGATCCCCCTGCACCGTGATCTTTGAAATGGCACTTTCGATCGCGCGCAGATCGTCAGGCGTGAGTTCGACAGCAAGCGAGCCGAGGTTCTCATCCAGGCGCTCGAGCTTCCGGCTGCCCGGGATGGGAACGATCCACGGCTTCTGGGCGAGCAGCCAGGCGAGGGCGATCTGGGCAGGGGTCGCTCCCTTCTGTTCTCCGATCCTGGCAAGCAGGTCGATCACCACCCGGTTTGCTTTGCGTGCTTCGGGCGTATAGCGGGGGGAGCGGCTGCGCAGATCGGAACTGATAAAGGTCGTGTTTTCGTCGATCTTTCCCGTGAGGAAGCCCCTGCCCAGCGGGCTGAACGGCACGAAGCCGATCCCGAGCTGCTCGCAGGCAGGCAGCACCTCGTCTTCAGGGGTCCGCCACCACAGCGAGTATTCGCTCTGGATGGCAGTGACCGGCTGGACTGCGTGGGCGCGCCGGATCGTCTGTGCCCCGGCTTCTGAAAGGCCGAAGTGCCTGACCTTGCCAGCCTGGATCAGGTCCTTCACCGCTCCCGCCACGTCTTCGATGGGCACGTCCGGGTCGACCCGGTGCTGGGAGAACAGGTCAATGGCGTCCACCTTGAGGCGTTTGAGGGAGGCCTCGGCGACCTGCTTGATGTGCTCCGGCCGGCTGTCCAGGCCAGCCATAAAACCAGGCCCCCTGGTGGTATCAATGTTGTGTCCGAACTTGGTGGATATCACAACCTGCCCGCGGAAGGGGGCAAGCGCTTCGCCCACCAATTCTTCGTTCGTGAACGGGCCGTACACTTCAGCGGTATCGAAGAAGGTGATGCCGCGCTCAACGGCCGCGTGAAGAAAAGATATCATCTCCTGCTTGTCTCCAACCGGCCGGTCGCCAAAACTCATGCGCATGCAGCCGAGCCCGAGAGCCGAGACTTCCAGGCCGCTCTTTCCAAGTTTACGTTTTTCCATTTTCAAAACTCCTTTCTTTTCGTTAATCCAATTTTTCCCGGAACCTGGTCTTCAACAAAGTTCCCGGTCTTTCCCTATTTATTCCCCTGTTTGAATTATTTCCTTCTCTTTTGTCAAAACAGCGTTTTCATACACTTCAATTTTGTGATCCAGGATGTCCAGTGTTTTTTGCATCTCCTTCATCCTGACTGCCAGCAACTCCCGCTGCCCGATCAAAATATCCTTCCTGGCTTCAATGGTCCGGTCACCCTGCTGGACCAGTCCGACATACTCAATCAGCACTTCAATGGGAAGCCCGGCGCTCCTCATGCACTTGATGAATTCAACCCGCCTGATATCGACATCAACGTAATCTCTAATTCCACTTACATTTCGATTTACGGGCTGAATGAGCCCAATCCGTTCATAGTAGCGCAGCGTATCCGACGACATCCCATAGCGTTCACTTACTTCTGCGATTTTCATAAGCTCACCTCTCAACTACAGTGTATCACCTGGAGTCGACTCCAAGTCAAGGGTTTTCATGAAAATATCCAAAGGACAGATCCTGGCGATAAGGGCAAAGCTTTTGCCGTGAGGGCTTCCGGACAATGCCGCCAGGACAGGCGGGGCAGGCATACAAAAAACGGGGGAAGGGGTTTGATTAATATATTCTTTTGAATTTCATTGCGTGGTTATTGACCAACCGCTTATAAAATTTTATACTATACTTAAAATTTATAATCTGTAAGTTTCTGTTACCGAATTTTGGGCAGGCTCCCTGAGAATCCAATGAGTCTTCGAATAATTGGCCGGCGTGGTCTTCTGGCTGGCACCCTGGCGTTCCTGATATGGCTCGCCTGGCAGGCACTTTCGGGAGGGTTTCGCCAACTTTCCCGCTCCCATACGGTTGGTCAGAAAGTCGAGACTGCGACGCAACTCGAGAGCGGGGTGCTCAGCCTGCTGGTTGTGGTCACATGCTTCTGGCAGCGCCGGTGGGCTGCGATGGTTCGTACCACCTGGGGTATCTCCCTGGCGACAGCGGCAGGTCTCTCCTCACTGGTCTGGGGTCCTGCCATGCCGATCATAGGAGTCCTGTTTGCTGCGATCGCGCTGCTTATAGCGCAAACCATCAAATGGGCGTTGGGTGCAGCCCGCCCTGCCTCTGAATCATTCCGTTGAGTATTGAGGAGGCACCACAGCACTATTTTGATTGGAGAGTCCTTATGCAAAGATATTTCGCAGCACTAACAATCGTACTAATGCTTGGAATGGTGTTGACCCGAGTCTTGATGATGAGAAGAAGGGGAATAGAAGCAATGAATTTCGGGAAAATTGACAGGAAGGATTTCTTGATTCCGCCATTTGCCCTTTTTTATTTCTATCTGGTATTTGCCGCTGCATTCCATTTCCCCACCGTAAGTTCACAACAATTCTTCCATTCAGAGATAGTTTCGTGGATTGGAGTCTTTTTTTGTATCGCCGGGCTATTGCTAATATTATGGAGCCTTGTTTCGTTTGGTCAGAGTTTTCGGATCGGCATTGATACAGAACATCCCGATAAACTAATAACAAGCGGCGTTTTTGCATTCAGCCGCAATCCCATTTACGTGGCATTTGCTTTTATCCTGCTGGGGCAATTCCTGATATTTTCCAATTGGATTGTGTTGGTTTACATGGGCGCAGGCGTGTGGTTGTTCCATCGGCAGGTATCCCTTGAAGAAGAGTATTTGAAGAAGCATTACGGCCAGGAATTCCTGGATTATTGCAGTCAAGTGAGAAGGTATCTCTGAGTAGACAGCATAACCAGGACACTGCCCAACAGCGGCTTCCCCGCTTAAACCACGGGGCTTCCCCGCTTAAACCACCCTGACCAAAAACGACAGGACAGGCGGGGCATGCAGCGGACGGAGGCTGCGCCGCTGCCACGGCACTCTTCGGGAGGGCTTCCCCTTCGCCCCCCAAGGGAGCGCTTTGCGGGGGATGATATCCCTTTAAAGCAGGGATAATATCCCTATAATGCAGGGATAATATCGCGAAGCCAATCCGTTCGACGGCTTGAATTGCAATCTAAAGGTAGCTGTATAAAAAGAGTCTTCTTTAAGAAGACTCTTTTTATACCCATATTCAGGTGGCCGACCGGGGACTTGCGAAGTGCCCCTTGAGTAAACCCGGAATCAATTGATTAAGAGCTGGCACCAGGTCGCGGTGTGGAGACCATCATCATCGGTCTACCGACCAAGGCAGAGAGGCCCGAATCCTGGCCACATTTTTTACTCTCCCCCAAGTGGGGGAGGCAATCACTCCCCAACCGATGGATGTGGCCGAGGAGTTATTGCCTTACGATGAGTTAACGACCTGCGCATATTTGGCCAATGCCAAGTCCGGAGAGGGCACCGCCCTTCGCCTGCTGCTTCTGAACTGGAGAAGGAAGTAGTTGGTGAAGCCGCCGACTGGGCCACCACGTTAGCTTAGGCACCAGGCAGCCGCACAGATATGCTTTTGGTGGATTGGGGCTTGCTCCCCAGCGCACCCAGTGCGGTTCATGAATAACTCCGAATGGCCTGTATGGCTGCGCTGGTCATAGTCCTCATCAGCCATCTGGACGCCCGTCAATATGCCGCACTCTCCGCTGGCGTCGATGCGTTTATCGGTAAAGATAAGACGCCTGAGCGTGTGGCTGAACGCCTGCAAATCTCTGCCGCGCGCGTTCCAATTAATTGATACCACATGGCTGATGGGAAGGCCTTGAAAAACCGGCGCACCAATGCTGTTCCGAGCGTCGGCGCAAAGTGGGACAGCTTTTTCGTAGGATCGGGAGGATCAAACTATGAACAAAGATATATCTGAAGGCAAGTGGAAACAAATGCGAGGCAAGGCCAAAGTGTGGTGGGGCAAACTCACCGACAACGATCTGGATCGGGCCGCCGGCAAGTTCGACGTCTTGGCCGGCTTGCTTCAGGAAAAGTATGGCTATACCCGCCAACGCGCCGACGCGGAAATCGATAAGCGCGTTGCGGAGTATGAGGCCGGCCTGAAAAAGG
>JADGQC010000129.1 GCA_017882125.1 Anaerolineales bacterium
AGCAATTGGCGTTTCAAGCAGGACATGCAATCCATGCTCAATAGCCATTAAACCCACCGCACCATTGGCATGATAAGCCACGCAAACAATACCGATCTGAGGGCCTGTCTCATTGATGAGTTTTTCAATATCTGTAAACCAGGGAATGCCCAGGCCTACTCCAAGTTTTTTTGCAGACTCTGAAGTCCGCCCCCATACAGAGACGAGCTTCACATCGTCATGGAGAGCTTTAAGCATGGGTCCATACAGGTAACTCGAACGAGCAGCTGTGCCGATGATTGCAACCCGGATTGGTTGTATATCTTGATCAAGATTCATTTTTCGGGATCCCATTAGAATAAACTAGGTCAGATGTGTTTTCAGAACTTGGAAGTCAAATCAGCGATTTCTAAAAAAAGAGTAATACAATTCATTCCAACGCAGTTCTTTCTTGAACTCAGACAAACGAGTATGCTCGTCAATCAGCAGCATTTCAATTCCCGCCATCTCGGCAAAGTCCTGCATGTGTCCTGAGGTGACATCATAACTAAAACTGGTGTGATGCGCGCCCCCGGCGAGGATCCACGCTGCGGCGGCAGTCTTGAGATCCGGCCTGGGCTGCCATAGAGCGCGTGCCACGGGGAGTTTTGGCAGGGGCTCTTCAGTGGGGATAACGTCCACTTCGCTGACGATCAGCCGGAAGCGTTGTCCCATGTCCACCAGGGAGGCGGCAACTGCCGGTCCAGTGTGTGAGTCAAAGATCAGGCGCACCGGATCGGCTTTCCCGCCGATAGAGAGCGGCAGGATGTCAAGTTTGGGCCTTGTGGCAGCTATCGAAGAGCAGATTTCCAGCATGTGCGCGCCCAGTACTTTGTCGCCTGACGGGCTGAAGTGATAAGTGTAATCTTCCATAAAGCTGGTACCTTTTTTTAGGCCCATGCTCATGACTTTCATGGCACGCACAAGTGCTGAGGTCTTCCAATCACCTTCCGCGCCAAAGCCATAGCCGTCTGCCATTAAGCGCTGAACAGCCATGCCAGGCAGTTGTGTCAGCCCGTGCAGATCTTCGAAAGTGGTGGTGAACGCACTGAAGTTGCCTGCTTCCAGGAAATTCCGCAGCCCGAGCTCAATGCGCGCGCCTTCACGCAGAGATTGGTGCTTCTCGCCGTTCGGCAGAAGGTCCGGGACGACATCGTAGAGGTCCAGGTATTCCTTGGCCAGATTGTCAATATCCGTGTCGCTCACCTGGCTGACCACCTTGACCAGGTCGCCGATGCCGTAACCGTAAACGCTGTATCCCAACTGGATTTGAGCTTCGACCTTATCGCCTTCGGTCACGGCCACATCTCGCATGTTATCACCAAAGCGGGCGACTTTTTCGGTCTGGGAATCATGCCAGGCGCTGGCGGCGCGTGTCCAAACACCCAGGCTGGCCTGCACATCATCGTCCTGCCAGAAACCGACCACTACTTTGCGGTTCAGACGCATGCGGGTTCCGATGAACCCAAACTCCCTGTCGCCATGTGCAGACTGGTTGAGATTCATATAGTCCATATCGATCTCAGACCAGGGAATCTCACGATTGAACTGGGTATGTAAATGAACAAACGGTTTCCTTAGTAAACCCAGACCCGCGATCCACATTTTGGCTGGAGAAAAGGTATGCATCCATGTAATCAACCCGATGCAATTCCTGGTCGAATTGGCTTCCAGACATAATTCACGGATGGATTCGGGGGTCGTCAGCACTGGCTTGAAAACGATCTTGACAGGGATTTGCTCTGAGGCGTTCAAGGTTTCCGCAATCTGCTTGGAATGTTCAGCAACCTTTTCCAGCGTCTTTGGGCCATAAAGGTGCTGACTGCCTGTTACAAACCAGGCTTCGAACTGCTTAAGATCTAACATGATTTTCTCCTCACAAAGCGATGATGTAAAATTATCGTCCCGTGCTGGAATCGGGACTACTGTCCGTATTGTTCCTTGTAGCGTTTGTGCAGGCGGGCGACCATTTCGTCCGGGATGGGGATCAGTTCACCCAACTGCATGGCGTAATAGACCGTGCGAGCTGCATCCTCGACCATCACTGCGGCCTTGACAGCCTCTTTGGCGGACTTGCCAACCGTAAATACACCGTGGTTTTGCATCAAAATGGCGGGACTGGTGCCAATCGAGCGTACAACTTCCATGCCAATGGCTTCATCGCCAATGGAGGAAAACCTGCCAAGGGGAATCTCGCCGCCAAATTCATCACAGATGGCGGTCAGCACCGGTGGGATGGGTTTTCCGACTGCTGCGAAGGCCGTGGCAAACGGCGAATGGGTGTGGACGATGCCGTTCACGTCCGGGCGTTGACGGTAAATATAGAGATGGGTGGCTGTGTCAACCGATGGCTTCAGTGTGCCCTCCACGATCTTTCCGTCCAGGTCTAGCACGACCATTTTATCCGGGGTCAGCTCGGGGTACATTACGCCGCTCGGCTTGATCACCACCAGCCCGCTGTCAGGGTCGCGGCCGCTGATATTGCCACTGGTCCACGCGACTAAATTGTTAAGTGGCAATTCCTGATGCAATGCACAGATTTCTCTGCATAATTTCTCAAGCCGCATATTTCACCTCGGGTTTAACCTTAATCCATTCCTTAAGCAACATGTATATTATGCCTGGCATATTTTGAGCGCCTTTAGCCGCTTCATGACATCATTTTCACCGCGGCCGAAATAGTCATGTAATGTTACATACTCTGCAAAAAGTGTATCATAAACGACTTTATTCTCTGCAATGGGCTGATAGCTTTCTTCACGCAAGCGAGCCATTTTAAGACTGGCGTCCACAATGGAGTCATACCCGCCCGCAGCGGAACCGGCCGCGACCGCTCCATGCATGGCGGAGCCGACGGCACCAATTTGGGTAGCCTCAGGGATGTAGATCGGCAAACCCGTAACATCCGCATAAATTTGCATCAGAAGTTTGTTGCGGTCGGGCAACCCGCCCGTGGCCACCAATTCACGAATGGGCACATTGTTCTTCTGGAAGGTCTCTACGATCAATCGCGTGCCGTAAGCCGTGGCCTCGATCAGGGCCCGGTAGATTTCCTCGGGTTTGGTCAGCAGGGTCATCCCCAACATCATCCCGGTCAGGTCGACATCCACCAATACCGAACGGTTGCCATTCCACCAATCGAGACCCAAAAGGCCACTTGCGCCGGGCTTTTGTGAGGCAGCTTTTTCTTCCAGCAGTTGATGGATGCTGATCCTGCGCTGGCGGGCTTCCTTTTCATAGGTTTCGGGAACACAGGTTTCGGTGAACCATCGAAAATGGTCGCCCACGCAGGATTGCCCGGCTTCAAAGCCGGGTTTATCAGGGATTATGCCGTCCATAACCACGCCGCACATGCCCGGGACGATTTCTTCGTTTTCCCCAATCACCATGTGGCAGATGGAGGTGCCCATGATCATGACCATCCGTCCACTTTCAGTGACGGTCGCCGCTGGCACAGACACGTGAGCGTCAACATTTGCAACCGCCACTGCGGTGCCCGCTTTCAAACCTGTCCACTGCGCGGCTTGTTCGGTAATGCCGCCGGCCCTGGCTCCCAAAGGCAGGAGGTCTCGTTTCATCTTCTCGTCCACAATATTCTCCAGACGCGGGTCGAGCGCCTTGAAGAACGCTGCAGGTGGGAAGCCTTCGGTCTTGGACCACATGGCTTTGTATCCCGCTGTGCATGTGTTGCGCGTCTCCACGCCAGTCAACTGCCAGACCACCCAATCGGCAGCCTCGAGCATACGATCCGCGGCTGAGTAGACATCGGGAGCCTCATTGAGGATTTGCCAGGCTTTGGGAAAGAACCATTCGGAACTGATCTTACCGCCATAACGGGCAAGGATTTTACCGAATCCAGCCTGGCGGGCAATGGCATTGAGTTGATTGGCCTCGGGTTGTGCAGCGTGGTGTTTCCACAGTTTCACCCAGCTATGGGGATTGTCCCGCCATTCTTTCAGGAAGCAAAGCGGGGTGCCATCAGCCCGGGTTGGTAACATGGTGCAAGCAGTGAAGTCAATTCCCACTCCGATAACATTTGCTGGATCTACGCCACTTTCCTTTAACACCGCGGGGATCGCATTTTTGAACACCTCAACATAATCATTAGGATCTTGAAGTGCCCAGTCTGGATCAAGCCGGAGTTCGGTACCTGGGAGAACTTCGTCGATGACGCCGTTAGTGTATTCGTGGACAGCTGCAGCCAGTTCTTTCCCATTGGTAACATCCACGATCACGGCACGTCCTGAGAGAGTACCAAAATCGACTCCCACTGCACATTTCATTACTGCCTCCTAAATCTCGATAATGACCTTGATACCATCACGCCGTTGCGCGACCCCAAACGCTTCGGTTGCTTTCACCAGCGGAAAACGATGCGTTACCAGTGAACGCACATCCACCATTCCTGTGGAAACCAGCTCAATCGCACGCGGGTAGGTATGTTTCATACGCCGCACCATTTTAATGGTCAATCCCTTGCGTCGAGCCACCGAGGCAGGAAACGACGTAAAATCGTTGGCCGGAATGCCCGCCAGGATAACTTTTCCCCCAGGGAGGACGGCTGCAAATGACATTTCGACCGCCTCCGGCTCTCCAGCGACTTCGAAAGCGATGTCCACTCCGCGGCCTCCAGTCGCTGCCATCACAGCTTGGATCTCGGCCCCGCCTTCCGCCAAAATTGCTTTGGTCGCCCCCAGGCTGCCTGCCGCTTCCACCCGGTGAACGAGTCTGTCTGTTGCAATGATGGTTACCGCTCCGGAGAGTCTGGCCAGTTGGACGATCAGCAAACCGATCGTCCCGCATCCAAATACTCCCACCGTCATTCCGGACTTGAGATGAGCCAGGTCCACAGCATGGATGGCTATTCCCAGCGGTTCGAGCATGGCTCCGTCTGCATAAGTAAACGATTCGGGGATGGGAAATAAATTTCTCTCATCCCAAGCCATCCGTTCGCGCAACGCGCCGTCCTGCTTTCCATGCCCGGCAAAAACGACCTCCTGGCACAGATTAGGATGTCCGCGCCGGCAAAGCTCGCATTGCCTGCATGGGATGGCCGGGTCAGCTGCCACGCGCTGGCCGGTTTCGGTAATCCCCGCAAATTCGTGGCCTAGCACCAGCGGGTGTTCGAGCTGCGCATCGCCAATCCCGCTTTCTGCGTACCAGTGCAAATCCGATCCGCAGATACCGACAGCTTTTACCTGAATCAATTTCTCACCTGCACCAGGAATCGGATCAGGCTCATCTTGCACTTGGAGGTCAGCACGAGCATGCAGACGAATCACCTTCATGGAATTGGCTCTCCTTGGGCATCAAATGAGCGCTCAGTCACAGGGAAACCTGTCGGGCGGATGATACTCACAGTCACGATGTAATCCGCAGCAGGTATGGTCAATGGCATATCTCCCGACCATTTTGCAGCGGGAGCCAGCGTCGGCAGGGAAACATCCCCTTCGGAGAATTTTTTGCTACTGTCCGATGAAGTCACCGCCCAGTGCAGTGTATACCCGCGCAAGGTGTAGGCGGGCATTTCCACCTCCACCGGGCCGCGGGTGTGCACTGTGACCGTCGCTGTACGCTGGCCATCAGCCGCGGGGGAGAGAATCAGCGAGTCGATCAGTGCCGGTGAATATTCATCCCGCAGGACTTCCCAGGAACCGCGCCGATTCCGATCATAATCCACCAGGCCCATGATGAAGTTGCTGCGGGTTCGGTAATCCTGGTAGGTCCAGAATATTGCTCCAGACACAAACGGCTTGCTGCGGAAGATTGCCATCTGTTCAGTGATGAGCTGGCGTCGGATGACATCGGCAGTCTCTGAATCCGAAGGAGTGCCATCCGGAATGAAGTAATACTGGTCTGTGTTAAGCGTGGAGGTAGGTGGGCCCCAGTACGAATTCCAATGTGGCTCAAAGCCAAATTCAGAAATAATGACAACCTTATCCGGCCATGTCTGGTGGATACGATCGAGTGCCGGGCCTAAACCCAACTTGGGGCCTGCCCAGGTCCCAAAATATTGGTTCATCAATACAAAATCTGAGAAAGTTGTGGCTTCAAAATAAGTTTTCGAACCCAGTCGGTTGGATGCAAAACCGACCGGGCGGGTAGGGTCAAGTGATTTTACGTAAGTGACCATCTCACCAACGAATGCTGTCCCCGCGGATGTATCCGATTCAATCTCGTTGCCAATGCTCCATGCCCATACAGATGGATGATTGAATCCTTCAATGATCATCTCGGAGATCTGCAGCTTTTCCAGATCCCGCATCTGTTGGCTGTTCATTTGCTGTTGCGTCAACTGCCAGGCCGGCACTTCGGGGATGAGCAGGATGCCGTGACGGTCGGCATAATCAAGGATGAATTCATTTTGCGGATAATGTACCGGGCGAGAAAGGACTTCGTTCAGCAATTTCAGATCATTGTAATCTGCTGCCATAGCTGTAACCGTCTCAGCGGAGCCTTGCCCAGGGTAATCTTCATGCCGGGTAATCCCTGCCAGCCGCACCCGTTCGCCATTTAGATAGAAAAATCCATTCTTCAACTCAATTGAGCGAATACCGATGGTGACCTCATCCATGTGCAATAGCTGTCCATCCGCGGCTTTCAGGGAAGTCGACCAGCGATACAGATTGGGATGATCGAAATGCCAGAGTTTTGGAGATGCAAACGTGGCAGTCAATCGAACATCTGCGCTCCCGCCACTGGCGACGCTAATGGACGACGAGACAGGCACATCCAAAACAGCTTTGCCACTGGCATCTTCCAGGAGATTGGCAACGAGTGTGCCGGTTAAGCTGTCTCCCGAGGTGTTATTGACCGTAATCCTGGCGGTCACCGTCGCAGAATCGGCTTCATCTTCGCCAATTAGATGAGGGGTCGATGCTATCTGCTGGCTGGCGATATACGCGCGACTGGTAATCAGAAGGGAAACGTCACGTGTAATACCTCCATAGTTCCACCAATCAAACGACCAGTCGGGTCTTAGCACAGCGGGTATGCGATTTGCAGCACGTAAATTATCCACCTGGACAGCAAGTACATTGGGCTCGCCTGGCCTGGCAACAGCACTAACATCGAACTCAAATGGAGTATATCCCCCCTCATGCTGGCCGAGATATTCACCATTAAGCCAGATGCGTGCCAGGTAAAAAACCGCCTCGAATCGCAAACGCAGGTGTGCATCTTTGGCTTCTGCAGGAACAGTGAACATTCTTCGATACCAGGCCAATCCTTCGTATTCGGAGAACTCAGGCATTACATTCCAGGTGTGCGGCACGCTGACGGTCGCCCAGGTTGAATCGTTAAAACCGGGAGCAAACCATTCCTGCCCCTCGCCCACTTTGTCCTCATCAATGGAAAACCTCCATTCACCCGAAAGAG
>JADGQC010000130.1 GCA_017882125.1 Anaerolineales bacterium
CTTGCGACCGGTAGGTACAAATGACTCCAGCAGTTCCAGGCACAACTGGGTGGTGGGATGTGTCCCCGTTCCGAAAGCCATGCCCGGGTCGATTTTGATTGGAACCCGGTTTGCATCCGGTGATATCAGCCAGGCGGGGACGATAATTAGGCGTTTTCCAACCGCAATCGGCTGGTAGTGAACCTTCCAGGCTTCCATCCAATTCTCATCGGGAATCATGGTGAAGGCCGGGATAGGCAAGGGTTGTATCATCCCCAGAAAATATAGTGATTCTTCCAGTTTCTGACGCGTCTCTTCCAGTCTCTCGTCCGCCCCCAGGTAAGCACGCACGGTGACCGGTCCCACCGGCGTGCCCTCATCTTCATCATTCACAAAATCCACGGCTTGCTCGGTAGTCACACCATTGGGAGCAAAACGCGCCAGCACATCGGCTACTGCCTCAGCCAATTCACCATTTACGGTCAGGGAAACTTCGAGCCAATTCACGGGGTATCTCTTTTCTCTGAATCCAGGATTGCAGGGAATTTCTCAATCACTGGTCAGCACTCTTTTAATAAACGGGGATCGCAAAGTCAGACTCATCCTATTGAAGATGACAAACCCGTCTAAATTAGAGGCGGGTTCAAGTCGAACTGCCAATTGTGAAGGTTACCCCCCCAGGGCGTCATTCAACCAATCCAGGAATCCTTTTTCTTTTGGTTTAACCGTGGTGCCGAGAGTGGCAGCCAGTTTCTCGAAAAGTTCCCGTTGTTCTTTTGTCAGCTTGGTTGGCATATCTACATTTATTACCACCATCTGGTCACCGCGGCCGCTCTTGCGCAAGTGGGGAACACCGCGTGCCTTGAGTGTGAAAACCCTGCCCGGTTGGGTTCCGGCAGGAATTTTTAACTTGGCATTTCCATCCACTGTGGGGACTTCCACTTCTGCACCAAGAACCGCCTGAGCAACGTTAATATCCAGGTTGAGCAGGATATCGTTCTCCCGACGTTTGAAAAACTTGTGCGGTTGTACCGCCAACAACAGGTACAAACTCCCCTGGGGACCTCCCAGCGTTCCCGGCTCGCCTTCACCTGCCAGGCGGATCTGCGTGCCGTTATCCACGCCTGCAGGCACCTGCACGGACTTCTTGATCGTCTTGCGTTCCTGCCCCGATCCCCGGCAGGTGTGGCACGGGGTGGAGATGACCTCGCCTCGACCACCGCAAGTGGGGCAGGGTCCGGATTGCATCATCGACCCAAAAATTGTCTGTC
Source organism: Anaerolineales bacterium (assembly GCA_017882125.1). GTDB lineage: Bacteria > Chloroflexota > Anaerolineae > Anaerolineales > Villigracilaceae > UBA877. The sequence continues at coordinate 1,251 of JADGQC010000130.1, forward strand.
GCACCTGGCGGACTTCACCACGCCCGCCGCAAGTGCTGCAGCGCTGCGGACTGGTACCCGGTTCAGCGCCGGACCCGCGGCAGGTTTCGCAAATTTCGTTGCGCATCACTTCGATGGTTTTTTCGGCACCAAAGACCGCTTCCTCAAAGGTCAGGTCGAGACGTACCTGTAAATCGCTTCCCCGCCTCGGGCGGCGCGATCGGCCGCCACCGCCCATATTGATTCCAAAGAACTGCTCGAAGATATCCGAGAAGTCCATCGTGGCGTAATCAGGCATTCCGCCCATTTCACCCAGGCCTGCCCGGCCGTACTGGTCATAACGAGCCCGTTTTTGCGGGTCCGATAAAACCCCATAGGCCTCATTTATTTCCTTGAATTTTTCCTCGGCGTCAGGTTCCTTGCTCACATCCGGGTGATATTGGCGCGCCAACTTCCGGAAGGCAGCCTTGATGTCATCCGTGGAAGCGTCCCTGGGAATGCCAAGGACTTCATAGAAATCACGATTGCTCATAGGTCAACAGGAATAGGTTCGGGAGCTGGTCAGGTCTTCACGAAACCCTATTCACTTCCTTTACTTTCACCTTCGACTGTGTTCTCACCTTCGGGGGCTGTCGGACCTGCTTCGGGCGGTGGCGGGGTCTGCTGGTAGGCAGCCGCGCCAATTTTCTGGACCGCCTGGCTGAGAACGTCCACTGCCTTCCTGATGGATGGTTCGTCATCGCCATCTTTCGCTTTCCTGACCACATCCACGGCAGCCTGGACTTCCGTCTTGACCTCCGCAGGTACCTTTTCGCCGAGTTCGTTCATGACCTTCTCAGCACCATAAATTGAATTATCTGCAGAATTGCGAGCATCGATCAAATCGCGGCGCTGCTTGTCTTCAGCTGCATGCGCCTCGGCTTCCTTGCGCATTCGTTCCACTTCATCCTTTGCCAGCCCGGAGGAAGCTGTGATGGTGATGTGCTGGCTGCGTCCACTGGCCTTGTCCTGGGCGGTAACTTTCAGAATGCCGTTGACATCAATGTCAAAGGTAACTTCGATCTGAGGAATGCCACGCGGGGCTGGCGGGATGCCATCCAGGATGAATTTCCCGAGCGACTTGTTATCCAGGGCCATGGGCCGCTCACCCTGCAGAATATGGATTTCGACCTGGGTCTGGCTGTCACTGGCAGTCGAGAAGACCTGGCTTTTGCGGGTCGGGATGGTGGTGTTGCGTTCGATCTGCGGAGTGGCAACACCGCCCAGCGTTTCGATCGAAAGGGAGAGTGGGGTGACGTCGAGCAGAAGGATGTCTTTCACTTCCCCGCCCAATACACCCGCCTGGATGGCCGCGCCTACCGCTACTACCTCGTCGGGGTTGACACCTTTATGGGGCTCCTTGCCAAAATAGCGCCGTACAGCTTCCTGCACAGCTGGCATGCGCGTCATCCCGCCCACCATCACAACCTCATTAATATCGGAGGTGGAAAGACCTGCGTCAGCCAGCGCCTGTTTAAGGGGGGTGAGCGTGCCTTCCACCAGGTCAGCAGTGAGCTGTTCCAATTTGGCACGGGTCATGGTCATGACAAGATGTTTTGGACCCGAGGCGTCCGCGGTGAGATATGGCAGGTTAACCTCGGTTTGCATCATGGTCGAGAGTTCGATCTTGGCTTTTTCGGCTGCTTCCCGCAGTCGCTGAAGGCTCTGGCGGTCCTGGCGCAGGTCAATTCCATTCGTTTTCTGGAATTCCTGGACGAAATAATCGATGATGCGCTGGTCAAAATCATCGCCGCCTAAAAAGGTATTGCCATTGGTGGAACGGACCTGGAAAACGCCTTCTCCCACATCGAGGATGGAGATATCAAACGTCCCGCCGCCCAGGTCATAAACAGCAATGATCTCATTCGTTTTCTTATCGAGCCCGTATGCCAGCGAAGAGGCTGTCGGTTCATTAATAATCCGCAATACATCCAGCCCGGCAATCTTTCCTGCGTCCTTGGTGGCATTACGCTGGGCATCATTGAAATACGCCGGAACAGTGATTACCGCCTGCGTCACCGGTTCTCCGAGATAGGCTTCTGCGTCGCGCTTGATTTTAGCCAGGATCATGGCCGAGATTTCCGGGGGAGAATATTCCTTGTCGTCCATCTTGACGCGCACATCCCCGTTTTCCGCGGGAAGCGCGGTATATGGCACGCGCGGCAAGGTCCGCTGAACTTCCGGGTCCTCGTATTTGCGTCCCATGAACCGCTTGATCGAAAAGATAGTATTCTGGGAATTCACGATGGCCTGATTGCGTGCCACCCGCCCCACCAGCCTTTCGTGGTTTTTATTGATCGCAACCACTGACGGAACTAGGCGTTCCCCCTCGGCGGATGAAATGACAACAGGTTCTGCACCCATCATCACGGCCCCCACCGAATTCGTAGTTCCCAGGTCTATTCCGATTATTTTTGACATTATGATTTCTCCAAAAATAGCTTTCTCTTGCCTTGGTTCAACACTGCGTCCATGGAAAAGAGACGCAAATTTGAAATCCTATTGTGCCACTCTCACTTGTGCTGGACGGATCACCCGGTCACCCAGGGTGTAGCCATTTTGCACCACTGCGATCACCTGACCGCTTTCGAAACCTTCGCAGGATTCCTGGAGGATGGCTTCATGGAAATTCGGGTCGAACATTTGCCCCTCAGCCTCAATGCGTTTCAGACCCTCGGCTTCAAGGATGGATTTCAGCTTCCTATAAATTAACTCGATCCCGTCCACCCAGGCCAGGTCGGCGGGGCGGGTCGCCAGCGCCCTTTCCAGGTCATCCAGAATCGGCAGATATCTTTTGATAACGCTGCCGATTGCATTTTGATAAGTATCTTTATTTTCCGCTTCGACCCGCCTGCGGTAGTTCTGGAAGTCAGCCACGGATCGCTGCCAGCCATCCTTGTATTCAGCAGCGAGGGACTGGGCTGCGGCAAGTCGCTTTTCCAGGTCGGCAAAGGCTATCTCATTCTCGGGTGAAGTCTCTGGTTCAAGACCCATTTCAGGTGCAAGTGACGATTTGTGCACGTCCTGCACGCCTGGTTCGGATCCTGTTTCTGGTGTTTGTGATGAATCAGAGGCTCTCTTCGCCTCGGTATCAGCCGCGTGTATCTTTTCTTTCTTGCTCATTATCATCTCCTGCCATAGTTTCAGATACCAACTCACTTAACAAATCCGCCATATATCGGACGGTGGGGATGGTGCGCGCGTAAGGCATGCGCATCGGTCCGAAAACACCCAGGGTGCCGGTGATAAGACCGGGAATGCCATAACGGGCCAGCACCACCGAGCATTGTTTCAATTCTTCCCACTTGCCTTCTCCACCAATCAAGACCTGCACTCCTCCCACCGTGGCATTATTGGTTGTACGCGCCAACAGATCTTGCAGCAACGAGCGTTCTTCGAACAGATGCACCGCACGGCGTGCATCCCCCGATTCGAGGAATTCTGGTTCAGAGAGGACGTTGGTCAAACCATCCAGAAATATTTCTCCGGAAACGCGCTGTTCGCCGCGATTCATATCCTGGAGCACGAGGGTCAGGATATCCTTTTCGAGGGAATCCGCCCGGGGCGGAAAGGCTGCGATCTCTTCAGTGGTCTTGCCCAGGCAAACCTGGTTAAGGCGGTCAGCCGCTGCAGATAGGCGTTCCTGTACCACGGGTTCGGCTAGTGTCAGGATCTGCTGGCTGACCTCCCCACCTGTCATAACCAGCACCATCAATACCTGTCTTCCCTGGGTGGAGATCAGCTCCACGTGCTTGTAATGAGAACGCTCTGAGTGCGGGGCGGTAACGATCGAGGCGGCGCGTGAATGTTGCGCAAGGATCGAGGCTGCCAAAGGCATCCACTGTTCCACGTCCTGGCGGGCCTGGTAAAACTGGTGCGATATGGTATCGCGTGCCGGTTCAGGCAGATCGGAGGGGTACACCACGTGGGTGACAAAATACCGATAGCCTTCCTCGGTGGGTACCCGACCGGCGGAGGTATGCGGCTGGCGAAGGTACCCGTATTCGGTCAACGCCGCCATTTCGTTGCGGACGGTTGCGGTGCTGAGATCCAGTTTGTAACGCTCCACCAGGCGCGCAGATCCGACAGGTTGCGCGGTTTCAGTGTAGTGGCGCACAACCAGGGCAAGGATCAATCGCTGGCGTTCGGTGAGCTCGTTCATCATTCGATCTGTTCCCGGATATGCTTATCCGTATATTTAGCACTCTCAAGAAGAGAGTGCTAATTGAACGTGAATAATGATACCATGTCCCTTCAATGGGCGTCAATAAGAGGGGCGTTAGAATTTTGAAAATTCATCACCTAATGGGAAAGTCCCCCTCCATCCGAAATTTACCGCCAGAACTGGAACTGGTTTAATCCGAGCAATGCCAGTGAGAGCGGGATTTGCATTTGAATGGAAATCCATCCCACCGCCTGCCAGAATAAATTGTTCACGAAAGGCACATACCACAATGCTACAAAAACCAGCAACATAAGGTAATTACTGTACTGGTCAATATTGAATCTCAATTGCTGGTTGAGGAAAGGTGCCACAGCTCGATACCCGTCGAAAGGCGGCAGGGGGATCAAATTAAGCACCAGGGCCGAGATTTGCATCAGCGCCAGGAAAGCCAGTCCCGGCCAGACACCAGTTGAAGTGACCGGCAGGACGTTCAAAGCGATCCCCAGCAGAACCGCCAAAACCAGGTTGGATGCCGGTCCCGCCAGCGAGACGGCAGCTTCCCAACGTTTGCTGCGCAGCCTCCAGGTCTCTATGTAGACTGCCCCACCGGGCAAACCGATCCCACCCAGGAGCAAAAACACCACCGGAAGAACGATCGAATAAACCGGGTGGGTGTATTTTAGCGGGTTGAAGGACAAATAACCCTTATCCTTCACGCTCGTATCACCGCCGTAATAGGCCACCAATGAGTGCGAAAACTCGTGCAGGCACAATGAAAATATCCAGCCAATGATGACTACGATGAAGGTGGTCGCTTTTGCCATTAACTCTCCTGGTAACCGTGCGGGTGGGTGCTGTGCCAATCCCAGGCACTAGTGAGGATGTCGGTCAATTCAGGATGTTGGGCAGACCAGCCCAGTTCACGATGGATTTTTTCCGAGGAAGCCACAAGGCGTGGTGCGTCACCCGGGCGGCGTGGGGATTCGACAACCGGGATCGGGTGACCGGTTATGCGGCGGGCAGTCTCAATCACTTCTTTCACCGAGTACCCGCTCCCGTTCCCGAGGTTATAAACCAACCGGTCAGTATCGGACAACGCATCCAATGCCAAAAGGTGAGCGGAGATCAGGTCGGCTATATGGATATAGTCACGGATGCATGTGCCGTCAGGGGTGGGGTAATCGGTCCCATAGATGGAGGCGGTTTCCTGCTGTCCAAGTGCCACTTTTAACACCAGGGGGATGAGATGCGATTCGGGTTGGTGAGCCTCGCCTCTGCCCGGCATTGCTCCACAGGCATTGAAATAACGCAGGGCGGTAAAATGGAGCCCCTTGATCTTGCGGTACCATTCCAATGCCTGTTCGATGGCAAGCTTGGTAAACCCGTATGCATTTGCAGGATCGATCGCAGATCCTTCGGTAAGTGGTGAATCATTGGAAGCGTAAACTGCTGCTGATGAGGAAAGCACGAAACGTTTTACCCCGGCACATACAGCGGCTTCAATCAACTGCAGGGAATTTGCCAGGTTGTTTTTAAAAAATTTTCCGGGGTCCTTCATAGATTCGCCAGCCTCGATGAATGCTGCGAAGTGCATAACAGCCTCGTATTTTTCCGAGGTTAAGGCAGCAGCCAGAGCAGTGAGGTTACCCAAGTCATCGTTTATATAGCGCGCTCCCTGAGGGACTGCAGCCCGGTATCCGGTCACCAGAGAGTCATAGACAGTGACGGAATGACCGGCATCGAGAAGAGCCTGCGCGGCAGCCGAGCCAATGTATCCTGCCCCGCCTGTCACAAAGATATTCATGATTTCTCCACAGGGAAAATTATATCGTACTCTTCTGCTTGACGGGCACGCCTGATACGCATTATACTCACGCGGTTCGGGGTGTAGCGCAGCTGGTAGCGCACCGCGTTTGGGACGCGGGGGTCGGCGGTTCGAATCCGCCCACCCCGACT
>JADGQC010000033.1 GCA_017882125.1 Anaerolineales bacterium
GATTATCCCAATCTGGAATATATCATCGTGGATGGCGGGTCCACTGACGGCAGCCTGGAGATAATCCACCGTTTCTCGGACCGGTTGAGTTGGTGGGTTTCTGAAAAAGATCAGGGACAGACTGACGCAATTAACAAAGGCTTTGCCCGGGCAAATGGGGAAATCCTGGCCTGGCTTAATTCGGACGATACTTACCACCCGAATGCTGTCTCCGAAGCAGTTGAATTATTAAGCGGCAGACCTGAGGTGGGACTGGTTTATGGTGACGCTGATTTTATTAACCAGAATGGGAGCGTCATCGGTCGATTCCCGGCTGTTCAAACTGACTATAAACGCTTACGACGCGGGTATGTTCATATACCCCAACAGGCTTCCTTCTGGCGTGCTGAATTGTGGAAAAAGGTTGGTCCTCTTGATCCGTCATTCTATTTTGCAATGGATTACGACTTGTGGGTACGGCTTGCACGCCTTGCGCCAATTGAATATGTACCACGCCTCTGGGCGAATTTCAGGCTTCACTCCTTGGGTAAAACGGTCGCGGCCGATGAACGTTGCTGGCCAGAGATGTTAAAAGTTCATTACCGGGATGGGGGAACCTGGTTTTCCATCATTGTCGCCAAATATTTTATCCGCAAGGTTTTCACTCCAATTTGGAGTCTTCGAATGCATAAACGTCTAATGAAGGGAAATTAACTAAATTGAAAAGGTGGTTGCTGAAACCTCCAATTTATGGCGATTTCCTGAGGTTGCTGATGGCTTGGCGGGTTTGGGTCGCCGGGGCTGTCCTTGACGCTATCGTGTCTGCTCTGATATTTGTAGTTGCGCCCGCTCAATATCGCGCCCAGGCTACGGTGCTCGTAGATCAAAATGTGGAGCAAGCGCTTCCCCCGGATACTTCAGGTACCGATATATACATTTACCTCCAGCGTGAGACAGACAAATTGATCGTGATTGCGTGGGCTGATGCACATTGGCTGTCGTGGCGAACCAGACCGGCATTCCGGTTGCTGCTCTGCGGGACGGACGTCTGCACTTGAGCCAGTCTGGCGATGGCGGTTGGCACTTCTTCGCGGATGCAGCGGATGCAGCGACAGCGGCAGAAATTGCCAGTGCCTGGGCACAATCTTTTTATAGTGCGTTACAGGATCGCGGCCCCGGAGTGAGTACGTTCCTGCAAACCAGACTCAGCCAGGTAGATAATCTGCCTGTTCAGCGAAAAGTTCCCTTGGGCGTCTTCACTATCAGCGGCGCAATAATTGGCGCAATGCTCCTGGCATTCCTGCTACTGTTTTTTGATAGGAAGGAACAAAGCAGAGAATGAGATTGCTTGCCCCCGAACGCCTGGAGCGCTTAATTCGCTTTCTTTGGGCGGTGGTTTTAGTTACTCTCCCGGTAACCAGTTTTCCATTTATACCATTCCTGGGGGCCAATACGCAGGTTCGCCCGCTTTCTATTTACCCGGCTGCACTACTGTTGGTTTTGTTGGGAATTCGTTGTATCCAGGAAAGACAGCTTCGTATCTGGAGCAATGCTTTACTGCCTTTGCTTATATTCGCAATGGTGGCTTTATTTTCCAGCGCCGCAGGAATATTTTTTGCGCCAATAAATCTTTACCAGGGTACCTATTTGGGCCGTGTTCTAAGGGCATGGATTACTCTCGCGGTAGGTGTAGTATTCTTGATTACTTCCATCGGCATAAATCGTAATGAACAGGATCTGAAATTTACACTTAAGTGGCTTTATGTAGGATTCGCAATCCAGGCAGGGTGGTCCGTCATACAGTTATTCAGTTTTTATGTACCGAATGAATTGGTAAGTAATATGGTGGGTAAGCTGGTGAACTCCGTTCAAACTACTTTTGTTGTTGCAGGATTGGCACCCCACCAGCGCATTTCCGGTTTGGCCTTGGAGCCGTCCTGGTTGGCTGCACAGATACTGACCACTTATTTACCATTTGCATTTGCTTCCTTGCTCAACCGGTATCGTTGGAATCAACACGCTTGGCTTGCACCGGCAATTCTATTCGTAAGTATATTACTTTTGATTTTTACATATTCCCGCAGTGGAATCCTTATCGCTGCAGTGGCAATGTTACTTACCGCTCTATTTGCTGGCTGGCAGCAGATCAAGCAGGCTTGGCATTGGTTCCTCCATCCATTCCATTTGGCGAATCCAACATTCTGGCGAAGAACCCTTGACACGAGTCTGAGAGTATTCATAATCATCGCCATTCTGGTGGGTGTCACCGGAGGGATTAACCTGCTCGGGCAAAATAGTTATTTTGCTCAAATCTGGAAATCAAACAAAACAGATTTGGTCTCATATTTTGTCGATATTTATGCTGGCCCTCGTTTGGCTTATGCGTGGGCCGGCTGGACGATTTTCGTGCAACATCCTTGGACTGGGGTCGGGTTGGGCGCTTCCGGGCTGTACATTCGCGATGCATTACCCGACTGGGCACATTTCAATATACCTGAAATTTCCATTTTATTGTCTCCGGAAAATACAGCTTATCCAAATGCTAAAAACCTTTATATTCGCCTGCTTGCTGAGACAGGTATCCTGGGGTTCTGGGTGTTTGTTTCGTTTTTATTACTTGTGCTGGGGAAAATCTTGACTTTATTAAGATCTGTTCGCAAGGAACTGATTTTTATCGGCATGGCGGGACTTCTCTCCTGGTTGGCTATTTTCGCACTTGGCCTGAGCCAGGACTCTCTTGCCATGCCAACAGTGTGGCTGCCTTTGGGGATATTTATCGGGTTGACTGGTTTGAAGGCTTGACATCTCAGTTTCATTACAATCTACACATCTTTGCTTCATCCGGCAGATTTTCGGTTATCATTTAAACAAATATGCGTACATCAGATTCTCCATTTATCGCTGACTGGTTTATCGTTTCCCTGCGTTGGCTGGTTTTGCTTGGGTTGATTGTCAGCTTGTCGCTCGGTGGGCAATTACTGGTTCTCCCCAATGCGGTCTTGGTCGGCCTGGCAGGCTGGAACATTGTTCTGACCCTGTTGGCCGGGTTGAATTTCCGTATTGCCCGCCATCGCGAGATTAGCTTGGGAGTTGATTTGCTGGCCGCCAGCCTTTATTTTATTCTGGCAGGGGGGTATGCCAGTCCCGCTTTTTGGATAATATTCCTGCCGCTTCTATCTGGTTCTATTTATTTTGAAGTCTGGGGGGCATTGATTTCCGCATGTTTCATGGTGGTCGTTCAAATAGTTACGACCCTTCTTCAAACATTGGCTCCTTTAGCTCTGCTGATAATGGGTGCCTCGGTTTTCGTGACTTTTTTGATCGCAGGCGCGTTTGGATATCTATGCATGCAGCTAATCCAGACGATTCGCCTCACCCGACAATCTCAATCAGACGCCTTGCAAAAGAAGCAACACGTGGAAAACGACCGCCTGCGGGCCATCTACGGGCTAACTTCCACTTTAATGGCCACCCTCAATTACCAGCGCGTGCTCGAATCTCTTTTGGACTTGAGCCTTAGCGTGCTCAATCTTGAACCGGATGCTCCGCCTGACGACCGTTTGATTTGTGCCGTGCTGTTATTTTCCAAGGCAGAGTCTCTTGAGGTCGGTTCAGCGCGACGCCTTACCCCAGCTGATATGCGTGTTGTATTGCGAGGCCAGGAGGGCGTTATCGCCCAGGCCATCGAAAATGATAAGCCGGTCCTGCTCAAGGAAGTGCGGCGCGACCCGGAATTGACCCGCTTTGTCACCTTCATGAGCTGCAGTGAAATTTACTGTTTTCCCCTCCGCAGCGGCTTTAATGCTTATGGCGTCCTGCTGTTCGGTCACCCAGAACCGAATTTTTTCTCCGCTGGAAGGCGCGAACTTTTGGATATCCTCGGCAGTCAGGCAGTGGTTGCCATACAAAATGCACGCCTCTACCAGGATGTGGTGAATGAACGCGAGCGAATGATCGAATTCCAGGAGGAAGCCCGGAAAAAATTAGCTCGTGACCTTCATGATGGTCCTACCCAGTCTGTTTCGGCAATTGCCATGCGTGTTAGTATTGCAAGAAGCATGTTGTCCAAAAATCCCAAAGCTGTCAGCGATGAATTGGGACGCATCGAGGATTTGGCGCGCCGTACTACCACCGAGATCCGCCATATGCTTTTCACCCTGCGCCCGTTAGTGCTTGAGTCACAGGGTTTGGCGGCGGCTTTGAAATCCATGGCAGAAAAAGCAAAAGAAACCTATTCTCAGAATGTGCTCATCAAGGTGGATGAAAAAATCCTCGAATCCATCGAAATGGGCAAGCAGGGTGTCATATTCTATATTGTAGAAGAGGCAGTTAATAATGCCCGTAAACATGCCAAGGCAGGCCATGTCTGGGTGAATCTTCAAGCAATGGGCGAGGGCCTCGCCCTCCTCGAAATCCAGGATGATGGGATTGGTTTCGATGTCGAGGCGGTCAACCGCTCATACGACCAGCGCGGCAGTTTGGGATTAGTTAACTTACACGACCGCACCGAGCTCGTCAATGGTGTTCTGGATGTTCAATCCGTACCCGGCAAGGGCACTCGGGTTCAGGTCTTTATACCCCTGACCGAAGAAGCTGCTGACCGTCTGCACCACTCTACTGGAAAACAATAACTCCCATTTCAATGCCGACAGCTGCTGGAATCCACTACTTCCTGAATGAAGGAGGAGGGCCAAAAAAGGCGCCGCTGGTGCTCATTCATGGCGCTGGTGGTGATCATTTATCCTGGCCGCCCGAAATCCGGCGCCTTACTGGAGCCCGCGTGTTTTCTCTTGATTTGCCCGGTCACGGAAAATCGAAAGGACCTGGTCTTCAATCCGTAGGGGATTATGCAGAAAGTGTGATTGCATTTATGAATGCCGCGGGTCTTTCCCAGGCGGTGTTCATTGGGCATGCAATGGGTGGTGCAATCGCCCTGACCCTCGCAATTTACCATTCGCTAAGAGTAGCCGGGATGGGGCTGATTGCCACCGGTGCACGTTTGCCGATTGCTGCTGAGGTGCTGGACAATGCTGCCAACCCCGCCACATTTACCCTGGCTGTTCAGTCCCTCCAGGAACTCATGAATACCCCATTGACTGCGAAAATTGTGAAAGACCAGGTATTCAAGCAGCTTTCTTCCATTCGCCCAACCCTTTTTCAAGGCGACTTGCGTGCATGTGACCAGTTTAATGTGTCCGACAGCATCGATGACATCCGTTCCCCCGTCCTGGTGGTTTGCGGTACCGGCGACCAATTGGCACCGAGACGTTTTTCCGAAAACCTGGCAGAAAAAATCCCCGGCGCTGCCTTGCAAACGGTGGAGGGTGCCGGGCACCAGGTGATGCTCGAGCAGCCGCACCGGGTGGCGGGGTTGTTGAGTGTTTTTCTTAAGGTCATTCCTTTTTTGCCGGGAACATGATTATTGGAATTGCCCGGAACCCATAAATTAACTGCATGCTCCACTCCTGGATGATTGAAGTACATTCCAGGGATTTTTAGACTGTCGGAAAATTGGCGTTGACCTTGTTGGTTTTGGAACAAATGAGGGCGTTGCAGGTTCCCCCTAAAATACCAATAAGTTTTCCCATCTGTCTATAAATTAATTCCTTAACATTTCCAAAAGAATTGGGATGCTGTTCTGGATCGCCCTTGCCCGGTGGCTCAGGCGGTTTTTCTCGTCCATCTCTAATTCCGCCATGGTACGCCCGATATCAGGAATGAAAAAGATGGGATCGTAACCGAACCCATTTGAACCGTGTTCTTCCGGGATGATTTCCCCTTCGCATTCGCCCGTTGCCAGCTCTACCTCACCTGATGGCGAAGCAACCGCAATCGTTGCCCGGAATCGAGCAGTCCAGGGACGAGGTTTACCTTCCAATCGTTTAAGTAAATATTTCCTGCGGTCTGCATCGCTTGCATTGGGTATTGGATTGAACCTGTGAGACCGCAAGCCAGGCTGACCTCCCAGGGCATCCACCTCCAATCCCGAATCGTCGCCAATTGCAATCAATCCGCTGGCTTGAGCGAAGGCCAATGCTTTTTTGGTGGCATTTTCCGCATATGTTTGTCCGTCCTCGCTAACATCAAGTGATATGCCCAGATCGGAGGGGGTGATCAGGCTGAGGCCGAGATTGCGAAGAAGGGCTTTGATCTCGTCCACCTTCCCGATATTATTCGTGGCGATTAATAGATTGCGCATAGCTTATTCATGGTCGAAATCGTCTTTTTTGATTTTATTTATTGCCCAAAGGGCATGTTCCCGGATTAGTGATTCGCTTTTTTGAACTGCGATTTCCAGCGCTTGGATTGCGGCTGAGTCCCCTGAATTGCCCAATGCAACTGCGATGTTGCGCAGATAGCCTCGCTTTTTGCTGCGTTTAACTGGGCTGTCTTTGAATTTATGATTAAATTCTGTCGGGGAGAGCGCCAGTTCAGCAATTAAATCCGGGTTGGGCATTCCAGGTTGGGCGTTGAAAGAAGGGTCATGGTCTCGGGATGCAAACCTGTTCCAGGGACACACCTGCTGACATACATCGCAACCAAAGACCCAGTTACCCATCAAGCGTCGCAAGTTGGCGGGGATTTCCTTTTTATTTTCGATAGTCTGGTATGAGAGGCAGAGCCGGGCGTCAATGGTCCGATCGGGCAGGATGCAACCTGTAGGACAGGCATTAATGCATCGGGTACACTTCCCGCAGCGATCGGCCTCGAATGGAGTATCCGGCTCCAGTTGAATTCCCAACAGGATCTCAGCTAGCAGCAGGTAGGATCCCATTTTGGGATTAATCAGGCAGGTATTTTTCCCAATCCACCCAAGCCCTGCGCGTTGGGCCAGGTCCCGTTCCATGATCGGACCCGTGTCTGTATACCAACGGTGCGTTGTTCCATTTCCAACCTGTTTCTCTATAAAGGCTGCCAGGTTTTTCAAGTGTTCAGGAATCAGGAGATGGTAATCTCGTCCCCATGCATAGGAGGCAACCCGTCCAGTGGGTCGCGGACTATTATTTTGAGTTCCGGATGAAGGGTCCGGATAACTCATGGCGAGCATCAGGATGGATTTACATTCCGGTAAAACCAGGCGTGGGTCTGCGCGACGATTGTCAGTAAGATAATCCATGGAACCGTGCCGCCCCAGGGACAGCCAGTGTTCAAAAGTTGGCCAGTGGGGCGGAGGGTCGGGGGTGGTCACCGCAACCAGGGAAAAACCCAGGCGGCGGGCTTCAGTTTTTATTTCCTCGGTAAGAGACACAAAGTTCCTGTTTATTTGGCTGTGACAACAACCGTCAGGTAATCGCCGAAATTGAAACCTTTGTCGTTTTGCAGACGGAATGCAGCCGAATAATTCCCTGGTGTTAATGGTGCTCTTAGGGTAACCGATATTTCGAGTGTCTCGCCCGGTAGAACAGTGGCGAGGAAGGGTGATGGTTGGGTGGTGTTCCAGTTTGTTCCAACTCCCCCCCAACCGAAGATAAGCTGATAGTTCGGATTCCAGGTGCATGGACCCAAATTTTTAACCCGCCAGGTCTTTGTGAATGGTGAATTGGCCACTACTTCTGAACCATCCGGGAAAGTTACATCGGTGATGAATTGGGAGTTATCACACACACCAGTTTGTGTGCTTGCGGGCGCAAGTGTAGAAATGGGTGTCAGGGATGGAACACCTGGGAGCGATGTGCTTGTCAGGAGGGGGGTGTTGCTGGCTTGCGAGGTCAGGCTGACTGCGCGTGTAACCGTAACACTGGGAGTTTGGCTTGCAGCCAGCGCGGTTGCCGCCTGGGCCACTTCAACAGTCTGCCATATTTGGGTGAATGCCAGCGCCGGGTCGGTGGTTGGTGCTCCACCGCCGCAAGCGGCTAACCCAACCAGGATGAAGGCTATCCACAGCCAGGTGATTTTACTAAAACGTGACATTATTTCCTCCAAAACGATTGTAAACCCTTATAACAAAATTTCTTCGAAATCTAATTTTATTATAACAGAATCAAAATTCCATCAAACAGTAGTAAAAATGGAGTTGAATAATCAACCAAAGGCTGCCCAGAGGAACGCAGGGAAAGACCACGGGAAGAAAATGCCAAGCAACCAAAAGGTTACCCAGATACATTTACGCATATTGGTTTATAAAATACGCGGGGACGACAAAAGTATGCCGTCCCCGCTAATGAACAAATTAAAATTTGGAAATTGGAAATCCTCACCCCCAATATTTTTTTGAAGATTTCCACCCACAAAGGACGATTCTCCCTAAACCTTTCAAATGCACTGCAATTTTATTCACCGGTTATGTCAGATGTATATAAAAAACCCATCAGGAAAGGAATGATTATTGTTTTTCGTAGGGCAAGCCGTCGGCCGCCGGGGTATGGACCTTGCCAACCAGGCCAGCCAGCACGATAATTGTTACGAGATAAGGTGCCATTTGCAGGAATTCGGTCGGGACGGGGATATTCAGGATCTGCATTTTGACCTGCAGGCTGTCAGCAAAACCAAAAATCATGGATGACCCCAATGCTCCCACGGGATTCCAGTTGCCGAAAATCATGGCTGCCAAACCGATGAAGCCCTTGCCGGCTGTCATCATTTTGTCAAATCTTCCTACTGACCCGATGGTGAAGTAGGCGCCACCGATCCCAGCCACCAGCCCGCCCAGAATCACGTTGACATAGCGCGTCATATAGACTCTGACACCCAGAGTATCCGCTGCCTTTGGATGTTCGCCAACCGCCCGGGTCCGCAATCCCCAGCGGGTATAGAACAGGACCACAAACGTGACAGCTACCAGCATAAGCATGATGTATACGATGACGTTGTTCTCGAAAACAACCGGTCCCAGGATCGGGATTTTTGCCAGGAGTGGGATCGGAATATTGGGGAATATTCCGGAATTATTGATTTGATCGGTGTAAATTTGCATGTAGCGGTTGGAAATAAAACTGGACGCCCCCGTACCCACGATATTGACAGCTACTCCGCTGATGATCTGGTCGACCTTGAAATAAATGACCAGGATCGCGTGCAGTCCGGCAATGATCATGCCGGTCAGCATCCCCGCTACCAGGCCTGCGTAAAGGTTATGCAGAAGGGTGGCGATCATCACGGATGTCATGGCTGACATGAGCATGATCCCTTCGAGGCCGATATTAATCACAGCGGCGCGTTCGCTGATTACCCCGCATAAGGCTGCCAGGGCAATCGGTGTGGCCCTCACCACCGACGTATTCATCATTCCTACCAGGTCCATCGAGTTGTCCCTGGCGGCCCATATTAGAAAAGCAAAGACAAAGCAGAATGCCACCACCCCAGCCAGGAGCCCGGTTGACTTGATGCCGCGCGCCAGCTGCCAACCACCCACAAAGATTGCCACGATGGCCAGCACGTAGATGGCTGGCTGGGCAGGCAGGACCAGATCTGGAATGGGGATGACATTTTTATCCCCCAGGGGTGTGAGTCCGAAAGTGGTATTCAGCCCCGGCTTGGTATTCACACCAAATAAGAGGATGATGATCAGGCCGGTGAACAGCAACAGAATGCCGGCGGCCAGTCGGGTACGTAGATTGGTAGACTTTGCATTTTTTGGGACCAGGTTGGTTGTCATGCAGTCCTCATAATAGCAGACTCACTATTTTTAATGATATTTAACCTTTATTTTCCCCACCCGCGCGTCAGCACAGTGGTTTGTGTGCTTATCGCGCGGATGCGGTAGATCCAGCGGATGACTGCCGGAGCGGCCACGAACACGATCACCAACCCCTGGATGATTGAAATAATTTCGATTGGGACACCGGCATTTAGTTGCATATTTGTCGCGCCGCTGCGCAACGTGCCCCACAACAAGGCTGCCAATACTACCCCAAGGGGGTGGCTCTGACCCAGCAAAGCGATTGCGATCGAGTCAAAACCATATCCGGATGAAAATCCCTGGCCCACCCAGTGGTCCACCCCAAGTACCTGAACCGCTCCGGCCAGTCCAGCCAGTGCTCCGCTGATCGTCATGGCGAGCACGAAATTTTTCACGATGTTCATCCCTGCATAACGGGCTCCATCCGGGTTCGCTCCAACCGCCCGGATTTCAAACCCGATCGGGGTTTTGAACAGGAACCAGTACACAAGGAAAGCAATTGCCAGAGCGATGATAAATCCCCAGTTGAGTCGCAGCGGGTCCGGGAAAAACTGGGGCAGCATGGCTGAATTATCGATGACGGGGGTCAAAGGCCGGAAACCTGAAGCCTTCATTGGACCATTCAACAACCAATCGCTTAATCGGAACGAAACGTAATTCATCATGATGGTGGTGACCACTTCGTGTGCCCCGGTCAGCCCTTTAAGTAAGCCGGGGATTGCTCCCCAGAGTGCGCCTCCAGCTGCTCCTGCCAACAGTGCCAAAGGTAAATGGATATACCATGGGGCATGCATGGCATACCCAACATAAGCTGAACATAATGCACCGATGCCAAATTGCCCTTCCGCCCCGATGTTGAAAAGTCCGCACTTAAAACCCACTGCAACTGCCAGGCCTGCCAGGATGTAAGGCGTGACCGTTGTCAGGCTTTCCGTGAAGGGGTAGATTGCCAGCAAAAATGCTTTACTGTCCCCGGTTGAATAATAGGTTTGGATGCTGTGGAAGATTTCCGTTACGCTGCCGAAGGACCCGTAGAACAGGGACCCGTATGCCACAGAGATGGCACTCCACGTGGCAGCCAGGGCTGCACCCGGATCGCGGAAGATATTCCGGTAGGATGCAATGACCGCGTCGTTCGATAACGCGATCACAATGGCACCAATGATGAAGCCGGTCAATAGTGCCAGGACCGGCACGAGCAATGTCTGGAAGAGTTTCGACCCGTTCCTCTTCTTCTCTTTAGAGTTCCCGCCCTGCTTATTTTCAGATACCGCCGGTTTGGGTGGAGACACATTTTCCATCAGTCTGAAGTCCTCCTAAGTAACGCGGTCCACTTCTTCCATTGAAGTAGTTGGAGCCATTTCAAGAGCCTCTTTTGATTTGACGCCCGCCATGAGTAAGCCTAAATATGCCTTGTTAACCCTTTCAGCGGGGACAATATCCACGATTTGCCCTTTATACATCACGGCAATACGATCGGAGAGAGCAATGATTTCATCGAGTTCGGGTGAAACCAGGAGTACTGCTGTCCCTTCATCTCTTTTCTCAACAATGCGGGAATGAATATATTCGATTGAACCTACGTCCAGGCCGCGCGTAGGTTGGGAAGCGATTAATAGTTTGATCGGACGTGAGAATTCACGCGCCACGATCACTTTTTGCTGGTTGCCTCCCGATAGCGTGGATACGGGAACAAAAACATTGGGAGTTCGCACGTCAAATTGATCCACCAGTTTTTCTGCAGTTTCAATGATGATCTTTTGCTGCAAATCCAGCCCTTTTGTAAATGGAGGCTGGTAGTAAGTGCACAGCACCAGGTTGTCATGGACTGGGAATGGCAGGATCAACCCATGCCGCTGCCTGTCCTCCGGGATGTGAGCCACGCCCCTCTCCAGGATATTCCGCGGGGAAGAATGATGCAAGGGTTTACCCATGATGCTGATTTCCCCGCTGAGCACATGTGCCAGGCCGGTGAGTGCATAAACAAGTTCGGTCTGTCCATTTCCTTGAACGCCTGCAACACCCAACACTTCTCCTGCATGTACTTCAAATGAAGCCCGGTCCACAATTAAGTTTTCGCTCTCATCCCGGACGCATAAATCTTTCACGCTCAGGACCACACCTCCCGGAGTTGCTGGTTTCTTCTTCACCACCAGGTTTACTTCGCGTCCGACCATAAGTGTTGCCAGTTTCTCCTGGGAGGCATCCTTGGTGTTTAAGGTGCCCACAACCTTCCCGCCGCGCAGGACTGAGATGGTATCCGCGATCGCCAGGACTTCTTTTAGTTTATGTGTGATAAATATTACCGATTTTCCGTTGGCTACCAGGGAGCGCAGCACCTTGAAAAGCCCTTCCACTTCCTGTGGCGTCAGCACTGCCGTGGGTTCGTCCAGGATCAATATATCGGCTTGACGATATAGGACTTTAATAATCTCAACCCGCTGCTGTGCCCCAACCGGCAGGTCACTGATATAAGCATTCGGGTCCACTTCCAGGTCATATTGCGTTGAGATCTCCAGGATTCGTTTGGCTACCTTTGCCTTGTCCAGGAAAATTCCATAGCGGATGGGTTCCACTCCCAGCATGACATTTTCCGTAGCGGTCATCACCGGGATGAGCATGAAATGCTGGTGAACCATCCCAATCCCACGAGCGATGGCGTCGCTGGGGTTTTGGATCGCCACCTCTTCCCCATTAATGAATATTTGCCCTTTGTCCGGTTTGTAGAGCCCATACAGGATGTTCATCAGGGTCGTTTTACCGGCGCCGTTTTCCCCCAGAAGAGCAAGGATTTTCCCTTTTTCCACAGACAGGTTTATCGAATCGTTCGCCAGGACACCCGGAAAAGATTTGGTTATTCCACGCAATTCAAGCACCGGTGCCATGCATTATTCTCCCGGAAAATATAATTAATAATGGCAATTTGAAGAAGAGCCGGGGATTCCCCGGCTCTTCTTTTGTTACAAAAGATTTATGGAGCTGCAAGTACGTTGGCAACGGTCACAGTGCCGCTGTTGATATCTGCCCTAACCTGGGTCAGTTCGTCTTTCAAGGTCTGCGGAACCTGGCTGTCAAAATTATGGAACGGAGCCAGATCAACACCGCCGTCAGCGAGGGCATAAGTGACTGTCCCCCCGGTGAATTTGCCATTCACAACGTCCTGTATGGTCTTAAGGACGGCCACATCAATCTTCTTCTGGACGCTGCTTAGTTCTACGCTGGCATATTCATTGGAGGAAACGAACCAGTCGGTGTCCACTCCGATGATCAGACATGTGCCGGCGGTCTGGCAGTAGGCAGCCGAACCCAATCCAACTGCGCCTGCAACCGGCATGATGATATCGGCGCCTTCCTGGGCCAGGGAAGTGGCGGTATTCTTGCCATCATCCGTGGAAGTGAAGTTCCCGACAAAAACACCCGTCTGAGCTTTGGAATCCCACCCCAAAGCCACAACCGAGGTGTTGTGTTTCTGGTTGTAATACTTGACGCCCGCTTCGAAACCATCCATGAAGATCGTTACGGTCGGGATCTGCAGGCCGCCGAACGAGGCAACCTTGCCGGTCTTGGTCATGCCGGCTGCTAGGTAACCAGCCAGGAATGCAGCTTGATCGGTTTGGAAGGCCAGTCCACGAACATTAGTCAGGTCAGTGGAGGAACCGCAGTCCTTGCCTTCGACGGCACCAGGATAGCAGTCAGGATAGGTGTAGTCGACAATGGCAAACTTCTGGGTCGGGTTGGCTTTGGCAGCTGTGGCGGTATCGACGCCCAGCAGGAAGCCAACTGTCACGATCAAATCCTCTTTCGAGGTAAGCATCTGCTGGATGTTCTTGGCATAATCGGACTGCTGGGTTGATTGCAGGAAAACACCGTCGACTCCCAGTTGGGCAATGGCATCCGAGACGCCTTTCCAGGCTAATGCGTTAAAGGACTTGTCGTTCACGCCACCCAGATCTGTTACCTCACCGATTTTCACGGGTACTGCCGTCGGAGCCACCGCTGTCGCGGCAGGACCGCATGCCGTGAACAACAAAACGATTACAGCCATAACGGCAAACGTGGTGCTAATTCTCTTCATTCATTCTCTCCTTGTATTTAGAAATCATGGATTTTTATATTCTCGGTTGTCAATCTTGCAAGAAATGAATTTTTTCTAGCCAGTTACACCTCCTTTTCGGTATAAAAAAATTCAGAAAATTGAATTTACCGCATAATGAGTATACAATGTCTCAACAATAAAAACAAGGTGAGCTATGTTAAAGAATGCGATTTTCTATCTTATGGGGTTGGTACAGGTTCAAATAGATGTATGCCACCAGACAGTAAAGCTTGTGGCAGGGAAGCCATTTGTTGTTTAACGTTTTCGGGGATAGCCCCGGCAAGCTCGTGAAAGGACGCATAATCAATTTGACCATAATAAATCCCTGCCCTGAATGGGCTGGAGTTATCTTGCGCATCCCTGGCTGCCCGGAGCAAGTCCAGGACGCCAGGTGTGATTAATTTTAGAACGCTGGTCAACATGCGTGGGGCCGCTGCGGGGATTGCATAATATTGGTCAATTTCAGCGCCGATGACGTAAGCCCCGTGAGATGCTGCAGCCTCGAGGGCGCTGCTCCCGGTGGTCCCGCCGGTGGCAAAGATGGTGTCCGCGCCTTCATCATTAAGGCTGGTGGCAGCCGCTTCCCCCCAGCCCGGATCGTTTAGGCTGGCGTTCACGCCGACTTCATTATGATATGAGACTGTTGCCTTAACTTGCTGATTAATGTAAATGACTCCCGCCAGGAATCCATCCCCGTAGAGTTTCATCGGAAGCCAGGCATCACTGCCGCAAACGGCCCCCACTCTGCCGGTTTGAGTCATTGCGGCTGCCATTGCTCCTGCCAGGAACCCGAGCTGGTTCTCCCGGAAAACAAGTCGCACGAGATTTGCTGGATTATTTTCATCAGCTGATGGGTGCTGATCAGAGCCAATAAAGTAAACTGCCGGATATTGGCCGGCAGTTATATATGTCGCAGCGCTTGCATCGTCTCCTACTGTTACAACTACATCGTATCCAGCCTCTGCAAAAACGCGCGTATTTGCCACGTAATCCTGGTAATCGATTGTCTCAATCGATGCGATTTTATTGGCCAACCCCTCCGACTTCGCCTGTAAGATTGCATCCCAGGTAGCCTGGTTGGCGGCCCGGTCATCCACCCGGCCTACTTGGGTAACCAACCCAATGCAAAATACTTCTGGTTGTTTGCAATCGGGAACCACAGGGCTGCAACCGGGGCCAGCCAGGAGGAAAATCAGGTAAAGTGCAGCTGTGACAGGTTTTATTTTCGTCAGTCAGGCACCTCTATTTTTATTGCTTTCATGGCAGTTATTTGTGCGTTGTCTTCCTGGGTGGCTGCCTCACCTCGGCGTACACCAAGCATCAAGATCAATGCCACAACCAGGAAGAAGGGGCTCACGAACATCATTGCGTTGTAATTGCCGCCGCTAAACTGCACGATCCAGCCGTTAAGGTTGGGTCCCACGATTGCAGATAGTGTGGAGAAGAGGTAATAAAGCCCGGTAAAAGTACCTATTCTCGCCGCGGTGGTCAGGTCGACGACCATTGGAAATGAATTGATATTAATAAATGCCCATGCAACCCCCGCCCCCATAAGGAACAAATTGATCACCCGGATGGTACCCAGGACGGGGAGTTTCGTTAGCGTGGTTGATAGGAGTCCGGCTGGCAACAGGGCGATGAAGAGAATCAAGGCAGCCATTGCCACGATTCCAATGGATATGGTAACCCGTCGGCCAATGCGGCTTCCGAGGATACCGGCAACCAATGCAAACAAGACAAAGAAGAGACCGATATGACCCATCATGCGTCCGGCATCGCCGTCCGGGATTCCTAGCTGCTTGGTCGCATACAATGTAAGGAAGGCTTCGATGCCTGTATAAGCCAGGAACCAAAAGAAAATAGCCAGCAGGATACGCAGCCCGCTTTTATCTTTGTCCTGGGCAACTTCCTTCAAGCTTTGGAACATGTTTGGTTCTTTTTCTCCCTCCTCATATTGCTTTGGCTCTTTGATGAAAATGAAGACCAGCAATGCGGCCAGGATGACAAGCACCGAACCCATCCAGAATGGAAAGGCTATATTGATTTCGTACAAGGTGCTTCCAGCCAGGCTGGCGATAATCGTACCGACCCCGCCCATCAGGTTGATTATGCCGTTGGCTTGCGAGCGGTATTGCGATGGGGTGATATCGGGCATCAAAGCCACTACCGGAGTGCGCCAAAAAGCCATGCTTAAAAGAAGCGTGCTGGTGCATGCCACGAAAAGAGCGGGGACGGCCGCGATTGGGATAAGGCCAAAGGCGATTGCCCCGACCGGGGCACCGATCAATATGAAGGGCATGCGTCGTCCCATCTTCGATCGCAGGCGGTCGGACCATGCTCCAACCGGCGGCTGGATAAAAAGTGCCGCGATGTTATCGAAGGTCATAAATAAGCCAATGAGCCAGGGCGCGAAATTAAATTTATTAGCAAGGAATAATGGCACGAACGCGTTATATACGCTCCAGATGACACTGACGCCAAAAAAACCAAAACCGAGCAGGAATATCTTGCCGTATTTGAATTTCATGAATTTTCTCCTTCATCCTGGATTTTTTTAAGATTCTTGAGGTCAGATTCACTTAATCGGGCATTTTCCAGTAAATCGGGTCGGCGTTTGAGCGTCCGGCGCAGCGATTGCTCGCGGCGCCACTTTTCGATTTTTGCATGGTCTCCTGAAAGCAGGATTTCGGGCACCCCCCAGCCGCGGAATTCAGGCGGGCGGGTATAGTGCGGGTATTCGAGCAGGCCGGAGGAATGCGAATCGTTCATTGCGCCATCCGGATCTCCAAGCACTCCGGAGATCAGGCGGGAAATGGCATCGATTAAAATGAGGGCAGGGAGTTCCCCACCCGTCAGGACGTAATCGCCGATGGAGATTTCATCCGTGACCAGGTGCTGGCGGATGCGCTCATCCACCCCTTCGTATCTGCCGCAGATCAGTGCCAGGCGCGGCTGTTGAACCAATTCCTGGGCGATTTTTTGGTTGAAAACACGTCCTTGGGGAGTCAACAGGATCACCGGGATGTTGGTTTTCGGTCCGAGCACGCTTTCGACCGCTGCAAAGACCGGTTCCACTTTCATGACCATCCCGCCCCCGCCCCCGTACGGTTCATCATCAGTCACATGGTGCTTGGTTGAAGCCCAGTCGCGGATGTTGTGGACGCGGACTTCAATCAAGCTGCGTTGGCGGGCTCGCTCCAAAATACTGCTATTAAGATAGGGGAAAAACACTTCGGGGAGCAGCGTAAATACGTCGAACTCCATGTTCTAATTCTAGCTGGTTGCGGAATGTCTGGCAAGAGGGCTGCGGGATCTATCATCTTCATCCTTATTGTGAAATAGTTCACAATATTGTGCGGGTGGGATTGACGCCTTTTTGGATAGGATGGTAAGATGATTGGATGTATCTGCGAGGTTCAAAATGGAGCATGCGCCAGCGGCGCCCACATGTTAATTGGTTTTTGATCGTAATCGTGGTCCTGCTCATCGCTGTTATTACGTACGTGGATCGCTTTATTCTTCCAACAGCCCAGACGCCTTTTTTACCAACATTGACTGCCACCCGTGACCCCGAGTCCTTTGTCACAGATGCGCAGAACTTGTTCGCTGAAGGGAAACTACTTCCGGCGATTGATTCTTACCTGGAAGCCATCCGTGTTAAACCGGATGACCCGTCAACGTACATTGCTTTGGCCCGTGTCCAAATATTTGCCGGAAAGTATTCTGAGGCGCTTGTCAATGCCGAAAATTCCCTGCTGCTAAATCCGAACAACTCAATGGCTCATGGGGTGCGTGCATGGGCACTGACTCAAACGGGCGACTACGCCGGAGCCGATACTTCCCTGCAGGAAGCCCTGCGGCTTGATCCCAATAACGGTGTCATCCTGGCATACAAAGCTTTCCTGTACGGAAAGATGTACGAGAATAACGCCGGCCCAAGCCTGGACCCGCTCCCGGTTGCCATTACCGCCTCCCAGGACGCGGTCACATTGGCCCCCAACAGCCTGGAAGCGCATTGGGCGCGTGCCTATATCCTCCAGCTCACCGCAAACGGCGAACAAGCCATCCAGGAATATCTGCTTGCCATCCAGCTTAACACGAACATTTCGGAAATACACTTGGAGCTTGGTGTTTCCTACAAAGGGTTGGGCGTGATTGATTCAGCTCTGGAGCAGTACACCCTGGCGAACACATTAAATCCAACCGATACCCGCCCCTATCTGTACAGTTCACGTGCCCTGGTTTCGATTGGTGAATTTGCCAAGGCTGCCCAATATGCGGAAAGCGCGGTGACGAACGATCCCACCAATCCCTATTTGCGCGGCAACTGGGGTTTCATGCTCTACAAGAATAGTGACTCTGCGAATGCACTCATCCAGCTTTCCCTGGCCGTCAATGGCGGGCAAACAGAGGATGGTCAGACCATCCAGCCTCAGCCGTTGACTGCCGATGACGCCCGGATAGCCCAATATTATTACGTCTATGCCATCCTCCTGGCAAGAAGCAGCCGCTGCGGAGAAGCTCTGCCCATCACACAACTTCTATTAACATCCGTCCCAAATGATACCGACGCTGCTTACAATGTCACTTATGTCCAGCAGCTTTGTTCACAGCTTCTGGGGACTCCCTCTGCGACCCCCTCCGCCACTCCCAGGGTTACCCCAACCGCAACCCCATGAAAGTTACCCGTCGCCGCGCTTTGTTTTATCAGCGCCGGACCTCGAACCTGTATCGCTTGTTTGGTCTGGCTGTATTTATCCTGGCTGGCGCCTGGGTCATATTGAGGTTGCACACAGGGGAAATTCGCAACCCATTCGACCCTACTCCCACAGCCACGCGTACGATCAATTCCTGGGTGCTTGAAGGGGAGGCTTCTTTCGAAGCTGGCAACCTGCCCGCTGCGATCAGCGCTTACCAGGATGCCGTAAAAGTGGACCCCAGTGATACCGCAGCATTAGCCGAGTTGGCGCGCATCCAGACTTATTCCTCGCGTTTGCTTTCCAATGATACCGACCGCTTGGCCCGGCTGACTGACGCACTTCAATCTGCCGACCAGGCGAAAGCCATTGCACCGGATGACAGCAATGTTCTTGCCATCCGGGCGTTTGTTCTGGATTGGAATGCCGATCCCAATTTGGATCCCTTGCGGGTTGGGAACGAGACAGCCGCCAGACTAATCATCGAGGCTGAACAGGAAGCTTTGCATGCCATTCAGGTGGACGGCAAGAATCCTCTGGCATTGGCCTTCTATGCCGAAATCCTCATCGACGAGCAGAAATGGACCCAGGCGGAACCGAATATCCAGTCGGCGCTTCAGCTTGGACCTCAGGTAATGGATGTCCATCGGGTTAATGCATATTATCTTGAATCCATCCGGGAATATACTTTGGCAATCGATGAATACAGGCAGGCCTTGACGAGCAATCCAAATTTAACGTTCCTTTATATTTCCATTGGGCATAATTACCGTGCCCTCGCACTCAATAGCCCGCCGCAATCCCAGCAGCAGGCTGCGTACTACAACCAGGCGTTGGATAGTTATGCCAAGGCAGTCAGCTTGAATGTTCAATTGAAAATCTCCGACCCTTCGCCTTATCTTGCCATCGCCAAAACATATTCCCAGATGGGCGAGTTCTTTGCATCTGCGCTGAATGCTCAGAAAGCCATTGCTTTGGATCCAACCAATTCAGACCTTTACGGGCAATTGGGGATAATCTATAAAAGCGGTCGCAATTTCGAGACCTCCATCGTAGCCTTGAAGTGCGCAGTCCGCGGCTGCACCGCCGCCGAATCTTGTACCGCCCGTAATGGTTGCCCCGCAGGTGATCCGGGAAATTCCATCCAGCCGCTGCTTCTTAACCCTGTCAGTGCCTATTACTACCTGAATTACGGTTCGGTTCTGTCAGCGTGGCCCAACCTGCCTGGTTATTGCACCGAAGCGGTGGATGTGTTGACCATTGTGAGAAATGCCTATCCCAATGTTTCAGATATTACTCGAAATGCGGATGTGGGCTTATCAATTTGTGCCGGCGTCAAGGCGTCATGGACCCAGACACCCACACCGGTCGGCGTGCCAACCTCCTCGGTAATTACTATGCCTGCACCATATTCCACGCCAACCTCTGCATTCCTCTCCACGCCCCCTCCATACTCCACACCCACACCATAGACTATTGAGTAGATTCCATCATTGGGGGCTTATTTGAATCGTGTTAGACATCCCAGCCTACTCTTGACGTGAACCCGGAAATCTTGTATTATTGCGATTAGCACTCGGTGTGGTAGAGTGCTAAAATACACGCAATTCACAATTTCAGGAGGCATATATGAAACTTAATCTCAAACCCTTGGGCAGTCGTGTGGTGATCGATCCCATCGAGCAGGAAGACATCACCGCGGGCGGCATCGTGCTCCCCGAAACGGCCAA
>JADGQC010000131.1 GCA_017882125.1 Anaerolineales bacterium
TCGTCGGTGTAGCGCTTGGCAAAATCAGCCTCGGAAATGGCTTTCTGACTGGCCTGGGTCAGCATGGCATACATGGTCGGGTAATCGTTCGCCACCATGCCGTCCAAAAAGGTGCGCAGGGCATCCCCCCCGCTGGGGACGTGGGTAACACTGATCACGGCGGTTGGCAGGGAAGATGTTGGGGTGCTGCCTGCCGCCCCGCTGCTGCAGCCGGCCAGGAAGGTGAGCATCAGAACAATATTTAAAACATGTACGGGTTTCATCAATTCACCTTTCAAATTAGCCGACCTGTTCCCCTTGTAAAACCCAGGCGGAGATCGGGCAGGCATAGTTCAACCAGGATTGGCATTCCGCCGCAATATCTTTGGGGGGGGCAATACCGAATGGACGCAGGGTGCGGGTGAGGTGGCAGAGCGGGAGCCCCATGACGCTGGCGTAGCAGCCGGTCATCTTTTCGACCGGGTGGAACAGCGGGTGCTGGATGCCGTAAGCCCCGGCTTTGTCGAGCGGGTCACCGCTGGACACATAGTCATCGATTTCCCGATCTTCATAATCACGCATGGGTACCTGTGTGACGCACAGGTCGCGCCCAGGGTTCCCGCCGGATTTCTGAATCACGGCGATGCCGGTATAGACCTGGTGGGTGCGGCCGCGCAATTTGCGCAGCATTTCAACCGCCTCCGCCCCGTTTCCCGGCTTGCCCAGGATGGTTTTCCCATCCACCACGGTTGTATCGGCCGCAATGATGATGGAATCCGGGTTTGCGGCTGCGAAGCAGGCAAGCGCCTTGCTTTCAGCCAGGCGCAGCACATAATCCCCAGGCTCTTCACCGGGGTGCTGGCTTTCATCGACTTCAGGGGAGGTGGATTCGAATTTCCATCCGCCGAGCGCAAGCAGTTCCCGCCTGCGTGGGGAGTTCGACGCCAGTACCAGGGGCGGGTTACCCATGGGCGGGATTCTAACACACTAGCGGGTTCTCCTTCCCGGATGTAAAATGGTCATGCGTGGACCTGACAGATGTTTATCGAAGCTGTCAGGTTTTGCACAAAAATAATTGAGGAGAGCTTTCGTGCTGGAACTCATCGAACGCATCCGCCGGGACGGAAAAAACCTCGGCAACGGCATATTAAAGGTGGACGGCTTCATCAACCACCAGGTGGACCCCATCCTGATGGATGCCTGCGGTCGGGAATTGGCAAAGCGTTTTGCCAACATCGGGGCAACCAAGGTGCTGACCGCGGAAATTTCGGGGATCGCTCCGGCGTTGACCACAGCTTATCACCTGGGCCTGCCGGTGGTGTACGCGCGCAAATCCAAGCCGGTCACCATGCCGGACGAGGTCTTCCTGACCATGGCGCCCTCGCATACCAAGGGACGCATGGTCGACCTGATCGTCTCGCCTGAATACCTGGCGGGCGGGGAAAAGATCCTGATCATCGACGATTTCCTGGCTTCCGGGGCAACCATCTGGGGACTGGTGCGCCTGGCGCAGGCAGCCGGGGCGACCATCGTGGGCATCGGGACGCTGATCGAAAAGGTTTTCGAGGGCGGGCGCGAAAAGCTCAAGCCGCTGGGGGTACCGGTCGAAGCGCTGGCGATCATACGGTCAATGGACGAGGACCATATCATCTTCGAGGATGAATAGAATTTATAGCTGGTTAAAACGGCCCTTCTTCTACCGGGTCTTCATCTTTATGTTGAACCACGCCTCTTTTGCCCTCCCCGTCAAACGCCTGCGGGAAATGGTGGATGTTCAATGATCAACTTCAAACCCTTGATCAGAATTTAATTTATCCATGTCCCATCATTCCATTGCCATCCTCGATTTTGGTTCCCAGTACGCCCAATTGATCGCCCGCCGGGTGCGCGAGGCGCATGTTTACTGCGAACTCTTCCCATGGGACGCGCCTGTTGAAAAAGTGCTGGCACTTAAGCCAAAAGGCTTCATCCTTTCAGGCGGACCGGCCTCGGTCTATGCAGTGGGCGCGCCGACGCTGCCCGGCTATGTCATCTCCTCGGGGCTGCCAGTATTCGGCATCTGCTATGGGATGCAGTTACTGGTGCATACCCTGGGCGGCAAGGTGGACCCTTCCGCACAAAGGGAATACGGCCCGGCGGAGATCCAACCGCTGATGCCCGGCACCATCCTGGATGCCGTGTCCGCAGTGTGGATGTCACACGGCGATCGGATCATGGAAATGCCGCCGGGGTTTATTGCTCTGGCGAAAAGTAACAACAGCCCGATCGCGGCGATGGGAGATTTTTCTCGACGGTATTTCGCGGTTCAATTCCACCCCGAAGTGAACAATACCCCCAACGGGGCGCAGGTGCTTGCGCATTTTGCCCAGGAGATATGCGGCTGCGCACCAGACTGGACCCCGGCCTCCATCATCGAGGAAAGTGTGGGCAGGATCCGCACCCAGGTGGGAGGTGAACGTGTGCTGGCTGCGGTCAGCGGCGGCGTGGACTCGTCTGTGGCGGCTGCGCTGGTGCACAAAGCCATCGGCGACCAGCAGGTGGCGGTGTTCGTGGATACCGGTCTGCTCCGCCAGGGGGAACCTGAACAGGTGGCGCGCACTTTTCGAGAAAAGATGGGAGCCGAGCTGGTGGCAGTGGATGCCTCCGCCGAGTTTTTCGCCGCCCTGGCTGGGATCACCGAACCGGAGCAGAAGCGTAAGATCGTCGGCGAGAAATTCATCCGCATTTTCGAACGCGAGGCAAGGAAGCTGGGGGATGCGAAGTTCCTCGTCCAGGGAACCATCTATCCAGACGTAGTCGAATCCGCTGCGCCGGACCGGGACAAGGCCGCGAGAATCAAGAGCCATCACAACGTGGGCGGACTGCCGGAGCATATGGAGATGTCGCTCGTGGAGCCGCTGCGCTACCTGTTCAAGGATGAAGTGCGGGCAGTAGGGGAAGCCCTGGGGCTGCCGGAGAGTCTGGTCTGGAGACAGCCGTTCCCGGGTCCGGGCTTGAGCGTGCGCTGCCTGGGCGAAGTGACCCCGGCGCGGGTTGCCTGTCTGCGCCAGGCGGATGCCATCTTCACCCAGGAGCTGGCCGCGGCGGGGCTGCTGGGCAAGGGCGCCGGGACCAGCCAGGCCTTCGCGGTGCTGCTGCCGGTCCGCTCCGTGGGCGTGATGGGGGACGAACGCACCTACCAGGAGGTATGCGCCATCCGGGCGGTGGTGACCGACGATTTCATGACCGCCGACTGGGCACGCCTGCCGTATGACCTGCTGGCGAAGGTGGGCAGCCGGATCGTCAACGAAGTGCACGGAATCAAT
The DNA here is from genome assembly GCA_017882125.1 of Anaerolineales bacterium. GTDB lineage: Bacteria > Chloroflexota > Anaerolineae > Anaerolineales > Villigracilaceae > UBA877. Next base: position 3,285 of record JADGQC010000131.1, read on the forward strand.
AGAGTAGTGTATGATATTACCAGCAAGCCGCCCGCGACGATCGAATGGGAGTAGGAGAAAACAAAATGTCCGAAATCATACCTTCCGCACCTCGCAGAATTTCAATTCCGCCCGCGCCCATCCACCCGCTGGCGGCATTGACGACCATCGTGCTGGATAACGTCTTTGGTATTTTTGAATTGGTCGATCCGCTGGCCCTGATCTTCACCTGCATAACGGTGGGGGTATTGGGCACCGCGGCCACCACAATGATCCAGCATTACCTGGCGAAGGATGAGTGGGGGCCATCATTGGCAAAGGGCCTGGTGATGGGCATCATTGCCGGCGTTCCATTCCAGGTGACCGGAACGGCGGTCGGCGCCATCCTGCTGGGCTGGGCGGGGGCGAGCCAGTGGATCAAACTGCCGGGGCCAAAGATCAAACCGGAAGACCTTTCTGCATCCGATGAAATCGTGGATGCAGAAGTCAAGGATAGTAATAAATAATCCCACCCCCCTGAATGCGTAAAATCCTGGCGTTGTTCCTCGGCATAACCTTGCTTTATTTTGGGGTGGCTCCCGCGCGCGCCCAGACGTCGGCCCGCCTCAGCGTTTACGGATTGCAAACCGATTCCTTCCCGGCCATCACCGCCGGGATGGACGTGTTCGACGCGTCCGGCAACTTCGTCAGCGGGCTGACCCGCACGGACGTTTCCTTGCTGGAAGATGCCCAGTCCCGCCCGCTCACCAGCCTCAAGGAACTCCAGCCGGGGACGGAATTCGCCCTGGCGCTGGACCCCGGTCCGTTCTTTGCCTACCGGGATGTCAACGCCGTCACGCGCATTGACAAGATAATGAAAGCGTTTAAGGAATGGGCGGCCGCACACCTCGATTCGCTGGGCGACGACCTGAGTTTTATTCCCACCGGCGGGACCCCGGCGACTCACCTGGTGACAACCGCCGCATTTTCAGAGGCCCTGGCTGCCTACAAACCGGACCTGAACAACCTGGTTTCCAGCCCCCAAACCCTTTCAGCTGCCCTGGATGCAGTTTCCGAACCCAGCTCCCAACCCGGGCGGAAACCCGTGGTGTTGTACATCACCAACATCCCGGCTGAGGGCGACATCCCGCTGCTGCAAAACCTGGCCAAGCGCGCCGTCGCCGGCTTTATCCGCGTGGATGTCTGGATCGTAAGCTCGCAGGCATATTTCTCCGCCTCCGGTGCAACGGCCTTAAAGGATTTGGCCATCCAGACCGGGGGGCAATCCTTCTTTTTCTCGGGCGCCGAACAGTTACCCAGCCCGGATGACTACCTGGCGCCCCTGCGTCACACCTACCTGCTGGAATATTCTTCCGGCATCCTTACCTCCGGGTCACATACCCTCGCAGTCCAGGTGACTCTGAACGGTGGACCGGTCTCCTCTGCGGACATACCCTTTGAACTGGATGTGCAGCCGCCCAATCCGATCCTGGTGGCACCGCCGCAGCAAATCGTGCGCACCGCCCCGGATGCACGCACCACTGCGGCCGCTTCATTTATTCCCGCCCAACAAACCATCAGCATCATCGTCGAATTTCCCGATAAACGCACCCGTCCCCTGGTGCGGACCGTGTTGTACGTGGACGGTATCCAGGCAGCCGAAAATACTTCCGCTCCGTTCGACCAATTCACCTGGGATTTAAAGGGATACACAATCAGCGCCCAGCACATCCTGACCGTGAAAGCAGTGGATAGTTACGGCTTGAGCAAGGTCAGCCTGGGAGTCCCGGTGCTGGTCACCGTCGTCAAGCCCCAATTTGGTTTACTTCCCTGGCTTTCCCGAAACAGCCAATGGGTTGCGCTGGGCGCCATCTTTTTCGCAGGTGGAGGGCTGGTTGTGATCTTCACCAGCAGCCGCGTAAGAAACCGCCGCAAGACTGCCACCGGCCGCCGGTCCCGGCTGGACCCGCTGACCCAACCTGTCCATCCCGAGAGCAGGAAGAGCGGCCTCCATTTGGAACGAAAAAAAATGGTCAAAAGCTCCGAAGCCTACCTGGTCCGTTTGAAGGACGACGGACAGCCGGTCACCGCGCCGCCAATTCCCATTGCCAGCGCGGAGGTGATCTTCGGCTCGGACCCGATCCAGGCCACCTATATCTTGGACGACCCATCGGTCTCGCCGCGGCACGCCCGGCTTAAGGAAAAGGACGGCGAATACATTCTTTCCGATGAAAAATCCGTTGCGGGGACGTGGATCAACTACGAGCAATTGACCGGGCCGCGCAGCCTCAGGCACGGGGACGTGATCCACTTTGGACGCATGTCTTACCGGTTCATGCTGCGCAAGCCACCTGAACTTCCCACGCTGCGCGTCACGCCCATGGAGAAATAAGCGATCCTGAAAATTTTCCGTTGGAAGTTGCAGTCGTATCCCGCCCTGGCAGGGAGGGTTTACTATATATATATCCATCTGCAATTTCGTTCCGGCGCATGAGGAGTCCAGACTCTCTTCCCAGAAACCTTACAATATCTATCCCACCTCTTGTAATTTTCCAATTAAGGCGTATACTCCGCACCGATTAAGTTTAATCGAAAGGTAAAAAAATGAACGCTCCGTTGCAAGAAAAGGAAAACGATAAACCTCCCAGTTCAGCCCCGCGCCCGGCCCATCCGTGGCGGGTGGCCGTGCTCGCCAACATCAAGGAGCATGGCAAGTCCCTCCCAGCGGATGTACCTCCAGATGCCGGCGCGGACTACGACTATATCGAGACCATAGACCTCATCAGGGCTGCCATCGAAACCGATGGCCATCAGACTGTTTTTCTCCAGGCTGATCGGGATCTCCCATACGCTTTGAGGGAAGCCCGGCCCGACATTTGTTTCAACATTGCCGAAGGATTGGGGGGTGATGCACGTGAAGCACAGGTTCCTGCACTGCTCGAAATGCTCAATATTCCCTATACCGGATCGCGGGTTTTAACCAACGCCATCGCGCTGGATAAAACGCTGACCAAGCGCATCTGGCGGGACCGGAACCTGCCTGTGTCCCCCTTCCAGGAATTCACCTTCGGCGACGAGCCGCTGCGACCTGAAATGAAATTCCCGCTCTTCGTCAAGCCGGCCCGCGAGGGCACCGGCATGGGCGTGAATGAGAAAGCCATCGTGAACAACGAGGCGGAACTGCGCGAACGCGCCGAATACGTCATCCGCCTGTATCACCAACCGGCCCTGGTCGAAACCTTTTTGCCCGGCCGCGAGTTCACGGTGGGGATCATGGGCCGCCACGATACCGTGCTCTATTCCCGCCATCCGGAATGGTATGAGAAAGACGGCTACCTGCGCCTGCCCATTTTGGAACTGGACAGCAGCCGATCCATCACCCCCGGCATTTACGGCTTGGAAGCCAAGGCCCAGTCGGTGGGATCGAACGGTGCGCCCGTTTACCTCTGCCCGGCTCCGCTCGACCCTGACCTGGCCAGGAAACTTCATCGATTAGCCTGGCGTGCGCATGTCGTCCTGGGCGCGTGCGACGTTTCGCGCACCGATATCCGCCTGGATTGCGAAGGTAACCCGCGCCTGCTGGAGATCAACCCGCTGCCCGGGCTGACCCCCAACTACAGCGACCTGTGCATCCAGTGTTCGGCACAGGGGATTTCCTACGAAGACCTGATCCTCGAGATCCTTTACCTGGGTGCTTCGCGCTGGAACATGCTTACCCCGCGCGAAATTCCGCTGCCTCAAAAGAAAAAGACCGGACCCCTGAACGGGAACGGCAAGACCACCAACGGCAATGGCGCTCTGCGACCGATCCCCATTACCATACCTGCCAGGGTGGAAATCAGGGCCCATTAAACAATTTAAATAAATTTACAGGTAATCCGTGCACAACATGGGCGGCAGTCAACGACTGCCGCCCGGTTTTTCATTAATGGTATAATTCGCCCGCCTTACGGAGAGGTCGCGTAGCTGGCTTAGCGCGCACGCTTGGAAAGCGTGTAACCCTAAAGGTTCGCGGGTTCGAATCCCG
>JADGQC010000132.1 GCA_017882125.1 Anaerolineales bacterium
GTCCGCACCCGACTTCCTCCTGAACCCAACGGTTACCTTCACATTGGACATGTCAAAGCGTTCTTGATCGACTATGACACTGCTAAAGAATTTGGTGGAGATTTAATCTTGCGTTTTGATGATACCAACCCAACCAAGGAAGAAACTGAATTTGTTGAGGCAATCGAAGATGATGCTCGCTGGTTGGGAATCAAGTGGGTAAAGGTAACGTTTGCGTCAGACTATTTCGACCGCTTATATGAGTGGGCGATCCGGCTCATTAAAAAAGGCCTGGCATATGTCGATGATCAAAGCCCGGAGGAAATGAACGCCAGCCGCGGTACCATGCCGCGCGGCACCAAATGGAGCGAGACCGAATCTGGAATAAAACCTGGCCTAGAATCCCCCTTCCGAAACCGGACAGTGGAAGAAAACCTTGATCTTCTGGAGCGAATGAAAAATGGTGAGTTTCCAGAGGGGAGCCGGGTTTTGCGCGCCAAAATAGACATGGCGCACCCGAACCTGGTTATGCGAGACCCGGTGATGTACCGAATACTCCATGCAGTCCATCATCGAACTGGTAGTAAGTGGTGCATTTATCCGATGTACGATTGGTCGCATGGCCAAAATGATTCGATGGAAGGAATCACACATTCGTTGTGTTCGCAGGAATATATAATTCACCGACCACTATACGAATGGTTCCTGGAACAATTGGGAGAATTCAAGACCCGGCAAATTGAGTTTTCACGACTCAACCTGACTTTTGCAATGATGAGCAAGCGGAAACTTCGAAAATTGGTCGAGTCTGGGGTGGTGATTGGATGGGATGATCCGCGATTAACAACTTTGCGCGGTCTACGCCGGCGAGGCGTGACTCCGGAAGCAATCCATAATTTCATTGCGGCGATCGGGGAGACGAATAATGATAGCTGGGTGGACATGGCTCAGTTTGAAGCTTATATTCGTGATGACCTGAACAAACGATCTTTGCGCCGGATGGCAGTCTTGCATCCACTTAAATTGGTAATTGATAACTATCCAGACCACCAATCAGAAGAAATGGTTGCGATTAATAATCCTGAAGATGAATCCGCGGGGACGCGCAAAGTTCCCTTTTCAAAGACCTTGTACATCGAACAGGACGACTTCCGCGAGACACCCCCACCAAAATATCATCGCTTATACCCTGGCAACGAAATCCGGTTGCGTTATGCCTATCTTGTTAAATGCACAGGCGTCACACGCGATCCCACTACCGGCGAGGTGACCGAAGTGCATTGCACTTATGATCCAAGGACACGGGGAGGAGATGCTCCCGACGGTCGCAAGGTTAAATCCACCATCCACTGGGTTTCGCAGGAACATGCGATAAAGGCAGAAATTCGTTTATACGAGCAACTATTTACTGTTGAAAACCCTGATATTGGAGAGGATATTAACTCGATAATCAATCCGCAATCATTGGAAGTGCTGACCAATTGCTTCCTCGAACCTTCCTTATCTGGGGCAAAGGCTGGCGAGAAATTTCAGTTTGAACGAATTGGGTACTTCGCTGCCGACTTGAATTCTACTCCTGGAAAACTTGTCTTCAACCGGACAGTCACGCTTAAGGATAGCTGGGCAAAAATAGAACGAAAAAACGGATAGGATCATGACTAACATCACAACCATCGGTTTTATTTTTGCTGGGGTGGCTGCCATTGCAGCCGGGATGATCAACGCGCTGGCAGGCGGGGGTACTCTAATCACTTTCCCGGTCCTAATGGCGATTGGGTTACCGGCTGTCTCGGCCAATGTCACGAACACCGTGGCTCTATGCCCCGGCTATTTAGGTGGAACTTTGGCACAATCCAAAGACCTGAAAGACCAAAAGAAACGATTGTGGATTGCGCTCCCTGCCGCTGTGCTCGGGGGTCTGGCAGGTGGTATATTGCTCTTAAGAACGGGGGAGAAACTTTTTACTACCCTTGTACCCTTCCTTATTTTGCTTGCTTCTGCGTTGCTTGCCATTCAAACCCCGGTTCGAGCCTGGCTCACGCACCGGCAAGAAGAAGGGAAAACGAGACCAGCTTCTGAATTGTGGGCATTTGTCCCGGTCTTCCTTGGAGCCATTTATGGGGGATATTTCGGAGCCGGGTTGAGCGTCATTATGCTGGCAGTGTTGGGATTAATTATAAATGACAGCTTGACACGCTTAAATGCCATTAAACAGGCGATTGCCTTTGCCACGAATGTTGCCGCTGCGTTGTTTTTTATCTTTTCAGGAAAAGTGGTTTGGAGCGTGGCTTTGGTTATGGCCATCGGCGCCCTGCTCGGGGGAGCATTGGGTGGGAAGCTGGCAAGTAAGATAAAACCCGCAACCTTGAAATGGGTTGTGGTCTCGATCGGGTTCGTATTGGGAGGCATTTACCTGGTGCGGTTATTCACTGCTTAATTAATTTCTCCCGAAGGAAATAAACCTTCGGGAGAAATTATTATTTTTTTTCCAAAATATCCATTGCATTTTTTATTCTTTCCATCACTTTTTCTTTACCCACAATTTCCATGCTATCGAATAGCGGTGGACTTACAGTCTGCCCCGTTATCGCGGCTCGAAGGATTCCGAAAACCTGGTTTGGACTGAAACCCAGCTGCTCCACCAAAGCCCGCATAGGAGGTTCAGAATTTGCTGGGGTGGTGAAGGGGAGATTAATAATAATTTCGCATGCCTGGCGAAAAATGTTCAACGAATCAGCCGCAGTCAAATCCTTAGCAATCAGGTCAATTGGTTTTGGTTGAATCGACTCTTTAAAAAACCAAGCAGCGAATGGCAAGCAATCATCCAAAGTAACCAGGCGTTCCCGAATAAGTGGGACGATTTTCAATAGTTTTATATCGTCTACGACAAGACCCTCATGCAGGAAATACGGCTTTACGCGTTCAGCCAGGTCTTCGGTTTGGAGCATACGAATGTGGGTCGCATTAAAGTGATCAAGTTTGGCAAAATTAATAGCTGCAGGAGAAGGAGTCAGGTTTTGAATTTCAAACCGTGCGATCATATCGTCAAGTGACAATACATCTCCCTCGGGAACGCCCCAGCCCATCAGCGCAATCCAGTTGAGCACACCTTCAGGAATATAACCAAGCCCCTGTAAGTCGCTCACAAAGATCGAGTGACCATCTTTAATTGCATCGCTCGCTTCGCGCTTACTCATCTTCCCCTTTCCACTGGGTTTTAGGAAGACCGAAAGGTGGACAAATTGCGGTTCAACCCATCCAAAGGCACGGATGATGTGAACATGTAACGGCAGGGAGGGCAACCATTCAGATCCGCGGATGACATGGCTGATTTCCATCAAGTGGTCATCCACCATGGCAGCAAGGTGATAAGTTGGCAACCCATCGGATTTCAACAAGACAGAATCATCGAGGGCCGAGTTTTCTGTTGAACTTGAACCTCGCAATACATCTTCTGTCGTAATGCTCCCTTCCTTGGGCATTTTGAACCGAATGACATATTTTTCCCCAGAATCGACGCGCCGTCGCCCCTCTTCCACAGCCAGATTTCTGCATGTCCCATCATAACGGGGGTTTTGTTTGCTATTTATCTGTTCCTGGCGGACACTTGCCAGCTTTTCTGGTGTGCAAAAACAAGGGAAGGCGTGCCCCAATCCCACCAACCTCCATGCATATTCGTTATAGATATCCCGTCGCTCAGTTTGGCGATAAGGTCCGCAAGGGCCTCCGATGTCCGGACCCTCATCGTAATTGATACCAAGCCAATGTAAACCATCGATCAATTCCTGCTCCGCGCCAGGAACGAAGCGTTTTTGGTCAGTGTCTTCTATACGCAGAATGAATGTTCCCCCAGTGCGGCGAGCCAGGAGGAATGGGTAAAGAGCAGAACGGGCACTCCCAAGGTGCATCCGTCCAGTAGGGGATGGGGCAAAGCGTGTCCGAACAGGTTTTGAATTCAAGATGATCTCCCTAGAAGTCCAGCGGCTTATGTCTTAATACCACGCTTTCCACCAAGCCAATCCCCAGCATTAAAGAAATCAAACCACTACCGCCATAACTGATAAATGGAAGGGGAATTCCAGTGACGGGAATGAGATTAAGGTTTACAGCAATATTTACTGCTGCCTGGAAGAAAATTAAGATGGCTACACCGTAACAGATTAGAGACCCAAATGGATCCCGGGCCAGGCGGGCTGCGCGCAGGCAACGGTAAACAATAAATCCTATCAAAACAAGCACAAAAATCGTCCCAACAAACCCAAGTTCTTCCCCGATTACTGAAAAAATAAAGTCGTTATGGCGGACTTTCATAAAACGCAGTTGGGTCTGGGTGCCACTTCCATATCCTTTGCCCACCCATCCTCCTGACCCCAACGCAATTAAAGCCTGGATTACGTTATATGTGGCACCATTGCGAGCACTTAGATCCGGTCGGAAAAAGTTGATGATGCGCTGCTGTTGATATAGTTGGATAAAATTAAAAGCTATAACTGCCAGGATAATACTCGAAAGGATCATGATGCCAAGCTGCTTCAATTCCAACCCGCTTTCCCAACTCATTGCTGCCCACAATGCCATAATTACTATCACGTTACTTAAGTTTGGTTGGATGAAGATCAGCCCTGCGATGCCAAGGGTTATTAATAGTCCCTTGATCATCCAACTCCAATTTCGAGCTGCCTCTTTATTTTTGGCAAAATAATTAGCCAACGCCAGGATAACAACAACCTTTGCCAACTCGGTTGGCTGTATGGAAACCAACCCCGTTTCAATCCACCGGGTTGCACCAAAACGGGCACCGCCAATTACAAATAATAAAAGCAGGAAAATTACGATGACTACATACATCGGAATAATCGCACCAGACCAGAAGCGATAGTCGATGGCCGCGGCAAGGATAATTACCACGAATCCAATTCCACCAAAGATCATCTGCCGTGGAACAAGGGTCGCCAGGTTTTCGTTACCCGCAATAGCAGATAGAATCATTGTGACTCCAAATACAAGAGCTACAATGACTGAACCGAGCAGCCAAAAGTCGAAATGTCGCCAAAAACCGCTGCGAAACATAATTTAGTGCAGGTCTATCCCGCCGAGCTCCCTGGCTCATGCCCCCGTCTTCGTCCAACAGTTCGCAATGGAATATCTGCTACGAGTCGCTGGGACCGCCCATCCTGCGCTACATTGATTTTCACTGCAGTTGGGTCGATATCAATATGGCGGGATATTGTTTCTATTAAATCATCTTTTAACGACTCCAATTCAACCGGCGTTAAATCTGTCCGGTCATGGATCAATACCAATTGCAACCGTTCTTTGGCGCTGTTGGCGCTCTTTTTTCGTCCAAACAGGAAATTTATCATTACTTCCTTCCCAGGAGGCGCTGAAATAGATTCTGTGATTCAAGGTCCATGAAAGTAACCTGCTCACCCAATAACCGCCTTGCGATATTCTGGAATGCCTGTCCGGCTTTGCTTTTTCCATCCAATGCCAGCGGCTGACCTTTATTGGATGCCATTATTACGTTTTCATCTTCGGGAATAACACCAATCAATTCAATCGCCAAAAGATCAAGCACATCCTCGACTGAAAGCATATCACCGCGTTTCACCATGGCGGGATCCAGCCGATTAATAATCAATGCTGCCGGACCTTTTTCTTCGGCATCGAGAAGACCAATTACCCGGTCTGCATCTCGCACTGCCGAGACTTCAGGATTAGTCATAACGAGGACTCGATCAGCGGCGGCGATTGCGTTCTTAAAACCGCGTTCGATCCCTGCCGGTGAATCGATGATGATCCAGTCCACTTCCTGGCGCAACTCGTCACAAAGGCGGACCATGTCACTCGGTGAAATCGCGGTCTTATCTCGAGTTTGGGCAGCTGGGATGAGGTATAAATCGGGAAGGCGTTTATCGCGAATCATGGCCTGGCGTAAACGACAGCGACCCTCAATTACATCCACCAAATCGTAAACGATGCGATTCTCGAGACCCAAAACCACATCCAGATTTCGCAAACCGATGTCTCCATCAATGCACGTTACTTTTTTACCTTGTGCTGCCAAAGCCACTGAAATATTTGCAACAGAGGTGGTTTTGCCAACCCCGCCCTTACCAGACGCAATTGTCACTACTTGTGCTGTCATCTTCCCGTCCTGTTTATTTATGCCAAGGCTCTGCCACCAGTTGTCCATCTTTCAGGCAGGCGATCTCAGGCTGGCTTTTCGCTTGTTTTTTTGGCGAGACGGCGATCTCGCCAGCGATACGTAGCTGGGTTGGCACCAACTCCAAGGCACAAACCACCGCCTTTTCGTTCCCCTGTGCTCCGGCATGGACAACTCCGCGCAACCGTCCCCAGACAATCACACTGCCACCTGCAACAATTTCCGCTCCCGGGTTGACATCCCCCATCACAATCACATTTCCTTCAAAAAGGATGCGTCCGCCGGAACGGAGTGGACCTTTAACCCATTTGGCTGCATCTTCAGGTAATACTTCGGGAGCAACTTTAAAATCAACTGGTTGCGGCTTCGATATTCGCGTTGCCAGCCCAAGATTTTGAGCGGTCGTTTCCGTGACAGATGATTCGCTCAGGATTGCCCAGAGTGTTATACCACGTTCCGAAAGCTGGTCACGCAATGTTGACAATTCGGCTACCCGCAACTCATTCAATCCCACATTAAGAACTACACGCGCTCCCTGGAAAAATGATAAGCGTTCATCGACATTTTTAACAAAAGCGTTTACCAGTTCCGGCCAGGAAGCACCGTCCAGGGTAATTAGCAGACCATCCCGAATTCCTTTAATTTGAATTAATGAGGGCGACTCAACCATAATTCCTGAAATTATACTGCTTTTTGAAGGCTGTACTAAGCGGTTATTTGATGAAAAGCTTGCATCCATAAATCTGCGGGCGATACGATTGGTATTGTGTAACGGGAATCGGGTTTATTAATCGAACCACAAGCGAAGCACAGATCCATGGCTGAAGATAAATCGGCGATTTTATCCTTTCCCAAGCTTTATATATACCTTCCCATGATGTCAACCCTCTGGTAAAATCAGCCCCCGGAGCGTTGTACCCTTCGCTCCCCCATCCTAAAGTAAGAAAGGGCTTGAAAATGAAAGTATTACTTATCAAGGACGTTTATAAACTTGGACGAGCAGGTGATGTAAAAAAGGTTGCAGATGGCTATGGTCGCAACTTCCTGCTTCCGCAGAAAATGGCGGTACTGGCTACCCCGGGC
>JADGQC010000133.1 GCA_017882125.1 Anaerolineales bacterium
CCCAACACGGTCAAAGCTTTCCTGTCCGATGTCCGTCTCCTTACCCAGGTCCTGCCTCCCGACCGGACGGTGGGAGATATAACCACCAATGACCTGAATGATTACCTGCATTGGCTTGAACATGATCGCGGTGTGCCCTGCTCGCCCAAAACCCTGGCTCGGCGTGTCACTGCCCTGAAATCGTTTTTTCGCTGGCTTCAAAGGGGTGGCGCTGTCCTGGTGGACCCGGCCGAGAAGGTGGTTCAGCATTCCGTTCTCAGTCCTCTCCCCGAGATTCTAACTGAGGCGGAGATCGAAGCCGTCCTGCTCGCTGCCGATCGCTCCCGCCGGGCTTCCCGTCCCGATGCCCGCCCGTATACCCTGCTGGCATTGCTGCTCGCCACCGGTATCAAAAAGTCCGAGTGTCTGGGCATCCACCTCAATCACGTTGACCTGCTGACTCCCGGCGAACCCTACGTTTTTATCCGTTATGCCAGCCCGGCGAATAGGTATAAGGAACGCAAGCTGACCCTGCCTGAAGACTGGATACCCGCCTATCAGGAATATCTCGTCCAGTACAATCCGGTGGACCGTCTGCTCCCCTGGTCGCCGCGCCGCCTCGAATACCTGCTTGAAGATATTGGCGAGGCAGCCGGTTTGCGCAAGCACCTGTCATTTGACATGTGCCGCTGGACATCCGCCTTGCAGGATTATTTGAATAATGTCGACTCGGAAAAGATCCGCCAGAAACTGGGCATCTCCAAGATCCAGTGGCGGGAGATTAATTTGAAGCTGCGTCAATTGGCGGGAAAGATCGAATAACCCACCTGAATGGCGATATCGTCCCGATGGGCTTCCGGGAATCAATCTCCCGATAATGCGTTCCTTTTTCTCTAGTGACGGCGCTCATCGCCGTTACTTTTTTTCCCTATCCTGCCTTCAATATTAACTTCACCACCCGTTTCGTTTTTTCATTGATACGGAATGGGTGCGCCATCCGGTACCCTGGCACCCATACAATTTCATCGCCTGCGCACACCAGCGGCCAACCGGCGCGCGCCCGCCTGGGGATTTTTACATTGATGTAGAATTCCCTCATCTTGATCGTTTGCCTGTTCATGCCGAGCGGCGAAAATATGTCGCCTGCCCGCCGGGCGCGCACCGTGAACAAGTTTCCTGTTCGATCCGCATCCACCCAGGCTGTGAATGGATCCCCATTTTCATATGCTTCGGTCCAGGCTGCCTCCGCCTCCAGTTCCACTGCAGACAGGATGAAATTTATATTTAGTCGTACCTGGCCATTTACTGCCAGCTCGTGAATTTTATCGATCAACGGCCATTGAGCCGACGGCAGGTCTGCCTCCAGGGCTGCGAGAAAGATTGATTCCCCCTCCCGGTACAGGGTCAGACCTCCGCTCAATTCCACATGGCGCGGCACCATGTTGGGCGGTAGGGATTGTGTATTTGGCACAACGAAAGCAGCCGCACGTTCCAGGGTTTCGAAATCCAGGTTGCGCATGCCTGGTCGCAGACTTTCCATTGCCCTGCGGATAATGTTGCGCTTCAGTCCGCTTGGCAGCATTTCCAATGCGGAAGCCAGGAACATGATATGGTCGGGTTCTTCCCTAACAACGACCTTCGACCAGGTTGAATCGATCGCCTCAGTCAAGGCTTCATAATCCCCCGCCAGGGCCTCGGCGGTACGCAGCAGCGTTTGTTTAAAGCGCGGGTTGTACTTCTCGAGGTCAGGGATCAGGCTGTGGCGCAGCCGGTTGCGGAAGTAAGTTTCATCATTGTTGGATGGGTCATATACGGGCTGTAACTCATGCTCATGGCAATAAGCTTCCGTTTCGCTCCTCCACAGGTGCAGGATGGGCCGCACCAGTGGGATTTCAGGATCGAACTCTGGCAGGAGCGTGCGTCCTGCCATCCCTTTTAACCCCGCTAAACCTGCCCCGCGCAGAAAGTGCATCAGGACGGTCTCGACCTGGTCGTCGGCGGTATGACCCACCGCCACTGCACCGGCGCCTTCTGAGCGGGCATGTTTGAACAGGAATCGGTACCTGAGAATGCGTGCGGCTTCTTCCAGTGAAAGTTTTCGTTCTTTGGCATAATTGCCTACGTCCGCTGCTTCACTCACAAAGGGTAGTCGCATCTGTTCCGCAACGCGTTTTACAAACTCGGCTTCGTGGTCTGCTTCAGTGCGCAGTTGGTGGTTGAAATGTGCCACGATGATTTTCAAGCCGGAGATTTGTCGTGCCAGGTCCAGCAGGCACAGGCTGTCTGGTCCTCCCGAGACGCCGATGACGACCATCCCAGTTTGCTCTAATTGGTGTGCGCGTAATTGGTTGTTCATCATTTCTCAGGGAGTTTCACCACGTATTCGGTCTGTTTGCCCTGCCAAAACCCTGCCAGCAGGTGATAAAGGGCAAAAAGTTCGAGAGCAAAAGGCAGGTAGCCGCCGTACCCCAGCATCGGCATTTCAAAGATATGGAACCAATTCCCCCACGGCACGTGGTAAACCCATTTCGGGAACGAGAGATAATTCCACATCTCCCAGAAGAAAGCCGTCATGAGCACTCCCAGCCACAGCGAAATGACCGGTTGCCAGTTGCCGCTTTTTGTCCATTCCACCAGGGTGCGGTGACCCAGCCAGATGTTGATCGGCTCGAGCAGGAAATATAGGGAGAACCAGATGAATGGGAAGAATATTCCCGGCCAGGCGATCATCAGCGCCAGCATCGCCCACCCGGTAACGAAAAATCCAACTGTGACCGCTATTGTCGGACGGATGATCGGACCCCTCACCTTATCCGGGAGAAAACTTCGCACCAGTTCGGCGCTTCCAAAAACTGCCGGGATCACGGTGGTGAAATTTAAGGTTGCCCAAAACCAGAACTGGAGCGTTGAGAATGATTCAGCGCCAATATATTGCCAGTTTTGCAGTCGCCAGTTGGCAAGCTCGAACAGCCACCAGACCGGTGCAGATGCAATGAATAAACCAACATATTTCCATCTGTTTCTAAAAAAGAGTGACGTGCCTGTGCGCCAGAAGACCAGGGCATCCACCGTCAGGCAGAACCCCACCCACAGGGGGAAAAAAGCCCATTGGGTCCGCAAACCGGTCAGGGACCAGTTAAGCGTCCAGAAGACGATTACCAGTCCCACTCCGGTCCAGCCGTGCACAGGGAATCTTTTCACCCGCGTTACCATGATCCAATTAAACCACAATCTTCCCAGCATCCGCGCATTTAAAGCGATCACCAGGCAGGACGCCTGGTGATCTAAGGGGGGAGGGGACACCACCGAACTTGGTCAGCATGGGGGGGACATGTTGATCGTCGATGGTAAGATACCTGAATTTACCAGTAAAAAGAGAACAGGTATCTTGTAGATATATTACACCGAAATAGTCTTAATTGCATTAAAAAAAGATTAGAGAAATCCTTTTTATCTCCCCCGTTTCTCGAAAAAGGTCAGCCACTCCTCCACCTCTTCGGGACTCAGTCCTGATTCACCCTTGGGTTTCACCGGTCGCTTCGATTGTACACCTGCCATCTCCCGGGCAAACTCCTCCGCCGACATTGCCATGGCCTGGGCTGCTCCTGCAGCACGTTGGACACGCCTGTCGGAACTGACCACTGTCCAGTTCTTGGCGGTTCTCTTAAGCTTGATCAGCCTGCCTTCAATGGCAGCATCCGCGCTGGATCCCAGGCGGACGAAGTGTGCGGTCACCATGCCTGCCTTGCGCGTGGAAGCCTGTCCCGCTGGAGCCCCGTCAAAATAGACTTCCACCTGGGTGCGCTTCAAACGGGAGTACTCCTGCAATCGACCTACCAGGTCCATTTCGTCGTCGATCGAGTCCAGGCGCATGCCCAGTTTGGGGATCAGGTTATGACCGTCAATGAGATATGGCATGGGGGTCAACCAATCATAAGATCGAATGATTTTATCATCTCATCTGCATTAAAGCACCGACAGGACAGCACTCGGGATGCCGTCCTGTCGGTTCAGGCATGGGCAGTGAGACCTCCTTTCTCAATCGGCGGGGGCCGCTAACGGCACTGCTCCGGTATTGTTTCGCCAGAAGAATTTCCAGTAAAGGTACACGGCGATGGAGTACATCGCCAGTACGCCTGCGTACACGGGACCGAATCCGTAATTGACCTGCATCCAGCCGCTGACCGAGGGGCTGAACGCCCGTCCGAAGTTGTTCGACATATTCACCAGGCTGGCAACTGTTGCACGCGACTCAGGCTCGGTGTTTTCCATCACGAAGGTTTGGTAAACCGGGCCGCTCATGTTCATCAGGGCGATCCGGATGTAGTACGCAAAACCGCTTAGCCAGAACCACGGCGCAAAGCCCAGCAGAGCCAGGAAGGGGATCGAAAGCCCTTGGGAGATCACCACCACGGGAATTTTACCGAGCCGGTCTGCCAGCACTGGTGCGATTAACAACCCTATTCCCATTGCCAGCGCGCCCCACGCCAGCAGGTTTCCGATCACCGGGTCGGACTGGTGATATGCCACCCGGAAAAAGATGTTCATGAACGGCATCAGCAGTCCGGCGCCGAAGGACGTTACCAGGATTGGCAGGATCAATTTTCCAAGCATGGCCGGTTTTTTGGCTGCATAGGTGAAAGGTGCAAAAAGCGCCCGTTGCGATTTTTCCAGGTGTCGCATTTTCATAAAGAAATACGGGATCAGCCCAAGGGTCGAGATCGCCGCCACGATCGCCAGGGCTCCTGCATAGGCAGCGCTGCTGGTCGGCGAAATGCCCTGCCTGGTCCCCAGCCAGGTGGGCAGGCTGCCGCCGATCGAATTGCCCACGAAGGAAGCCGTCATCTGCGCCCCGGACCCCAGGCTGAACAGGTACGTGCGTTCCTGTTCGCCGCTGTTTTCCAACAGGAATGGCGACATGGTCACCGCGGATAAACTTTGTGCTGCTCCCATCAGGGCTGCCATGCCGAACAGGATTTCCTTGACCGGCCATACCACCATCCCGGCAATCGCCAGGGAGACCGTGGCACCGCTGATGATTAACGATTTCTTGCGCCCCAAAATGTCGGCGAGATACCCCATGGGTATCGCCAGGACCAGTGCTGTGGTGCTGTTGATGGATGCCAGTTGACCGGCGATGTTGACATCCATGTTCAGGCTGATCACGTAGAAATTAAAGAGCAATGAGTACACGCCTAACGCCGCGCCGGTCAGGATGGCACTTACCAGGTACAGTCGCGCGTTGGGGGAGAACTGTTTGATTCTCGTCCAGTAGGTTTCTAAAATATTCGCCATTCAGTCCTGGATAACAATAAATTTTTTTACCGATTCAAAAATAACATCAAGCGTTTCTGGGCGGGCAGCGTAGCGCTTCTCACCAGTTTCGCTGACCCGTATGGCAACCAGTTCGGCCAGGCGCAGCGCCTGCAAATGATGGAGCACTGTCGGCGGGCGCAGGCGCAGCTTGCGTGACAGTTCGGTTGGGGTCAGAGGTTTTCCGATCAGGTATCGCAGGATTCGCAATCGGGTCGGGTCAGCCAGGCTCTTGAGTGCGTTGATCAGTTTATCGGGCGTCTCCGCTCCTGGTGCAATGCTCTGGAAATCGGGACGGCATCCGAAAACGATCTGCATGACCCCTTCCGCTGGAGTGGTGTGGAAAACGAACGGTGTCGACCAATACGAAGGCACCAGGATGATCTCCTTCGCCGATTCCAAATCTTCAAAGCGGACTCCGCGCGATAGCTTTTCAACCAGTGCTGGCAGTTTTAACCGTTTCGATAATTCCTGGGCGTTTTCCAACCCGGCTTTAAGCGCAGGAAGGATGCGTGTCTCTTCATCCGCGAAAAAAGCCTGGTAATATTCCTGCAGGCTGTTCATAATTAATTCACTGGAGTTATCCAGGTTTATCCAGACTTTGAGTAATTGCTCCAGTTCTGCGGTTTTCAGTTTTTGGCTTCGATTCAGAATGGTGCTGCCGAGAAGTTCTTTTTCTTTCGAAGAGACTGCTCCGCGCGCGGCAATATGGTCCAGGGTTTCTTTGGTTTCAATGGGCAGCGTGGAGGGCAGGGTCAGGGTCCGCAGCCGGACACCCGCGGACATGTCTGCCGCATATCTCAAGATGGTTTGGGCATCCTTCGCCCCTTTCAGACTGCTGACCCAGTCCAGTGGCACGGACGCGAAGGAAAAAACCTTTTCCAGGAATTCACGGTGGGGAACCGAAAGGCGTTGTCTTACTCCTGCCGTCCAGCTCGGACGCAAGCCGAACTCCTCTGCGCTGTGCAGTGCCAGCAGGCTGATGAAAAAATCGTAGGCGGTCCCGGAGATCCAGCGGATGGTGGCCATATTCCCGATATATTAGATTATTATCTAATATGTTAGATAATAATCTAATTCCAACAACCGGTCAAGATATTTCTGCTTCGCTCCTTTGTTAACTGTGGGGGATCGTATTTTGTTTCAACTACTTTGCTCCCTCATAATTTGGAATTTGTATTTTTTCTTCCACTTGGAAGTACAAAAAAACAGGGATTGCGAGCTTTGCTCGCAATCCCTGTTTTTTTAACTTTCTCCCTGAGCTTGCCCTGGTTTAATGGACACGGTTAATGTCCTGGATTCAGTTCGAATTCGGCAGGGCTGAGGTAGCCAAGCGTGGAGTGCAAGCGCTGCCGATTGTACCAAACCTCAATATACTCAAAGATCTTTGTACGTGCCAGTGTGCGCGTGGCGAACTGGTCGGTCACGCATTCGGCCTTGAGAGTGCCGAAAAAACTTTCAGCAACTGCGTTGTCATAGCAGTTACCAACCCGGCTCATGCTCATCTGGATGTTTGCAGAAGATAAACTGCTCTGGTAGGCAGCGCTGGTGTATTGGCTGCCCTGGTCGGAATGGTGTAGCAAGGTTGCCGTTGGTTGGCGTCCTTGCACGGCCATGCGGAATGCTGTTTCCACCAGAGTTGTATCCATCTGCTCGGACATCGCCCAGCCAACCACTTTGCGTGAGAATAGGTCCAGTACTGTCGCCAAGAATAGCCAGCCTTCGGCAGTGTCGATGTAGGTAAAATCGCTGACCCATTTCTGGTTGGCTGCGCTTGCAGAAAAGTCCTGGTTCAGACGGTTGGGTGCCGGAATAACACCTGGCTGACGCTGGGTGGTGACGGGATGCCACTTATGCCGCTTTTGAGGGCTAATCCCCTCCCTCCGCATCAAACGTGCCACCCGATGCCGCCCACAAGCCACT
>JADGQC010000134.1 GCA_017882125.1 Anaerolineales bacterium
ATCTCGAACTGGGCATGTCCCTTCATGATCCCGAACCACATCTTGGTCTCGGAAAAATCCGCGTCGAAGATGAGCACGTGGCTGCCGAACGGGCTCTCGTCCGGGTGCCAGTCCCGGTTGATCCGGTCCTTCGTCCTTCGGTAAAGGTCGGTCCCCGGGAGGGGATAGGGCATGCTGAGGCCCAGGTAGTCCAGGGGTAATGACGTGGCAAAACGCAGGGTTTCGAGCACGGTGTCGTCCGTATCCCCTGGGTAACACAGGATGAAGAAAGCCCCCACCTGGAGACCCGCCTGGTGGGCGGCATTGACCGCCCGGCGCGCCTCGTCGAGCGTGATCTTTTTATTCATGCGCTCGAGCATCTGTTCGTTGCCCGATTCGATCCCGAAGAAGATGCGCGTGCACCCGGCAGCTTTCATTTCCACGGCGGTTGGATGATCCAGTGCATCCACCCGGCCCAGGCATTCCCAGTTGAAATGCAAGCCGCGGCGCGTGATCTCCTGGCACACCCTCACCACTCTTTCTTTTTTCATCGTGAACACATCGTCCGTGAAGGAGATCCGGTCATACCCGAGCGCGAGCGCAGATTCGATCTCGTCGACCACGTTCCCGGGTGAGCGCTCCCGGTATGATCCGCCGAACACGACATTGCTGCAGAATTCGCAGCGATACGGGCAGCCGCGTGTGCTCATCACCGTGGTGATCGAATAGCCGTACTTTTTCCTGCCCTGGCGGATGTAGCTATCGTTGGGGATCAGGTTGCGGGCGGGGAAAGGGATGTTGTCCAGTTCCTTCGCAAATTTCCGTTCCGGGGTGTGGACGAGTTTCCCTTTGGCGGGAAAGTCTGGATCGGTCCGGTAAACGATCCCGGGGATGGTCTCCATGCCGGACGCATCCGCGCGCGCCTGGAGCAGGTCCAGCATGGTCTGTTCCCCCTCGCCGCGCACCACCACATCGAAATTTTTCATAAATGGTTCGGGATCGCAGGTAGGCAGTGGTCCGCCTGCCACCAGCAGGTCGCAGTGCGGGCGCAGGCTTTCTGCGAACCAGGCGCATTCATCCACCATGGTCACCATGCAGTAGATGCCAACCACCTCGGCCTTCACTGCCAGCGCTTTTTCCAGGGCTTTAGTTTTATCCATGAATGTGCAGTCGATCAGGTTCACTTCGTGACCGGCCTTTTGCAGGCTGGCGGCGATATAACCCAGACCTAAAGGAGGGAACCTGAAAACCGACCTGTCACGGCGGGGAACGAAAAATGGGTAGATGAGCAGAACGGAAGTCATGCGATCCTTTCGATCAGCATTTCATAGTGTAATTTCCGCAGGGAGGGTGGAAAGGTGAATCCAAAACCTGCCCAGGCCAGCCTGGACCCGATCAACTCCCTGCCTCGGAATAGTTGTGCTCCCTTTACCTGGCTCAGCCTGAATGCCACCCGCCTGGCGCTGCTCTCGAACCAGGCTTCATCGGCCGTCACTTCATCCCAGCAGCCGATCGCCTCCCCCCGCAGGCAGTTCCCGGAGCTATCGCGATATCGATCGAAGGCGTGCGCCCCCTGCTCGTTCATCATAACCACTTCGGTAATGTCGGAGGGCAGGTCGCTCACATCGACGTCCACCATCGTCCTGCCCGTCCCTGCCTCCAGGGTATAGATCACTTTCATTTCGGCAGCCATACCCCCCTCTGAGTAGGTCGTCTTCCAATGGAACATCTGCCTCAAAAAGCTTGAAATCGATGTCAATAATCTGCGGAACACAGGGAAGCGGCGGATCACTTCGGCCAAATAATCCTTTACCGCGTAGAATGGTTTATTCCCGACCTCTCCATTCCCGACGCGCGAGAATTTTTCGAGCAGGTTCAACTTGAATATCGCCGTGATAACCCACCTCGATCCTTCCTTCTGCAAGGTCAACTCTGCATTCCCCGGAAAGATGGATTGCAGCCCGCGCTTGATCACCGGAACCCCAAACCCAACTGCCTCCTCGGTGAGCTCCACGCCCTGGTCCAGCAGGAGGAAACCCTTCTGCAAGCAGGCAGTCGGATATTTTTGGTCTGGGCTGGGATCGCCGAAGTTCAGGGTGATTCCTGTTAACATTGAAATGCTGAGTCCCATGGAATAATTTTCTCTTTTTTCTTGCGCCTTTAAGCGGGGATCATTTCCGGTTTTACCTTGACTCTTTTAAAACAAGCGATCGCCACCCGCCATCCCGCGACCAGCCAGATCACCACGATCAAAGTCCGCAGGTCATACCGGGCGGATGAAAATTCCCCGGCGAATTTTAACAACCTGTCCATTAACCCGGGCAGGCTGGGAAATAAAAGTTGGGCAAGGGAAGTGTTAAAAAAGCTGAAAGTTAATGGCAGCACCCACAGCGCAGCCAGGGAGAGCCGGTCCAGCTCGTTGGTGGAAACCAGGATCAGCGCAAGCGGGAGCACCAATACCACATTTGTCTCTGCCACCCACGCCCGGCACAGGTAAAAGACCATGACCAGGGCGAAGCTCTTCTTGACCAGGTCATTGAAATCCTTTACCCCTCCTTTAATAATAACCATGGCAATCCCTAAAGCCGGCACCCATAACCACCCCAGGAACCATAATTGTCCAGGCAGCGCATTTGACCAGGTTGTATACTCCAGGAATGTCATGAAAGACAGTGCTCCCCCGACTGTAAAATGAAAATCCCAATGCTGCAGGATCGGCACGGGGCTCCATCCAAAGATCACGAACGGAAGCGCGCAGAACAAAAGCACGCCTGCGCTGAAAATGGCGAAATAGGATAAGGTGTTTTTGATCGACCTTCCCGCCAGGTAAACAAAGATCACCGGCAGGACCGGGAGCGGAGTGGGTTTGAATGAGATCGCCAGCGCAAGCAGGAGCGCTGGACTGGCGATTTTCCCTTCGCTTAATTTGAGCAGGGAGAAAAGGGTCAGCAGCGCCACGATGGAATCAAATTGCCCCCACGCTGACGACATCAAAAGGAGGAATGGATTGAACAGCAGAAATATCCAGGCCCTGTGCACGGTTTTCTCCTGGACGCCCAATCTATGTAAGATCGAAACGACCAGGTATGCAAGACAAATGTTGGCCGCGATGACCGGGAGCTTGATGGCCAGGTTGTAAAAGAGAAAATTGGGGATGAGCTGATATGTGACCAGGGATATCAATCCCAAAACCATTGCCCAGGGGGGGAAGTACCCCAGCGTGGTGATCCCCTTGAAGCCGCTGTCATGGAAAACTGCGCTCAGGTCCTGCGCAATGTAGGGGTTTTGACCTGTTCCGACCAGGTAACCGGTTGCCATGAAAATGCGCATGTCGTAGGCATGCCCAAGGAACATCGCCAGGCAGACCTGTATTAGGATGCTGGAAGCAAGTAAAAACAGGTCGGATTTCGCCATCCGTTTATGAAGGCGGACATCACCTGTCGGTCTGGCTGGTTGAACCATATTTCAGGCTTTTACTTTGCGGCTCTGCAGGACCGATAAATACATGACGAACCCGTAGCTGAGGGTAAAAGGGACCAGGATCAGCAATATGGCATAGTTTGTTTGCCGGATGGCGGTCCCGGTTGCCCACAATCCAAGCAATACCAGGATGAACTCGGTTATCCAAATGATGTCCACCGGTATCTGGTATTTCTTCTCTTTCCAGTCCTGTTTGTTATGCAGGGCTGCATACTTTGGAGTCCGGGTGAATTCCCAGGCCCGATTCGTGAATAAGGCTTTGACGGCCTCACGCAGGTTGCTGAGGCTTATTCCAAGGCTGAGCAGGACCAGCACCAGCAGGCTCGCCAGGTTTTTCAGCAGGGAAAGGTTCTGGACTTTCAAAGTGGAGAGCAGGGAAACCCAGGGTGCCAGTGTGCAGAGGATGATCAAAGGGAAAAGGGTTGCCCACACCACGGTTTGCAGGGCAGGGATGTTGATGGTTCCCGGAAGCAGCGCGGTTCCTATCGCGGGATTAAATGTGGATCCCCCGTTGAATCCCGGGAGGTGCACTCCCAGTAGCACATCCAAACAACTTATTACGAAAGCGAAGACCATCAAGGGATGGATGATGTATCCGGTGAGATGAATGAATGCCTGCACGCGCTGCTTGAGCTCGATTTTGCTGTCCTTGAGAAGCCCCGGGAGGATATTCCTGGCGTTCCGCAAAGACCCGCATGCCCAGCGGCCCTGCTGCATTTTGAAGCTCGGGACGGTGGGTGGGATCTCTCCCGGGCATTGAAGATCCCTCAGGTATAAGATCCGGTACCCGAGTATTTGCATCCTGTAGCTCAGATCAAGGTCTTCTGCAAGTGTATCTGCGCACCACCCGCCGGCTTCCAGGACAGCTTTTGTTCGCAGCACGCCACCACTGCCGTTGAAGTTTTGAAAGCACCCGGCTGCATATCTGCCGGGTTGTTCCACCAGGAAGTGGACATCGATCGCGTGGCTGATGGCTTGGGTGAGCAGGTTGAAATCGCGGTTTAGATAAGTCCAGCGGCTCTGGACGATGCCCAGTCGTCCGTCCTGCTCTAAATAGGGAAGGGTGCGCAGAAGAAAATCAGGCGGGGGGATGAAATCGGCATCGAAAATGACGATGAATTCTTCCTTGGTACCGGTCAGTGCTAATTGAAGGGCGCCAGCCTTGAACCCGCCCCGGTCTTGGCGCCGCTGGACCTCGATATTGATATGTTTCTCCTGGTATTCGGCGGCAACCCTGTCGACTTCCAGGATCGTATCATCGTTAGAATCGTCGAGGATCAATATTCTTACCTTGTCGATCCCGTATGCTTCCGCCATGCTCGCGCAGGCGGAGACCAGCCTGCGGATGACATAGCTCTCGTTGTAAACCGGCAGTTGGATGCACACTGTTGGCCGCGCACCGGAGAGTTCCGGCAAAGCCGGGGTCTTATACTTCCGGGCTGAATTCAGCAGGTAATAATGATTAAATCCATACAGGAAAAAAAGTAGCGTAACGACCAGCGAAAGGATAAAAAAAAGTGCCTGTACGTACATCCTGCCTCAATTCAGATTGAGCCATATCATCGAACAAATAGCGATAATTCAGACTCGCTTAGATTAATGGCCGTCGCGGCCAGGTTTTCAGCCTGGTGTTGGGCATCGAACGACATGGGAATGGTAATGACGCGCGGCTGGCGCACGAGCCAGGCCAGCGCAAGCTGCTGGGTGGTTACGCCCCGTTGTTTTGCCAGCTCTTTTAAAGGGCGATCCCCCCGGATAAACCTGCGCTTCACCGGGGAATAAGCCGTCAGTAGGATGTCATTTTCCTGGCAGTACGCCAGCACTCCATTCTGCTCACAGGTGCGGTCCGGCAGGCTGTAAGATACCTGGTTCGTAAGCAGCCCGGTTTCGGACAACGCAGCAGCTTCCTTGAGAAGTTTTAGGTCAAAATTACTTACTCCCAGGTGCCTGACCTTGCCATCTTTGACAAGTTTGTTGAGTGCGCGGAAAGCTTCTTTAAGGTTCATCCCTCTTGCCGGCCAGTGGATCAGGTACAGGTCGACATATTCCATGCCCAGGCGGCGCAGGCTGTTCTCGCAGGAGCGCAGGACGTCTTCATAAGCCAAATGCTCCGGGCTGACCTTGGAAGTGATGAACAGCGCCTCCCGGTCCACCATGGCCGTGCGGGTGGCTCTCCCGATCAATTCTTCGGCATGACCGGCGGCATAGGCTTCAGCGGTATCGATATGGGTGTACCCCAGGTCCAGCGCTGAATTCAGCGCAGCCAGGGAAAAATCGTCAAGGGCAGGCTCGGGGCTGTTCTCGCCCCCAATCCTCCAGGTCCCAAATCCGATTTTCGGGATGCGCAAATTGTGAAGGGTCTCATATTTCATGGGCAAAATTATAGCATCTTGTTGATTGGGATTTTGATACAATAATGATATGTAGTCAACGGAGGAAAATATGAAAGAATCCCCGCCACTTATGATCGATACGTATGGTTTGACCGCGATCTATTAGGTTGTTGTCAGGGTACCATAAACGGAATAATCTATTTTTGGAAGTGTAATCCATTCGCGGGAGGGGAATAAATCAGCAGTCCGTTCGGCTTCGTTACCCTGCTGACATATTTTATCAACCTGGCAGCAACTGCCTGGTCGTTTGCACACGTCCAACACGGATAAGGAGAACATCATGGCTAAAAACATCCTCATATTAAATGGCAGCCCGCGCGAAAAAGGCAATAGCGCAGTCCTGGCCGGTCGCGCAGCCGCGGGGGCATTGGAAGCCGGGGCGCTGGTGGAAAGCATCTACCTGCATGGGCTGGATATCCGTCCGTGCGACGCCTGCGAATTATGCGCCGACGGTGAATGCGTCATCGAAGATGACATGCAGGCGCTCTACCCCAAGCTGGCTGCTGCGGATGCCATCCTGCTGGCTTCCCCCATCTACTGGTTCACGATCACCGCCCAACTTAAGCTTTGCATCGACCGCTGGTACGGGTTCCAGGGCCATAAATGGAAGGAAGTCAGCCATAAACAGTTCGGCGTCATCCTCACCTACGGCGACACCGATCTTTATAGCTCCGGTGCCATCAATGCCCTCCATATGTATGAAACCATGTTCCGCTTCCTGAAAAGTGAGATTGTTGGCATCGTCCACGGCTCTTTGGATGCAGTCGGAGAAGCCGAACAACACCCTGAATTAATGAAGCAGGCTTACGACTTGGGTAAACTACTGGCTTCCCCCGCGCAGGGTTGACGCCTGCATTAATTCATCTCAACGCCAGTCAACCTCCTGAACCGGAGGCTGGTCCTGGTAGTATTAAAAAAGCTGATTGACCGCTTCTTGGACGCTCGGATCGACCATTTCCACCCTGATGACAAACCTGATCCTGAGCCATCTGAGGGAGCATGCCCCTAATCAACGATAAACAGCTTCGCCCCCGTGCTGGTGGAAGACCGGTGCGGGTTGACGTCGTTGGCAACCTGGTAACTCATCCCCGTTTTCAGCAGGAATTTTCGTCCGTCGCTTAGCTCCGTCTCCAGTTCGCCCTCCAGCACCAGCAGCACGTGCCCGCGCTTGCACCAGTGGTCCGCCAGGTAGCCGGGGGTGTATTCCACCATGCGCACCCGTATGTTGCCGATTTCAAGTGTACGCCACAGTGCCTTGCCGGTCGTTCCCGGGTGCTCCGTTGTAGGCACGCTGCTCCAATCCATGGTTCCAAAAGGGACATCTTGAATGTTCATCGTTAACCTCCAGTG
>JADGQC010000135.1 GCA_017882125.1 Anaerolineales bacterium
GAGCAGGTTCTGGCCATCGAAGATTATTTCGCCCTCGGTAATTTTGCCGGGCTGGCTAATTAGGCGCATGACAGAGAGCGCAGACACGCTTTTGCCGCAGCCTGATTCACCCACCAGGCCGAGCACTTCACCGGGGTACACATCGAAATCCACTCCGTCCACGGCTTTAACGACACCGTCTTCGGTATAGAAATACGTTTTTAAATTCTTTACTTCCAAGAGCGGTTTCTTTATAGTCTGTGGTTGCACGGCATTGTTCCGTAAAACGAATTGCATCTATTATAGACTAGATTTATGCTCATGAATGACTCCCTATAGTAACATTTTGCTTTGATGCATTACGACTCTTTGGCGGACTAAGGGTTTGCGTTAGTGGCAGTGGGACGGGACTTGGACTCCCCGTCAAAACGGGACACTGCCTGTCCTGAGCCTGCCAAAGGGACTGCAACTCATTGGTAGCCCGCGTAACATTTGCGCCTAGGATAGGCGATCCTCGTAGACACTCAGAGGTGATGTGGGGTAATTCCTTAATGTAACGATTTTGGGTTCGAACTCTTGTGCCAAACTGACTATGAGCGCGTTCTAAAGTGCTTTCGGATGTATTCTAGCGCGGGCGGATCGATCTTGCCTTCGGCAATCTGGCAACGTTCTTCAAGGTTTTCCGTGCCGGTGAAAGCTTCAAAAGCAGCGCGGGTTGCTTCATCATAAACGCCGCTGGGCAGTCCGCTCAGATAGCCTAGATGAATTAACAACTGCTGGATTTCTTTAGCCAACGTTCCTTCAATCTTGATCTGTACCTCAGGCTCTGACTTGCCGAAATATAGATGATGAAGTTTGAGCAGTGCCTGCAACCGCTGAACTGGCTGCTGATCATCGTCCACGCGCAGGTCTAGGTACCGGTCATTGAATCCGCCATAACCACCTTTTGGTTTGACCACCAATACCGCGGCTGCCTGTCGTCCCCGCGAATCACCTCCGGCTTTCTCACCGGCAGCCAGCGCGGCCACGAGTCGATCTGCCAATTCACCTGTAGTGTGCTCGAAGGTATGCGCCATCGCCTGCACGGTTTCAGTACTCACTAGGATGTTGCCCTGGCAGGCAAAATAGCGGCCAGTGAGATGACCAGCCCAAGCATAGCACCCCGATCCGGTATACGCTGCCGAACCTCCGTTAGCATCCACCAGGCCCACTTGCCGCGACGCGTGCCCTTCATCTTCAGAGATCAAACGATCTAGCACCTCTTGCGCGGAGAGGCCGTTTGCCATGAGTTCCAGGCCGTGCGGTCCAAAAGTAGTGTTGACATATGACTGTGTGGCTACTGCCCCAACGCCGGCTTGCGCCCAAGGGACAAATGCCCCCACCGCCAAGAACTTGGAGGCTACGGCTACGCCCCATGCCTTCTCCTTGGGGCTATAAGCAACGATTGAAAATGTTGAGGGGCGAATCATTTTTACCTCCGCAAATGTGGGTCCAGCGCATCACGCAAGCCATCACCTAAGAAATTGAGCGACAAGACGACTAGAAAGATAGCCAGTCCTGGGACAATTGAGGCGTGCGGCGCCAAACGGATGAATTTGTGACCCTCACTCAGCATGATGCCCCACTCCGCCGCCGGTGGTTGAGCCCCAAGCCCGAGGAAACTGAGACCGGCCGCGAACATGATCATCCAACCTACGTCAAGAGTGGCTGCAATGATTAGAGGCGGTAGGGAATTGGGAAAAAGGTGAGTAGCAATTATGTGCCATTTGTCAGATCCGAGAGCGTGCGCAGCAAGAATATACTCGAGTTCCCGCAAGGCTAACACTGAGCCCCGAACGATTCGGGTGTAATAGGGAATACCCACAATTGCCACCGCCAGCATGGCATGCTCCAATCCCGGTCCGAGTGCCGCGACGATCGCAAGCGCCAGAAGGATGGCTGGAAAGGCCATCAGAATATCGATAAGTCGCATAATGATCGTATCTAACCATCCCCCGTAGAAACCGGTCAGCAATCCGATAAGGGTTCCCGCGGTCATGGCAAAGAGTACCGCAGAAAAGCCCACGAGGAGAGATATCCGACCACCCCATATCAGGCGGCTGAGAATGTCGCGACCAAGATCGTCGGTGCCCAAGAAATGACCCGGAGTCCCAATGGGCAGGAGGCGAAGCCGTAAGTTGATTTCGAGAGGATCGTGGGGAGCGAGTATCGGAGCAAGGAGGCTGACCAGGATGACAAATATAAGCCAGAACGCGCCAAGCAGGGCCAACTTATCTTTCCGCAGGCGGCGCCATATTACCTGAAACAGGCTTTGCTGCACTGGCGTTTTGACTTGCTCAGTCAATCCTTCGACTTCGCTGGCTGTGTCTAACAGCCCAACATCTTCCAACTCATTATTCATTGCTGTAATCTACTCTACTGGTAGTGAATTCGGGGGTCCAGATACGAATATAGAATATCCACGATCAGATTGATCACCACATACGAGGAGGCCACAAGTAGGATCGCGCCTTGCACAAGTGGAAAATCACGGGCCATGATGCCGTTCATCATTAGCAAACCGATGCCCGGCCAGGAAAAGACGATTTCTACCAGAATGTCACCTCCCAGCAAGTATCCCACTTGCAGGCCAATCACAGTGACGATCGGGATCAATGCGTTCCGCAAGGCGTGCCGGTAGATGACCAGCCGCTCGATCTGCCCCTTGGCCCGCGCTGTCCGGATGTAATCCTGTTGCATGACCTCCAACATACTGGATCGAGTCATGCGTGCAATAATAACGGCAGCTCCGGTGGCAAGGGCCATAGACGGCAACACGAGATGCCTTAGGAGGTCCGGAAAGCCTTGCTGGTTGGGGGACTGCATACCGGAGACTGGCAGGATGCCGAGGTAAATCGAAAAAAAGATTTGTAAGAGAATGCCCAACCAGAATACGGGCATGGAGAAACCTATCAGAATGCCAACCATTGAGACGCGATCCAAAAGCGAGTACTGGTGTGTGGCCGAGATGATCCCAGCCGGGATTCCAAAGAGGATCGCCAGCAACGCGCTGAACAGGGTAAGATACGCGGTTGCCTGAAAGCGCGTCAGAATCAGCGGGAGCACCTCCCGTTTGAGTTGGATCGAGCGTCCCCAGTCACCCTGGAGCACGCGCCACAGCCAACGCAAATACTGGATCAAAAACGGCTGATCCAGGCCCAGATCGTGACGCAACTGCGCCAGTGATGTCGCGTTGGCTTTTGGTCCCAGGATAATGAGCGCCGGATCACCGGGTGCCAAATACAAGATGAGAAAGACTAGAAAGGAGACCCCGAGCAATACAGGAATTAACGCCAATATCCGCCGAATTATGTAGCCTGTCATAAACATATTTCCTGAACATAAGGCAATGCCCCGCGTGTGGCTCGCGCCAGTCGGACAAAAACCACACGCGGGGCGATAAATGAAGGGCGCATCAGGTCGGGAATCGCCACCAAGTTTTCCTGCTCAAACGAGGCTCAAGGTGGCGTAGCCTGGCTGTATTGTCAACTCCAGCTACGGCTCGACCAAAACATCTCGGAAGCGGAAGTCGCCGGTGGGATGAAGCTTGAAGTTCTTGATGCTGTTCTTCATCACCACAATCTGCGTTTCATGATCTATCGGAACCCAGAAGGCATCCTCCACCAGCATCTTTTGAGCCTGAACGTAAAGTTCGGTCCGTTTGGCCTGGTCAAGAGTGGTGCGCGCCTCGCGCAATATCTTGTCCACTGCATCGTCTTTACAATGGCCAAGGTTGAAGCCGTTAGGCGGATATTGATCGCCGCTCAATAAGATGTAAAGGAAGTTGTCTGGGTCGCCGTTGTCGCCGACCCAGGACATTTGGAATATCTCAGGCAGCGTCTGGGCATCTTCAACAATGGTTTTGTCCAGATAGGTACCCCATTCAAAGGTCTCAATCTTGGCATCAACCCCCACTTTTTTCAAATCCGCTTGGATAGCCTGGCCCATGGCCACTGGCTGTTGCATGCCAGAGCCGGAGGTTGGTACCCAGAAGTTAATCGAAAGACCATCGGGATAACCTGCCTCAGCCAAAAGTTGCTTGGCCTTTTCCTGGTTAAATTCGTAGCTTTGTACGTCAAAAGTATAACTCCACAAAACTGGCGGGAGCGGACTGTTGGCCAATGTGCCAGTGTTTTGAAGGATACCCTCAATTATGGCCTGGCGATCAATAGCGTAGTTCACTGCTTGTCTCACCCTTACATCGTCAAAGGGCGCTTTCTGGCAATTGAAAACAACATACCACGTATGCATGCCCGGTTGCTCAACTGTGGTAAATCGTGTGTCTGCTTTAAGGCGGGCCAGATCGTCTGGGGGAATATTCACAATGAAGTCTACACTACCGGCTTCCAGTTCGTTCAAACGGGCCTGATCGTCAATGATCGGGCGGTAGATTACCTTGTCCACGCTAGGCGCGCCACCCCAGTAATCCGGGTTCTTTTCGAGCACAATCTCAACGCCTGGTGTCCAACTCACGAATTTAAAGGGACCGGTGCCGACTGGATTTTTAGAGAAGTCCCGGCCATATTTCTCGACCGCCGTCGGGCTGACGATGGTAGCCGAATGCATGGCCATATTAGCTAGGAAGGGCGCAAATGGTTCTTTCAGCGAGATGCGAACAGTGAAGTCATCCACTTTCTCGATCTTATCCACCATGCTGAACGTAAAGTCGGCATACGCGAATTCGCCTGTATCGTGATAGGGATGGTTCGGGTCGATTTGACGCTCGTAGCTGAAGACTACCGCATCCGCGTTGAAATCAGTGCCGTCATGGAATTTGACCCCTTGGCGCAGGTGGAAGGTATAGACCCTGCCATCAGGGGAGATATCCCAACTCTCGGCCAAGGCTGGCTCCACATCGGTGCTCTCATCCTTGAAGTGCAACAGGGCATCAAAGATGTTTCGCCCCGCCCGGGTAGAGTTGTAGTCGGACATTTGCTGCGCATCGAGAGTGACGGGTTCGGCCTGCAGACCGACGACAATGGTACTGCCACCCTCTGAAGCGGCTGTAGACGAACAAGCCGCAACCACCAGGCCTAACATGACCAAGATAGCTAGCCAACTCCAATTCCGTAATTTCATTGAAGCCTCCTCATCAAATTTTTGCAAGATTCACGTGGTTTTTAATTTATTTTAGTTCATAAAAATATGAGTAGCGGGAATCGCTCTCAGCCCAGTAGATGATCTCCCTTCTCCCCCATTGTTGTAATGCCTGACTCTGATACAGTGGTCAATACTGACACACACCAATAACTTCTTGGGTGATGTATGTAATGCCAACGTTGCCATAGGTTATGTTGTTCCGGCTTTACCACTGAAAGGGGTTTGTACATCTCACTGAAGGCTTTTAGCCTTTCTTTCGTATTTTATCACAGGTGCAGGACTTACACAACAGAGTCGTCAGAAATCACGCTCAGTAACATTATCATTTGACTTGACACGGATTAACGAATTTTTAATCCGCAAACTTTACAAAAAGACGGTTGCGCGTAAATGATCGTGCAATCCACCCATTGATCTTCAAAGCGGATCAAGACGTGGATTTGTCCGAATGTTTTGTCGTATCCCCTCACTAACAGACGTCTTGATTCTGTGACATATTCTTTGACCGCATCTAACGAACTTGCGTGCATCTTGCGGGCAAGGTCTTCGTCCATTTGTGGATTGTTTTTATTATCCAGCGCGAATTGGATGGTGCTGTCAATGGAAGTAATAGCGTCTCGAAAATGGGCGTTGATCAAACTGTCAGCGAATGTGCCGCTTATACTAATCACAACGATACCAAAAAAGAAAGGGATGATCTTTCCTAAGAAGGCCGTAGAATAAACTGACGACTCTGTAATGGGCAATTGTGTCAATCCTACGATCAGCGCAAAGGGGATAATCCATGCCGCGGCTAGACCGAAACGGAAACCAATTTCAGCGTCTTTTGTGTAATTTAATAGTGCGCCCATCTGCGGGTTGAACTTTGAAACTATAAAAGGACTGACTTGCAAAGGCAGGATATTGACCAGCCATGAAAATAATAATGCGGGGATCAGCCAGAAAAACATACCCAATAAACTGCTTTCAAAACGCGCGGTCAGCCAGCCCGCCGCCGCACCAACGATGATGCAAAAGACCAGCGCAACGCTCAGGTTGAGCCAGGGCAGGTAAGCATGTGATCGGCTCAATATATATCCATCCCATCCCCATGCTGCGGCTGAAAAGGCAAGCCCGCTAACAATGCCATAGATCGCACCTGTTAATCGTTTTGATCTAATCACATCAGGTCGGGCTTCAATTCTTTTTAAAGACGTCACTTTCAACGATCACTCTCCATCTCGGTCAGACTACCGGGCTTCCAAAACGGGTTGGCGGTTTTGATGTACGCCTGCAAAACAGGCGTGTTTAAAATTTTTTGCGTGGCGTCCGGTCCCACCCGCGCCGGCACGCTGGGCCCCGCCGGGTTGGAAACGCCAACTCGATATTCAGAATACGAATAGATCGCCTTGTTAACGCAGTTCCCCCCTGGAAGCAAAGTGCCACAGCCATCAGCGCCAATCCAGGAGGGAACAGATTCAGTCTCAGCAGTGCAGCAGCACGCTGGACTATTTAGGTCTTGCCGCGCATGCGTGGATCCAGCACGTCGCGCAGTGCATCGCCCACCAGATTCCAACCCATGACGAAGAGCACGAGGGTCAGGCCGGGCCAGACGATGATATACCAATATGTACTTAAACTGGTAATCCAGTTGCGGGCGAAACTAAGCACCTGCCCCCAATCGGCATAGCCGATTGCAGTGCCAATTCCCAAAAAGGAAAGGGCGGCGAAAGAAAGCACCACATCGCCAATCGCCAGTGAGGCCAGTACCAGCGTAGGGAAGATGGCATTGGGAATGATGTGACGGAAGAGAATCCGGCTGTCTTTGACACCGATCACCCGTGCTGCCATGATGTAATCGCGTTCTTTAATTGAGAGGATATCACCGCGGATAATACGGGCATAGCCCATCCAGCCGAAGGTAATCAGGGCGATGATGGCTGGATACAGGCTCTTCCCAATCCTCGGCGTGAGCACAGCCGCCAGGATCAACGCTGCCAGGATGAACGGCAGGGTCAGGAAAACATCCACAATACGCATGATGATGTTGTCCACCACTCCGCCGTAGTAGGCTGAGACCGAGCCAATAATGATGCCAATC
>JADGQC010000136.1 GCA_017882125.1 Anaerolineales bacterium
GAAGGTGGGGGAGTGAAGGCAACAGGTGTTCCGCCGGTGGAAAGACCGCAATCGATCACGTAATAAAATGTATTTCCAGAAACAGCTACACCCGCACCAATATCTTGAAGATTGGTGGAGATCATGGTATTTAGGTGGGGGTCGTCTTGCGTCCATTGTTTCACTGCTTCATCAGCGGTCATGCCAACACCGGCGGTAATGTTTTCAGCAAAAAAACCACCCAAGCTAAGGTCTCCTTTCACAGCATAGCCAGCTTGCAAGGCGCGCTGGAAGGGTCGCAATCCATCAGCGTTGTAATGGGTAGGAGTCCCTATGGAAAGGATGTAATCAGCCTGGGATTGGGCAATGTTCATAAGGATGGAATTTGAATCATAGGGCGGCAATCCATGGGACGCTCTCAGCTTATTGACTGCATCGATCAATTCAGAAGGTGTCGATAGGTTGGGGATTGAGACTAATTCTGCGCTAACCCTCGTAGGTATAAATAAAGCCATCAGGATCAGAAAAAGTGAACCAAAAACTATAAACTGTTTCTGCATCCAGTAATTATACCGTTTGGCAGTCCTGTAATCAAACTTCAATGGAACAAGCGCCATTGATGTACAAAGGAGATCCAATATCCTAGAGAGGGATATTCGTCCCGCCGCAAAGTGACATTGTTCATGATTTTGTGCCAGTCCGAGGAAGTACAATAAATCGTCAGGAGAAACATATGTCGATTTTTACACCTGGTCGCCGATGGCAACCACCCTTTATGCCTTTCAAGCACGAATCACCCGGTCAGCGCGTATTGGCTTCATTGGAAATAATTGTTAAAGGACCATTATGGGGCTGTCGAATGTGTGGAAACTGCCTTTTGCAAGAAACGGCCTTTATTTGTCCTATGGAATGTCCTAAGGGCATGCGCAATGGACCCTGCGGAGGCTCCACGCCGGAATCTTGCTATGTGGACAAGACCCGTCCGTGCATTTGGTATGAGATATATAATCGTTCCTTCAAAATGGGCAGGCAGGAAAAGCTCATGGAGGTGCTGCCGCCCCTGGATTGGGAGAAAACAGGCGGAGAGACCTGGGGGGATGTGGTCGGTCGGGTCAAGGAGATGGGCATGGGGAGGGTTATTAAGGGACTGGTTTTTCGAAAGAGTGAAGAGCGTGCGGAGACTTGGGATGGAATCTTCCGTCCAATTCGCCAACCGGAATGGTGGCAGGGGGACAGCGAATACCACGAGCCGAAAAATCAAGAACCTGCGTCCGAACTAGAGCGAAAACTAAAAGCGGGCGAGTTTGTGGTTGCCTGTGAGATTACACCTCCTTTATCGACCTCGACTAACAAGTTGTCCAGTAATATTGACCTTGTCAAACCTTATGTTACAGCAATTAATTTTACTGATAACGCATCTGCCACCCCACGGATGACTTCCTGGGCATGCAGCAAAATCGCAATTGATCGGGGTGCCGAGCCAGTGATGCAAATTGCTGCACGAGACCGCACGCGGGCGGGGTTACAAGGTGAAATCCTGGGCGCTTCCGCTTTGGGAGTTCGGAACGTGCTGTGCGTGACCGGGGACAGTCCAGTCCTGGCACCCCAACCGCGCGGCCGGATGGATATCAATGACCTGGATGCGATACAAATGCTCTGGATCTTACGGCGGATGCGGGATGAAGGTCATTATCTGGATGGACGCGAGATCAAGTTTCCTCCCAGAATATTTCTTGGAGCGGCAGCTTCACCCTTTGCCTCCGACCCGAAATTTCAGGCTTTGCGGGAACACAAGAAAATTAATGCTGGGGCTCAATTTTTCCAGACTAACTTGGTCTACGACATAGATAGGATGGAAATTTGGTTAAATGAACTTGCCAAACGAAATGTTTTAGATAAAGTTTTTATCATGGTAGGAATCACCCCCCTCAAGAGTCTCAAAATGACGCGCTATATGACCGATGTTCCGGGTGTTTGGATGCCAGAGCCGATCATAAAGCGGATGGAGGCTGCTGATGCTGCCGGGAATGCACAGGAAGAGGGAGTACAAATTGCCCTGGAATTAGCACGAAAGGTTAAAAGTTTCGAAAAACAGGGTATTCATGGACTGCACATCATGCCGGTAGGTTGGGAAGACATCATCCCCCGCATCGTAAAAGAAGCAGGATTACTGTGATGTATCCTGAACGAAGTTGAGACGAGTATAATCCCGCAATGCTCACTATTGCTGTTCTAGCTGGCGGCAAGTCGCAACGTATGGGGCAGGATAAGTCCATTATGACCTTCCAAGGGGAGGTGCTTATCCGGCGAGTGCTAAAGAGGCTCGCTGGACTAGCAAACGAGGTAATGGTTATCGCCCCCAGAAATCATGAATACTTATCATTGGGTGTAATGGTTGAACCTGACATATTACCCGGTTGCGGGCCGCTGGGGGGGCTTTACACTGCGCTCATTAAGTCTTCTAACCAGGAAGTTGCTTTAATTGCATGCGACATGCCGTTTGTAAACCCTGGGTTACTGTTACATCAACTCGATATACTTTTATCCGATCACGTGGATGTGGTGGTGCCATCTTCAGAGAAAGGCTTAGAACCGCTTCATGCAATATATAGGAAGGACACCAGTCTCCCAGCCGTTAAAGAAGCGCTGGATTCAGGGGAGCGACGTCTTGTTTCATGGTTTCCTAATGTCAAGGTTCGTATCCTGACACAAATAGAAACAAATTCTTTCGATCCCTGGGGTCTTATGTTCTTGAATATAAACACTCCAGAGGAATTCACTCAAGCAGAAAAATTAGCCAAATAGAAATCCCCTATAGAAACTCCTGCGGCATTTACGCATAATCTGAACGAATCGAGATGCGATTATTAAGGCGGTATTATGACCAACAAAAAAGTCATGTTCAAACCATTTTCCCCAAAAATCGAAGCTGTTGTCAATGAACATGGCAAGAACTCTTCTAACATCCTAGAAATCCTCGTCGATTTGCAGACTAACCATGGAGGATTAAACCCAGAAACATTGGATGATTTGGCAAGATCCCTTGATTTACCTCCTGCTCAAGTTTATGGAATAGCATCATTTTATTCGATGTTGGACATATCCCAAACTTCGCATGCTTCAACGATGCCAAAAGTTCGGGTATGCGACGGACCGGTGTGTTGGTTATGTGGTGTCAATTTTGAATCCGCAACTAAAGCAATAAGAGAAACACATGCAGAATGGCAGGTTGAGCGATCAAGTTGCCTTGGCTTGTGTGACCGGGCTCCAGCCATCTTAATTGATAACGATCAAATCGGTCCGGTAACAGCGGAAGAAATTAATCCAAGTGTCATTGGTGTACATAGTAAACTTGTAAATTATGAAATCCCGCGCTCGGGAGAAGTTCGCGTGATGCTAGAAAATGCCGGAAAGATCGATCCTTCCTCACTGGAATCTGCTTTATTGGTTGGAGCTTACCAAGGGCTGGAAGCAGCTTTGAAACTATCCTCCGAAAAAGTGATCGAAGAAATAGAGAGATCCAATTTAAAGGGTCGAGGTGGAGCCGGGTTCCCAGTTGGCAAAAAATGGCGGTTTGTCGCGGAGGCTCCACTAAGCCCAAAATTCATTGTGTGCAACGCTGATGAATCTGAACCATTAATTTTCAAGGATCGGGTATTGATTGATACAAATCCGCACCAAATTCTAGAGGGAATGGCGATCTCTGGGTATGCGACAGGTGCCAGGACTGGATACATTTATATCCGCGGTGAATATTCTCACCAGTCCAAACTGTTGGAGAATGCTGTTGAGCAGGCGGAAAAAGCAGGGTGGTTAGGTGAAAATATTGCCGGTTCCGGTTTTTCGTTTATTGTCCATGTTCACCGGGGTGCAGGGGCATATATATGTGGAGAAGAAACAGCTTTACTAGAGTCACTAGAGGGGAAACGCGGTGAGCCCAGGATACGCCCACCCTATCCACCCACCTCAGGCTATCAAAACCTTCCTACGGCGGTTAATAATGTTGAAAGTTTAGCAGCCGTGCCAAGCATTCTTCGACGGGGAGCTGAATGGTATAAAAATTTGAGTAACAACCCTGCTGGCGGGACTAAGTTGTACATGCTATTGGGTCACATCAATCAGCCAGGATTGTTTGAGGCACCATTTGGCTTGACATTACGTCAAATTATTGAGGAATTCGGTGGTGGAATGCGATCTGGTTCAAGTTTCCATTTTGCCCTTTGTGGTGGAGCAGCTGGAACCATTGTGGATAGTACATTGTTGGATATCCCCATTGATTACAATTCTGGTGGAAAGGGAATAACACTGGGAGCAGGAGCATTTTTGGTGTGCGACGAGCATGTTTCACCAGTGGCATTCTTGCGCGAATTGATGCATTTCTTTAAAGTAGAATCTTGTGGCAAATGCACACCTTGCCGGGAGGGGACCAGCCGGGCACATGACCTTTTAATCCGTCTAGCCGATGGTCACGGGCAAAAAACGGATATCCAAGAGTTGCTCAATCTTGCGGAAGTAATGCAGGAAGCCTCATTCTGTGGGTTAGGACAGTCGGTTCAACTCCCTGTGAAATCAGCATTAGCACATTTTAGTGATAGGTTTGTGGCGGGAATTAACGAGGAACTGATGTGATGACAATCAACCTCACCATCAACAATCAAATAATTCAGGCACAAGAAAACCAGACGGTCCTCGAAGCGGCCCATGACAATGGGATTGTCATCCCCACACTTTGTTATCATAAGGACCTTTCACCGGTTGGATCGTGTCGACTTTGCGTTGTAGAAGTCGATAACTTGCGCGGACAAGTGTCAGCATGCAACCTTCCCGTTAAAAATGGAATGGTCGTTCGTACAGAGACCGGACCATTGCAGCAGTCACGTCGAAGCGTTCTTTCTCTTCTTTTGCGAAATTACCAAGACTCCGGTCACGCCAATCATACTGGAATAGAGACAGAATTTGAATACTGGCTGCGTTATTATGGAATCACTTTGCCAGAAGGGGAAAGCATTCCGCTTCGATATACCGTGGATAACGATCCAAACCCGTTCATTCACGTGGATTTTAATAAGTGTATCCTGTGCACACGCTGTGTTCGAGCTTGTGCAGAGATTCAGGGCCGCTTCGTTTGGGGAGTAGGGGGACGAGGAAGTAATACCCGGATTATCGCGGGAGCTGACACGACAATGCTTGAAGCACGCTGCGAATCCTGTGGTGCCTGTGCAGTATACTGCCCGACTGGTGCTTTGGATCACAAGCTCTCTTTCCAGGAAGGCAAACCAGATCGGAAGGTGACAACGACCTGCGCTTTTTGTGGGGTAGGATGCCAGTTCGACCTGAATGTTAAAGACGGAAAAGTGATTAAGGTTTCTTCGAATCCGAACGCACCTGTCAATAAAATGCACCTTTGTGTAAAAGGGCGGTACGGCTACGACTTCATCCACCACCGGGATCGCTTAACTCTTCCGAAGGTGCGACGCTACCTCCTTAAGGGTGAGGATAAAGTCCTTTCAGGATCCTCTTGGGATTGGGTTGAAACAGATTGGAATACAGCCCTTGATATTACCGCTAAAAAATTATCTTTTACCCGGGACCAATATGGGAGTACGAGCATCGGTGTACTTACATCAGCAAAATGTCTGAATGAAGAAACCTATTTGATGAATAAGCTGGCACGACAGGTACTGGGAACGAATAATATTGATCACTGTGCACGTCTTTGCCACTCTTCGACTGTGGTCGGCCTGACAACTTCTTTCGGCTCTGGAGCCATGTCCAATTCTATGGATGATATTGCCGAGAAATCGGCAGCCATCTTTGTAATCGGTTCAAATACCACTGAACAGCACCCAGTTTTTGGTTCGATGCTTCGCCAGGCGGTCATTAGGCGTGGAGCTAAATTAGTAGTTGCAGACCCAAGACGGGTAGACATCGTAGATTTTGCGAAATCAGCACTCGGAGGCATTTATCTTCGTAACCGACCTGGAACGGACATTGTTCTTCTTAATGGAATGATGAATATAATCTTAAGAAATGGGTGGGAGGACAAGGGTTTTATAGCTGGGAGGACGGAAGGGTTCGATGAGTTTGCCGCCACAATTGAAGATTATCCTCCGGATAAAGTCAGTAAAATTACGGGTGTACCGATCGAGCAACTTTACCGCGCCACTGAAATCCTGGCATTGAACAAACCTATGTCTGTTATTTGGGCGATGGGGATTACACAGCATATCGTTGGTGTA
Organism: Anaerolineales bacterium; assembly: GCA_017882125.1. GTDB lineage: Bacteria > Chloroflexota > Anaerolineae > Anaerolineales > Villigracilaceae > UBA877. The sequence goes on from JADGQC010000136.1 coordinate 6,219, forward strand.
AATAATGTGATGAACCTGGCAAACCTTCAAATGTTACTAGGTAATATGGGTGTAGAGGGCGGCGGGGTAAATCCCCTTAGAGGCCAAAACAATGTACAGGGGGCGTGCGACATGGGTGGGCTTCCTAATGTGTATCCTGGTTACCAAAATGTCACTAGTAATGAGGCCAGGATAAAGTTTGAAGACGCGTGGGGTGTTTCCCTTCCAGACAAGGTGGGCTTAACCACAACCGAGATGGTTTCTGCAACCGAAGATGGGAAGATTCGAGCTTTGTATATTTTAGGCGAAGATCCTGTCATGAGTGATCCAAATACAGGTCATATCCGCCATTGTTTAGAACGGTGTGAATTTCTAGTCCTTCAGGAAATATTTCCATCAGAAACATCTGTTTATGCTGACGTTTTGCTGCCGGGTGTTAGTTTTGCAGAGAAGACCGGGACCTTTACGAATACAGAACGCCGGGTGCAGATGTGCCATCAAGCCATTTCCCCGTTGGGAGAAGCCAGACCGGATTGGCAAATTACTGCAGAAATCGCCAAAAGGATCATCGCTTTTAGGAAGCAAAATATACGGCCGACCCCATTTTCCAAATGGGAATACAACGATACCAGCGAAATCATGTCTGAGATAGCTGCAGTCACACCATCATATGCAGGAGTATCTTTTGCTCGATTAGAAGCAGGGGAACGTTTACAGTGGCCTGTAAAGGGACTAAACCATCCCGGAACACCTGTTTTGCATATTGGACAATTCACGCGTGGGAGAGGCTTATTCGCGCCAATTAATCACATTCCCCCTGCCGAGCTACCCGACGAAGAATTTCCGGTCCTGCTTTCCACCGGAAGGGTATTGTATCATTGGCATGGAGGGCAGATGACAAGGCGTGCCAAGGGGCTGATGGAAGTCTATAATCGGGCTCTTGTAGAGATAAATCCGGAGGACGCCGCTCAATGGAATGTCAAGGATGGCGGACGTCT
>JADGQC010000137.1 GCA_017882125.1 Anaerolineales bacterium
GCAGCCTCAGCGGCAGCCAGCAGCTTGCCATCGGCACTTACATCGACCGAGATGATCGCACTGGTTGTACCTCCAATGGGATGTTCCTGCATGCTTCCATCCGGCAGGTTCCAGGTTTTTACTTCTCCCTTTTGACATGAATTCGTTTCCAGGCCAGCGCAGTCGCCTGAATAGAGACGGTCGCTCTGCGGGCTGAAAGCCAGGTTATGCATTTGCGTCCCCACTCCATTTAGGGCCAGCCCGGTTGGGTTGTTGGTGTTTAAATCCCAGAGAACGATTGCTCCTCCGACACACCGCCCGCCGGGCATGCTAAACTCATGGCACCCACCGGTGGCCATGTAATGTCCATCCGGGCTGATGACCACCGATGAGCTGCTGTCAGCGAAAGCGGGCAGGGGAGTGGGAGCCGGTTGATCAGCAGAAGATAGATCGAAGCGGTAGACCCGATCCCCGGCCACAGCAGCATACAAGACCGATCCGTCCGGGGTAAATGCCAACCCGAGAAGCCGGCCTCCACCGGCAGCCAGGACTCTCCCCGTTGCCCCGCTGGCAAGATCGTAAAATACGATCTCGTTTTGCAGGCAGACATCCCCCTGTGCATCGCGCTGTGTACAGCCCGCCGCTGCGATTTCCAATCCGTCGGGAGTAAATGCCAGTGCGGAGATGTGCTCCGTATACCGGTAGATATGTGCCAGTTGAGGGCTCTGCTCCAGCGCCAAAAGGAGGCTGCTGCGGCTGTGGTAAGTATCCGCAGTCAGGTAAGACTCACCCGCCAGGAGCATCGCCAGGTCAAGCTGGTGGGACAACAGGGATTGGGATTGGGCCGATAGCTGTCCTGAAAGGGCCATCTTCGCCTGCCGTTGAGCTTCATCGCTCTGTTGGACGGCCAACGTGCTGGCAGCCTCAGCGGTCGTCTGCTGGTTGACTGCATTGACTTCTGCTGTGGCACGAACGTGAGTCTCTGACAAATACTGGTTTCGCTGCCCCCAGGCAATAACTCCCAACACAACAGCCACGGTTAAACCGATGCCCACGGCCCAGATAACAATCCGCTGCCGGTGACGGGCTTTCTGCTCGAGTGTCAATTGTTCCTGCTGCCGGCGGGTGTCCTCCTGCCGGCTGGCAGTAACATATTCGACCTGCAAGCTGGTTGGCTGAGGATCCTTCCCTGCTGCGCGCAGGAGCCGCTGCTCAGCTTCATCCAATGCGACCCCCAGGGCCAGGTAGCTCCGATCGCGTCCGCTGGTTTCCCAGCGCAGCGCATCCAGCTGCAGGCGGGTATGGTATTTAACCCAATCCCAATCCGTATGGATGGCAACGCTTAATTTTTGAAGTGCCTGTTCATATTGGGGTAGTTTCGGGAACGCTACCAGGCTGTCTTCAGGGTTCTCGGATTTGAGTTCCGGGTTTTCTTCCAGGCGGAAGATTTGATCGCGCTCAAAAATGATCCAGTTAAATTGAGGCAGTTCGGGAGCAAAATCCTTGATCACATCCGGCTGTAGATTATCGACGATGATGGGGATGATGCGCTTGTGGTTTTGTAAAGCATGGTCGATCTCGTTTTTGCATACTGAAGACCCGATCGAATTTTTACTTATGATGAACATGAAAACATTGGCATTTTCGATCGACTGGCAGATCTCATCCCACCAGCGCTCACCCACCGGGATGCGTTCCCAGTCGATCCAGGTATCTATCTGGCTGGCCTGGAGAGATTCCCGGATCAACCTGGCGAAAGCTATATCTTTGCGCGAATATGAAATAAAGACATCAGACAATGTAGCAATCCTTTCAATTACGTGTTGAAAATTATCGCTGTAATCCCAACATTATTAGGTGAACTAGTTGGGTGATTGTGATCGCGGTCAGACCGTTCATTCGGAGAATGAGGTTATCTCCCAGGTCAAGCAAGTTAAGCCTCAAGTCATCATTGATCGGGCAGGGGGTGGAAAATTCTCGTAGGTGATGCCCCCCTGTACTGCTTCAGGTGCGACCGGGAAAGCGTGCGCCGGTCGGTGGTTTCTGGCGTGGATCCATGCCAGCGGCATGCTTCGTTCCCGTGCCAGGGCGACGATCGGGCTTGTCCCTGCCTTGTCCCGGGAAGGCTTTCCATCCCAGATTGCCAGGAGCACATCGCAGATTTCAATGATATACCTGCCGGCAGCCAGGTAGGCTTCATCACGATTAATTTTTACAGGGAGTTCTATCACCCGTTCGGCTCTTCGGAGCAAATGGATGAATTCCTCTTTCGATCTGGAATTCCTGAAATCACTGAGGTAGTCCTCCCGCGGCAGTGGCAGCGGGACCCAAAGTGTTGTCTTGGGGATCTGGAGAAGCTTGTCTGCCAGGATTCGATCAGCCCCTTCTGCCAGGGAGGATACCACTCGATATTCGGATCCTGGGAACGCCTCGAGGAGGCACTTAAGGACACCCTCCACTCCCATCATGATTTTTCCTATTTCTGTCAGATGCCGATGACCGGTTACGCCGACTGCGATGATTGGCATCCGAACTATCCCGATTTCTCGACGGCGAAACCGGCTTTTGCCAGGATGACCGGTATGCCGCGTACCATTTCCCGGTCTTTTTCTTTTTCCTTTTCCGGCAGGTTAGCCCAGGCGACAAGGTCCTTGTGCAGTTTTTTCTCTTTATCGGTTTTCGGAGCGCCCTTCCAACCGGCATTTAATTTATCTTTTATCCAGCGTTCGTGTTCCAACTCGGAAAGAATTTCCAAGTCGTCTCCTGGGAAATCATAGGGATGCTCATGGCTGCGTGCCGGACGCATCACATAGCCGGCAAGTGAAAGTTTGTTGGCAATGTCTCTCACATTTTGACGGTTCTGTTCCTTTTCGTCCTCGGGGAGTTCTTCGTATGGGATCAATGCGCTATGGGTTTTGTGTTTGCCATCGGTCAGGGGTCCATAGCGATACCCTTTTCCTTTTAACCCTTCGAAAAAGACCTGGTGCGCGGCTGCCGCCAATTTTTCGAGTAAATCCCCTTCGAGTTCGATCTGTCTCACCAGGGCAAGGAAATCGCGTGCCTCCACGTGCAGCGTGAGCTGTTCTTCGGAGGGCAGACTGGAGCGTTCGTACGCCGATTTTCCTGCCAGGCTGCTCATCCCAATGATGGATTCAATCGAACGCACTCCGTGTTTAAAAACATGTGTGTTCAGGAAGGCGCGCAGGATACCGAGGTCTATATTCACGACCTTGTTGCGGATGATTTGAGGAACGTTGCGCTCGAAAATGTTCCTGAGCAGAATGGCACGGCGGATAATAAAAAAGCGGTCCTGGCTGGTTCCGTCCTGTCGATTGGGTCCGAGGACATTCAAGTAACCTCTCAGCCGGCTGACGAAATCGGGCAGCTTCACCGCTCTTTTTTCTAAATCGCTATAGGTGGCTCCAAAATCTTCCATGCAGTGGCTGGTGCTACCGGCAAAAACAAAGATGCAGCGTCCGATGGGATGAACGAGCTGACCTTCCTGGAATGACCCATCCTGCATGGGTGCCAGCAGGTATCGCAGCCACCCGAGGGGTTGTCCATTCAAAGCTGTATCGAATTCGTCCCAAAAAACCAGGGGGGTCTTTCCGGATAAACCTGCATCCCTTACCTGGTGAAGAGCATCGTAAAGATCCTCCGGTCGGCTGAATTGGGATAAATTGAAGGTGAGTACGGAAATATCGCCCAGGATCGATTTTGCCACCTGCTCCACACCGAACGACTTGCCCGAACCGGGAGGCCCAAAGACCGCCACAGACAGGGGTTTCTTTTGGGAAGAGCGGCAGTATTCCAGGATCAGGGATTGAATGCTGTGCAGGGCCTCGATCTCCCGCCGGTCCACGGTGACCAGCCCGCCAAAGCGGCCGATCGGTACCTCGCGTAATGCCTTTTCGTATCCATTCAAAACGATTTGGCGGGCTACTACTTCAAGTGCATCTGTGTAACGATCTTCCAGGATCGTCCAGAAACCGCTTGGGTCTGGGGAGCATCTTTCAGGGTCTGCATCCACCAAATTCTGGATGGGATCCTGGATGGAGGCAACCGATAACGGGTTCAAATCACCTTTCAAGGCTTCAATAACTTTAGGAATGGGAAAATGGAGTTTTATCTGTGGTAATGATGAGCTGCGTTCTCCAAAGCCTTCTGCATGGAGAACACGCATGGCAGCTACACCAGTTTGAATTCCCTTCGAAAAATCCGGCTGTCCCGGATCGATCATCATCTGCCTTACAATGGCAGTCGCCAGGCAGGAGGTGGTTCCCACGATCTGCCCGGGGTAACCCCGTTCCCATTCCCCTTCCGTTGCAAACGGATCAAAGAACAAAGTTGCATTTACCCTGCCAGCCTTCCATGAAAGGTGGATCGCCCCGGCGTTATAAAAAGATATGATCACATGTGCGCAGCGGGAAAGACTGTTAACAAGCGGATTGTAGGTTAATTCCCAACACACGTCCTGGGCAGTCCGTTCCCAGGAGATATTCCGGCTGATCTGGACTGCCGTCTGCCGTAAATCATTGACCGTGGTCACTACCACCAATCGCTGGGAAAATTCGTCCACCAGACTCTCCCATAAGGGCCCACTGGCAACTGGTTGAGCCATCTTCAGGAGAATCCAATCGGGTTTGTTCTTTGCCTGCAGCACCTTGGGCCACAGGTCCTCCCGGTCTCGGTAGCCGAGCCCATCATCATCCAGGACCACCAACTGCGCGGTCAAGTCTTCGTTGATCGCCGTCGTGGATTGACCTCCATCCAGAGCACTGCGATCGAGCCCTAGAAATTGCTCCACGCGCCAGGCAGGTTTCTCCAGCGGTGTTTTTTCACTGTACTTGAATTGCGACCACATCTTAAAAGAGTGATGATAGTGTTTATCGGAAGGAGAGACATCTCCGCGCGGCAGTTTCGCTTGATGGACTACATATTGCCGGTCTGCGGGCAGGGATAAAGAGGCTGCTTCGACCAGGTCAGCCAGTAGGGCTGCGCCTCCCCGTCCCATGAAAATACTGGAGTTGGCATCCTGGCTCCAGGCTGGGTTTGGCCCCTTTTGCCCGGAAGATGTGGCGATATTCCAATCCATCGTGATATCTCCGGCCACGATCATTGATCTTGCTGGTTTCTTGTTTGGCATGTTCAGCCTTTCCCATGTGTATTTTTTTAATGGTACTGTTCACTGTATCAAACTTCGATTGTTATTGCAAGAGCTTTTGCCCGACAAGCTCGTTATTTCCATAAATCTCCCATTTGCACCTGTTTCCATATCTTTACAATTGGAGTAAGTGGGGCGTCTACAGGTGCAATCTGTGCTATACTCTTTTTATCAGTTTTAAATTGGATAACTGGTTTTGTGTGGTGCCCTTGGCCGCCGACCCTGTTATGGGGCTGGTGGTCATTTTTTTACCGGCTGTGCCGGAGAGAGAAGTACAAAATGGACGTCAAACTGTATGTAGGAAATATGTCTAAATCGACCACCTCGGATGAACTGAACACCCTGTTCACCCAGGCCGGGACGGTCACCAATGTCGATGTTATTAAAGATCGTGACAGCGGCCTGTCAAAGGGCTTTGGTTTTATCACGATGACCGCCCAGGCAGATGCCGACAAGGCCATCAGCATGTTCAACGCCTATTCCCTGGGCGGCAATGAGTTGAAAGTGAACATTGCCAAACCGAGAGTTGAGCGCTAGAGCGCAATAGTCTGCGTCAGAATAAGCAGAATCCGAACTTCGAATGTTGTTAAACCCCGCCTTCTGGCGGGGTTTTTCTTAATCCATTTCCATTTTTTCGTTTTATAATGCCTGCAGGATGACCCGCTACGACTTGTGCTTCGCCTGGAACTGGGAATACGACCGCGATTTCGTCCAAATGCTCGAAAGTGCGTGTGCGAGGGCGGGGCTTGCATTCCTTTCGGTCACAGAGGAGAACCTGGTCACCACCCTGGCGGGGCTTTCCAGTGGGGAAATTACCTTTGCCTGTTTCTTCGACCGGGCTTCTGAGTCCGATCACAGCTTCCAGCCGCTGGTGGAGTGGGCGCGCCAATCCAGTGTTTTCCGCATCAATCCACAGGAAATGACCGTCTGGTCACAAGATAAAGCCACCATGCACCTGGAATTTGTGAGCCGCAGATTGGACACTCCCTACACCATTCTGCTCTCCTCCTGCCAGGAACGACCTGACCTGACGCAACTCGACCTCAGCCCCTTGGGCGGGCGCTTTGCAATTAAACCAGCCTCGTTGGGTGGGGGGGAAGGCGTGGTGCTGGAGGCCACCTCCCAGGAACAGGTATCCTTCGTTCGCAAGCAGTATCCACATGAGAAATACCTCCTGCAGGCACATGTCAATCCGCGATTGCTTGAGGGACATCCAGCCTGGTTCCGTGTGCTCGTTTGCGATGGGGCAGTCTATCCCTGCTGGTGGGACCAGCACACGCACATCTATACCCGCGTGACGGCGGATGAACGATTCCGATTCGGGCTGCACGGCCTTTATGAACTTGTGCGCCGCATTGCTCTGATCTGCCGCCTACACCTGTTCTCAACCGAAATTGCATTGACGGTTGAAGGCTGCTTTACAGCAGTGGATTATGTCAACGATCCGGTTGACCTGCGCCTGCAATCCAGGGCTGTGGATGGTGTTCCGGACGCGTGGGTGGAAAATATTGCTGGGCGGCTGGTGCGCCTGGCGGCGCGGAACAGCCTTCGCTAGATTATTTCGTCGAATTCCAGGGTAAGTAAATCAACTGGAAAAATGGATTTGAAATACAAATCAGCCCCGCCTCGGTAAATATTCCGGGCGGGGCTGACTATATGTAATTCCCGCGTCACGGGTTCTGGATTTCTGCGGCACGCAGGGTGTTCTTCATCAGCATGGCGATTGTCATCGGGCCGACACCGCCCGGGACGGGGGTGATAAAGCCGGCGACTTCCTTTGCTTCCGCAAAGTTCACGTCGCCCACCAACCGGTGACCGCTCTTCTTGGTCGCATCCGGCACCGAGTTGATGCCTACGTCAATAATTGCCGCCCCCGGCTTGATCCAATCGCCCCGCACCATTTCCGTCTTGCCGATGGCGGCGATCAGGATGTCGGCCTGCCGGATGACGGCGGGCAGGTCACGGGTCCGGGAGTGGCAGACGGTGACGGTTGCGTTCCGGCTGATGAGCAGCAGCGCGGCCGGCATACCGAC
>JADGQC010000138.1 GCA_017882125.1 Anaerolineales bacterium
TTCCTGCTTGATTTTGTTTATGCCCTGGTCGATCCCCGGGTTAAAGTTGGATCAGGGAACTCACAATGACAAAGCTCAAGGGATGGTTTCGTGCTCTCCTCCGTTTCCCATCGGCAGTGATGGGATTGATAATTATTGCCTTTTTGCTCGGAGTTTCTGCCTACGCCCTCATCACGATCCCTTACAGTGAGGCGGTCCGCCTGTGGCGGGGGGGCGAGGATGTTTGGTATAAGAACCCAAAGTATGCCGCTCCCTCCTGGTATAACTTTTTCACGAGCAAAAAATTACCCCTGTCGTTTGCAGTGGAAACTTCAGACGGGAGTATGTCCAAGATCGTCACCTCCAACGATCCAAATATCTCCACCGTGGATATGACCTACTCTTTTGATTACACCTATGATGGCTTCCCGGATGAAATGATCCTGTATTTTACGCCGACGGTCATCCAGAAGTTCCCATTCGTTTCTGTTTCATGGCTCACCCCGGATGGCAGGAAGATCAGGATCGCCGACATGGCAGTGGGAGACAATTCGACCTTCCGTTTTTCACAGGATGCGAAATTGCAGGCCAGGTTGAACAGCGAAAAAGTCATGCAGGCGCTCTTCGCCGATCCCAAGGCGGATCCCAAGGCGGAAACCCCCACTTCGTTGAAGGGAACCTATCAGCTGGTAATTAGCGGGACAACCTTTGAGCAGGGTTCAGATATCGCCGCCCAGTTTGTGTTACAGGGCAAACTTTTTGGGCTGGCTGGCACCGATAAATACCGGCGCGATCTGATGCTTCCGCTGTTGTACGGCACACCTATTGCGCTGGCATTTGGTTTGTTGGCTGCCTTGGGAACATCGTTGATAACAATGATCATCGCTGCAATTGGCACCTGGTATGGGGGCTGGGTTGATGAATTGATCCAGCGCATTACCGAAGTCAACCTTGTCTTGCCATTTCTGGCCATTTTGATCATGGTGGGCACATTCTACTCGCGCAGCATCTGGCTAATGTTGGGCGTTACGATCCTGTTGAGCATTTTCTCCGGACAGATCAAGACGTACCGTTCAATTTTCCTGCAGTCCAAGGAGTCAAGTTATATTGAGGCCGCCCGTGCGTACGGCGCTTCGAATTCACGGATTATATTTTCGTACTTGATTCCCCGCATGATTCCGCTATTGATTCCGGCTCTGGTCTCTTCCATCCCATCCTTTGTGTTTCTTGAAGCTTCTTTGGCAGTTCTTGGTCTCGGCGACCCGGTCCTGCCCACCTGGGGGAAAGTTATTGAAAACGCCTTCTCGGATGGGGCGCTTTATCAGGGGCGCTATTACTGGGTGCTGGAACCTGCCGTTTTGCTGATGATCACCGGCTTTGGTTTTGCGTTGCTTGGTTTCGCACTGGATCGCATCTTCAATCCTAGATTGAGGGATATTTAGCCACATGGCCGAAAATAAAAAATTATTACGCATCGAAGACCTGGTACTGTATTTCAATTCCCGCCAGGGTCCGGTTCAAGCTGTGGATGGAGTCGATTTCGATTTGGACTACAACCGTGCGGTCGTGGTCCTGGGGGAGTCCGGGTGTGGAAAGAGTTCACTGGCTAAAGCCATTCTCCGCCTGTTGCCCCGCAATGCCGGCACCTATTCAGGTCACATTTACCTGGATGGCCGCGATATTATGCCCCTCAATGAGGAGGAATTCAGGCAGAATATTCGCTGGGCATCCATCTCGATGGTCCCGCAGGCTGCCATGAATGCCTTGAACCCGGTCATCCGGGTTGGAGACCAGGTGGCGGAACCGGCCATTATTCATCTTAACGTGGATAAAACAGAAGCCATCGGCTTGGTGAAGAAAATGTTCCGGCATGTGGGGGTTCCGGAAGATTTTATTTCCCGATACCCTTTCGAATTGAGTGGCGGAATGCGCCAGCGGGTGGCGATAGCCATGGCCCTGGTCACCTCCCCGATATTAATTATCCTCGATGAACCAACCTCGGCACTGGACGTTCTGACCCAGGCGAATATCTTTAACGTTTTGAAGCGCCTGAAGAAAGAGCTGGGCATTAGTTTTATCCTGATCACCCACGATATTGCCACATCCAGTGAGCTCGCGGACGATGTGGCCGTCATGTATGCCGGGCAGATCGTGGAAGTCAATGACGCTTATCATTTTTTTGCAAAGCCGCTGCATCCATATTCGCAGAAACTTATGGCGAGCGTGCCAAGGTTGCATGCTGATATGGAGCCTGATTTTATTACCGGTCAGCCTCCCAGCCTGATCAACCTGCCGAAAGGCTGTCGGTTTGCCGCTCGCTGTCCTTCCCGCTTTGAAAAGTGTGTGGAAGATCCTCCCGTGGTCAAAATCGAGGATCGCAAGGTTAAGTGCTGGTTATATTCCTGAGTCAGGAGCATGGTTATGGTATCTGTTTCCCCAGCGAATGTTATGGAGAAGAAAGAGAATACAAGAAAAATCATCCTGTCGATTGATGATCTTCACGTCTGGTTTGAACTCAAACGATTTGGGTTTGGTCATGCCGGATATGTGAAGGCTGTGGATGGCGTTAGCTTTGAGATTCATGAAAGTGAAACAATCGCGGTTGTCGGCGAGAGTGGTTGTGGAAAATCGAGTTTGATGAAGACCATCCTGGCCCTTTATAAACCAACCAAGGGGAAAATCGTTTTCGATGGCAAAGACCTTTCAGAGTTGGATACTAAGGGTCTGCATTGGTATCACTCTAATGTTGGTTTTGTGCAGCAGGATCCTTATGGTGCGTTGGCTCCCTTCATGTCGGTCCAAAAAATCCTGGAAGAACCTCTGATCATCGGTGGGATCAAATCCAAGCAAGATCGAATTCAGCGCATTCACAAAGCCATGGAAGAGGTGAAGCTCACCCCGGTGGATGATTTCTTGAATAAATTTCCTCACATGCTGAGCGGCGGACAGCAGCAGCGCGTGGTCATCGCACGCGCCATGATCATGGGTCCGAAATTCCTCGTTGCGGATGAACCCGTATCCATGCTGGATGCCTCGGTGCGCGTTGAAATATTAAAGCTCCTGAGTAATTTGCAGAAATTGCACAACCTCTCGGTTATTTATATCACTCACGATCTGAGCACGGTGAGTTATTTTTCCGAGCGCATTTTTGTGATGTATGCCGGTAACCTGGTTGAGAAAGCCAAGGTGCGCCAGGTTATTGATAACCCGCTTCATCCTTATACTCGCGCCCTGCTCACAGGCACATCGGAACCGGACGCTAAAAATGCCGAGACCTTCAAGGAATTACCCCCCGGCGAGCCGCCCAGCCTGGTCAATCCGCCCACTGGCTGCCGGTTTCACCCGCGCTGTTCCCAATGGATCAAGGGCCTCTGTGAAGTAAAATTCCCACCTGAATTTGAACCGGAACCAGGGCATCTCGTGGCTTGCTGGCTTTACCAATAATATTATGTCTCTAAGCCCCGTGAATATTATTCTGATCGGCTTGGTACTGGTAATATTGGGAGTTGTATTACCGTTCTTCATGGTGCTGCATGTTATTCAATCGACGTTCTTTTTGAACTTTATTAGCTATGGCGCTTCGACGGCCGGGTTAATGCTGGGCATCATTGGTGCATCGCAGTATGCCCGGTTGAAGAAAAAGTGAGCGGCAGACTCTATTTTATTTCGTGGAATGCTCGCCTTGGGGTCGGGCATTCTTTTGTTTAAATTTGACATTTCAAATCTTTGCTATAATGTAATGAAATCATTTTACGGAGCAGCGTTGTGCAGCCAAAAGCAATGAAGAAACCGCTACTGGAAGTAAAAAATCTCAAGACATATTTTTATACAGAAGATGGGGTTGTAAAAGCTGTGGACGGGGTGGATTTCGAGGTATATCCCGGAGAAGTGCTGGGCTTGGTGGGCGAGTCGGGCTGCGGGAAAAGCGTCAGCTTGTTGTCAGTCATGCGGCTTATCAGCCAGCCCGGGAAAATTATCGAGGGGGAAGTGATCTTCGATGGGCAGAACCTGCTTAAATTGTCCGAAACTGAAATGACCCACATGCGCGGCAACCGCATCTCCATGATCTTCCAACAGCCGCAGACAGCTCTCAACCCGGTCTTTAAAGTCGGTGATCAAATTTCCGAGGTTCTCAGCATTCATCAGAATTGTGATAAGGAAACAGGCAAGAAACGTGCCATCGAATTGTTGACCATGGTGGGGATTCCGGAACCCGAAAAGCGGGCAGACGCATACCCCCACGAACTTTCCGGCGGCATGGCGCAGCGCGTGATGATTGCCATGGCGCTTGCCTGTGTTCCCGAACTGCTGATCGCGGACGAACCGACCACCGCCCTGGACGTGACCATCCAGGCTCAAATATTGGATTTAATGCGCGATCTGCGCAATAAAGTGAATGCCTCGGTGGTCCTCATCACCCATGATCTGGGGGTGGTGGCAGAAATGGCAGAACGGGTGGCGGTGATGTATGCCGGGCGGATCGTGGAGCAGGCAGATGTCAAGTCCCTGTTCGCCAGCCCGCGCCACCCGTATACCCAGGGACTGATGGGTTCCATTCCCGTCCTGGGAAAAATCAAAGACCACCTGGAAGTGATCCCCGGCACGGTCCCCAACCTGGTCAATCTCCCCGCTGGCTGCCGTTTTGCACCGCGCTGCAAGGCGCGCCTCGAATACAAACTTCAAATTTGCACCGAGCTGGAACCCGACCTGATCCCGGCCTCCCCCGACCACCTCGTTCGCTGTTGGCTCTATCAGGACCGGGAAGGTCACCATGCTCCTCTTGGAACAGCAGTTACCGCTTCATGATCTTGCGAGTGCTTCTGAAGCATTAAGCGGTTATTTATTGGTAACAGCTTTAGAAAATGGTTTTACGAACCGCTAATATTCCATGAATTCGACTGGTTAATTAATGAAGTTCAATTACTCGCTTGAGTTAGTACCCTGGTAGCAGAATAATATTCTATTGGAGCAGTTCTCGATGACAATGCAGCCGACAAACAAACCAATAATCGGAAAAGACCTGGTGGTGGTGAAAGACCTGGTGAAGTATTTCCCCGTCCGCTCTGGGTTGTTGCAGCGCGTGGTTGCCCAGGTACAGGCAGTGGATGGAGTAAGTTTCACGATCCACGAAGGAGAGACCCTGGGGATGGTGGGGGAATCCGGCTGCGGTAAAACCACTGTTGGACGCTCCATGCTGCGTTTGATAGAACCGACTTCCGGTTCGGTAATTTTTGACGGGACGGATGTTCTCCGCTTGAAGGGCAAGGCATTGAAATCCATGCGGCGGAACATGCAAATCATCTTCCAGGACCCTTATGCTTCACTCGACCCGCGCATGCCGATCGGAGAATCGGTGATGGAAGGGTTGAATGTACACGGCATCGGTACCCACCGGGAACGGGTCGAAATCATGATGGAGACCCTCAAGAAGGTAGGACTCGAAGATTACCATGCCCGCCGCTACCCGCATGAATTCTCCGGCGGACAGCGTCAACGGATCGGGATAGCACGCGCGCTGGCTCTGCGCCCCAAGTTCATCATCTGCGATGAGCCGGTCTCGGCCCTGGATGTGTCCATTCAGTCTCAGGTTTTAAATATCTTGAAAGACCTCCAGCGGGAATTCGGGTTAACCTACCTGTTTATCGCTCACAACTTGAGCGTGGTGGAACACATCTCGGACCGTGTGGCGGTGATGTATCTGGGTAAAATGGTCGAATTGGCCACCCGTGAAGATCTCTATCGCGAGCCTTTGCACCCTTATACGCAGGCATTGTTCTCTGCCATTCCGGTCCCTGACCCGGGCTACAAACGTGACCGCATTATTCTAAAGGGTGATGTACCCAGCCCGCTCCACCCGCCCAAGGGCTGCCGGTTTCACCCGCGTTGCCCGGTGGCGATTGACATTTGTTCGGTCGAAGAGCCTGCCTTCAAAGAATCGAAAAAAGACCACTGGGCAGCCTGCTGGTTGGTGAAATAAATAAATCGGGAGACATATGTCCTCACATCATATTTTGATTGTGGAAGATCAGCGTGAGGTTAGTCGTTTGTTGCGCTCGGCTCTGGAAACCCTTGAATCTGAACTGGATGTCATCGAGATTCCATCCGGTGAAGAAGCCATCCTGCACAGCACAAACAACCGCGTAGACCTGCTTGTTTCCGACTACCGTCTCCCCGGGATGACCGGCATCGAATTGATGCATAAGGTGCATATCAACCACCCGCGTGCCAAGGTCATCCTGGTCACAGGCCAGACCGATCCGAGGATCCGCAGGGAAGTCGCTGAGGCCGGGGCCGATGCCTTCTTTATTAAGCCGGTGCCCATGGCCGATTTCCTGGACGCGGTGGAACGTCACCTGGGGCTGGTCGAGACGCTCTTACCTCCAGAGCCAATTTCAACTGACGATACCGAAATTAAGCGCACCATTCCAGACCTGCTGGCAGGGTTGCGCCAGGACCTCTCAGCCATCGCCGTCCTGCTGCTTAATGATCGCGGGCGAATCCTGGCGCGTGCCGGAGACCTGCCGGATAGGGAGAACGAGGTTGCCCTCGTCGCTTCCCTCGTTTCGATTTACATTGCCGGTCAGAATGTCTCCCTACAGCTGGGTCAAAAAACATCCTCCAACTGGTCTATTTTTAACGGTGGTACGTATGACTTGGTTTTTGCACCGGTTGGGTTGACGCATGCCATGCTCGTCATCGGGGAGGGGATCGCCGGGATGGAACGTGTACTTAATTCCATTGAGTTTTTTTCTGAAGCGCGCAAGAATATTGAACGGGGAATTATCGAAATAAATCAAGTGAATTCGGCTGTGGAAGAACCCCCAACAACTCCATTGCCCGTGATCGAACAGACCATGGAAGAGGTGGAGCCGCTGTTCATGGATGACCAGCCCAAGCTCAAACCTGCTGAGGTGAATGATTACTGGGATGAAGCTGCCAGTAATCAAAAAGCGGTCTCCAACCCGGATATGCTTTCTTATGAGCAGGCTAAACAACTTGGTCTGACTCCCGAGGATGAATCCTAGCCATGCCGTGGGGGCTGTGATACAATTTGCGCCGCCTCCTCCCATGCTCGAACCGGGATTTCCCATTGGGGCGTTGTGCAATGGCAGCACGTCAGCCTTTGGAGCTGATTATCTTGGTTCGAATCCAGGCGCCCCAGCCTGAATTTCCCGCCTGCAAGCGGG
>JADGQC010000139.1 GCA_017882125.1 Anaerolineales bacterium
AGCCGGACGGTCGTCAGGCAAGCTTTAAGGGAATTGGAATTTGAAGGAGTGATCAGTCGTCGAAAAGGTAAAGGCACCTTTATTTCCCTGCCCAAGATCAGCGAAGGACTTGTTCAAAAACTTACCGGGTTTTACCAAGACATGGTAGAACGTGGTCTAAAGCCGGGTACCAAGGTGCTCCACCAGAATGTGAACCCATCAAGTGATAAGGTGGCTCATTTTCTTAATATTCAACCGGGTGAAAAAGTGATCGATATTCAACGATTGAGGTTCATCAATGATGAACCTATCCAATTGGTTACAACTTACATTCCGTATGAGATTTGCCCGTCTCTTGCCAGCGTTGATTTATCCAATAGGTCTCTATATGAATATTTGGAAAATGAATGCGGTGTATTTATTGCAAAAGGCCGCAGGTACATTGAAGCCGTCCTTGCAAACGATTATGAAGCTGAACTTCTCGGCATTGATCGTGGAGCCCCCTTGTTGATGCTCGATAGCATAAGTTTTTCAGACAATGATCGTCCTGTAGAGTATTACCATGCCCTGCATCGTGGAGACCGATCGCGGTTTGAAGTCGAGTTGCTGAGACTGCGAGAGTCTGAAACCCAAACCGTTGAGCTTGGTCCAAACTTTTCTGGTGCGCCAAAGATCCTTTCTTAGCGAAAAAGTCTTTGGAATTATTCATCCTGATATTCAACCCGATTTTTGAACATACTCGCCTCGGAGATTCGCATGCAAAAGAAATACCTGATCGGCGTTGACCTTGGAACAAGCGCAACCAAGGCAGCGCTTTATCAGATTGACGGAAAACTCATCTCAGAGGCTTCTGTTGAAGTCCCGCTTTTTTATCCAAAACCGGGAGTGGTGGAACAGGAAAATGAGGATTTCTACACTTCGGCAGCCCAGACCGTGCATAAGTGTATTGAATCAAGCGGCATTGAACCAACAGCGATTGCCGCCATAGCTTTTGATTCGCAAATGGCGGGCGTTGGATTGATCGATGAAGATTTTAATCCCGTGGCCAGGTTTGACTCCTGGTTGGATATGCGCTGTCAACCATTCATCGAGTTGATGAATAAGGATGCGGGCGAACGTATCACCAGGTTAACCGGGTGCCCTCCCACCTGTGATCACGGTCCAAAGATGCTCTGGTGGAAGAATGAAAAACCAGAAATTTATAGGCGTACCGCTAAATTTGTCATGCCGGGAACGTATGTGGCAGGTAGAATTGCGGGTCTTAAAGCAGACCGAGCATTCATCGACCACACATATATCCATTTTTCCGGGTTTTCAGACGCCCAACATACGACCTGGTCCACTGAACTATGCGACCTCTTTGGACTGGACCAGGACAAACTCCCCAAGATAATCGAACCCTGTGATCTCGTCGGAGAAGTGTCAGAACGATCCGCAATGGAATTTGGCCTGCCTCCCGGTACACCGATTGCAGCGGGGGCGGGTGACACCGCTGCAAATGCCCTTGGTGCAGGCATTGTCCGCCCCGGGATGCTATTTGACGTATCTGGCACTGCCGCCGTGTTGGCGGGATGCACGGATGAATTCGCAGCAGATACCAAAAATCGCGCTTTGCTAACGATGCGCTCCGTCATCCCTGGGTTGTGGAATCCACTAGCGTATATTGGAGGCGGAGGCCTGGCGCTGCGTTGGTTCCGGGATCAATTCTTTAATACTTCTCACGGAGAGATCCTTCCCAATTCAGAAGATCTATATCCACAAATGATTTCATTGGCCGAAACAATCCAGCCAGGTTCCGATGGGTTATTCTTTTCTCCACACCTTGGAGGCCGTATCTGTCCATCCAGCCCGGAAATGCGGGGAGCATGGGTAGGGGTCTCTTGGACTCACACGCAAGCTCATTTTGCCCGGGCCATTCTGGAAAGCATCGCGTATGAATATGCCTATTATTTGAAGATCTTAAAGGAACTGCTGCCCAAATTGGAATTGGTGGAAGCCCGGGTGGTTGGAGGCGGAGCGCGGAGTGAAATTTGGAATCAAATTAAGGCGGATATTCTGGATGTCCCTTATCAAAGGTTGCAGGGCAATGAATGTGGCACGTGGGGAGCTGCCATGATCGCGGGAAAAGCCGTGGGACTAATCGACGACCTGGCCTCCCACGCAGAGAAAACTGCTTTGGTTAATGGGAACCCATATTACCCATCCAAGGAAAACCATAAGATCTATTCCCCCCTCATCGATAAATATATCCAGTTGGAACAGTCTTTGAACGATTTCTTCACCAGGTAATATTTTAATGAAGTAAAAAAACCAATAAATAGTTGAGGCTTGATTAATGAAAACACAAATTCGTATTTGCATGGTGGGGGCCGGAAGAGTAGGAAAAAACCATTCCCGAGCAATTAGCCAGCATATAGCAGGTGGAAGAATTGTTGCAGTCGTTGAATCGGTTGCCCAGGTGCGTGATGAAACCGCCCGTGAATTTGGGATCGAAAATCAATTTGAAACTCTTGAGGCAGCTTTACAAAAGGTGGATTTTGATGCCGTGGTCATTACAACACCGACCCCCACTCACCTACCGATTTCTGCCCTGGCTGCTGAAAATAAAAAGCATATATTCCTGGAAAAGCCCATGGCACTGAATTTGCATGAATGCGATGCAATCATGCAAGTCACCCAGCAGAACTCGGTGCTCTTACAACTAGGGTTTATGCGTCGATTTGATCCAGAGTTCGTTGAGGCGGCAAAGCGCATCGCGGGTGGGGAAATTGGTCAACCCATGATGATCAAAACGAACACTCACGGTCCTGGCTTGCCCCCACCCTGGGCTCGCGATCTGCGCACATCCAACGGCATGCTGGCAGAAGTAAACAGCCATGATTGGGATACAGCGCGCTGGTTTATGGGATCCAACTTGGAGAGAGTCTATACAGAAGTTGCCAACTTCAAAGGGGCCGCAAATAACATTGATACACCGAATTTCTATGATAACGTGCTCGTCAACATCAAATTTGAGAGCGGCGGCTTGGGGTTGATTTCAGGGGTATGCCCGTGCGGTTATGGTTACGACGCTCGAGTTGAGATCATCGGTGAAAAAGGAATCATGCAGATCGGCGAGCTCCAAGGTCAATCGATTGTCGTTTGTACAAACCGAGACCAGGGATTAATCTCCCCAATTTTCAGAACGTGGCCAGAACGATTCGAATGGGCATATATCAATGAACTGGCCCACTTTGTAGAGTGCATTCAAAATCAGACCACCCCGCGCGCTACCGGAATGGATGGCAGGTGGGCAGTGGCAGGTGTTTTGGCAGGGACAAAATCATTCCTGGAACAGCGTCCTGTTAATCTTAAGGAGATTACCGGTGAATAAAGTTTCTGGGGATCGAGGCAATATGCTGGCAGCTGTATATCATGGTCCAAATGACCTGCGCGTCGAGAAAGTTCCCATTCCAACAATAGGTAAAGGGGAAATCCTGGTCAAGGTAATTAGCGCAAGTATTTGCGGAACTGATTTGCGCATTTTCCACGGCAATCATCGCATGTATTTGCCTGGAATAATTCGAATTCCGGGGCACGAAGTCGTCGGGACGATCGCAGAAGTTGGGGAGGAAATAAATAACATTTCCATTGGCCAGCGCGTTTTTTGCTCCCCCAACACGGGTTGCGGGCATTGCCTTCAATGCATCACCGGTAACAATAATTTATGCGCTAACTATGAGGCCATCGGGGTCACTTCCGATGGCGGCTTTGCTGAATATGTTCGCATCCCTGCGAGATCTGTGCAGCAAGGTAATCTGATCCCTGTCAGTGAATCCATTGATCCGGCAGTGGCTGCCTTGATAGAACCTTTTGCATGCGTTCTCAGGGGACAGAACGCACTGCACATAAAAGCCGGAGACGTGGTGTTGATACTTGGCGCAGGCCCCATCGGTGTGATGCACACCAAGCTTGCCAAGGCACGTGGCGCAGGGCGGGTAATCGTCAGTGAACCCGTTAATGATCGTGCAGCTCATGCCCTCCGGATGGGTGCTGACCGGGTGGTAGATCCTACATCAGAAAATCTGAAACAGGTTCTAAACGAGGAAAGCGAGGGACGTGGTGCGGATTGCATCGTGGTGGCAGCACCTGTTAACGCTGCCCAGGAAAGTGCGCTTGACCTGGCAGCCATCAGTGGAAGGATTAACTTTTTTGGGGGCCTCCCAAAAAACAGCCCCACCATCAATTTTGATTCCAATCTGGTGCATTATAAGGAATTGGTTGTCACAGCAACAACTGCTTGCAGTACTGCTGACTGCTGGCAGGCCGCGCAAATTATCAATTCTGGCCTGGTAGATCTCTCAGATCTTGTCTCCCGGCGTTTTCCATTAAAAGACGCTCTACGCGCTTTTGCTGCTGCTGAAGATCGAAGATCGTTAAAAATCGTTTTGGAACCATAACATCGATGACCATTTTTACTTCAACCTCCACACCGCGCCAGGTCATGACCGTCCAAGGCCTCCTTCCATATCAAGAGCTTGGAATTACCGACGCTCATAACCATATGTGGATTGAACCTGAACAAGGTGCCGATCCTGGATCGCCGGTATTAAACCAATTCAACCTTATCTGCAAAGAGTTGGTCGAGTACCGTAAAAAAGGTGGAGAAACACTGCTGGATTGTCAACCTGAAGGAAGTGGCAGGGATGGTAACAAATTGCTTGCGCTATCAAAGGAATCCGGAGTCAATTTAATTGCCTGCACGGGTTTTCATCGAAAAAAGTATTATTCTCCCGATCATTGGTTTTGGAAAGCAAATCCGCAAAAGATTAGTGATTTCCTGTGTTCAGAATTGGAGCAGGGTTTATACGAGACCTTAAACACCCCCATCCCCGTAAAGGCTGGTTTCATCAAGATTGCCCTCGAATCCACCTGGGCTGCCTGCCCCAAGCCAGCCCTCGAAGGGGCTGCCTCTGCCGCGTTAAAATTGAAAACACTCCTTGAGATCCATACAGAAAAGGGTTGCCTGGCAGAGAAAGCCTACGTCTATTTTATAGATTTGGGACTTATACCCGAGCAGTTGGTCTTTTGCCACATGGATAAAAGGCCAGATGCGAGTCTCCACAAGGAGCTGGCCAGCCAGGGCGTGCTGCTTGAATATGACACATTTTATAGACCCAAATACAACCCGGCTGGCAACCTATGGCCATTGATCGAACAAATGGTAGGCGCAGGGTTATCCGACCATGTTACCCTTGCAACCGATATGGCAGAAGCTGAACATTATCACTTTATTGGAGGAGGCGCTGGCTTATCGAGCCTGCCAGGTGAGATCCAGAAGAATCTAATAGATAAAAATTTCCCGGAAACCGCTCGCACGCAAATGCTGGGCGGGAATATTGCTCACCGGCTTGCCGGGATTAAATAAACCGAATTTGGAGAATAAAATGATTGATCTGCCTTTTACCTTCACACTCCCCATGCCCCAGGTCATTCCATCGAAAGTGGATAACCACATAGAAAGGCGATTATCAGCTTTGCGTGGTCAATTTTTGGATCAAGATACCTATTCCAAAATGCTTGCCACTGAAGATCGATTGATATACGAAGTGTACGAAATTAAACGACCCGAAGTGGAAGGCGAGTTATTGATGGGAATTTCAATTGTCCATCCCGGAAAAGTGGGAAAGGAATTTTTTATGACGAAGGGTCATTTCCACTCCGTCCTCGAGACCTCGGAGGTTTATTACTGTCTGCGCGGTGAAGGGTACATGGTGATGGAAACGCCCGAAGGAGCCACGTCCGTTGAAGTCCTTTCCCCAGGAAAAGTCCTTTATGTTCCACCTCGCTGGGGGCACAGGTCTGTTTGTACATCCCGGCTGGAGGACCTGGTTACTTTCTTTGCTTATCCCGGTAACGCAGGTCATGATTACGGCACCATCGAACTGCACGGCTTTCGAAAATTGGTGTTGGAGGGGGTAAATGGCCCTGAAATTGTCGATAATCCGCGCTCCCAATAAGCCGGTGCAATCATGAACCTGAAACATTGTCGCTTGCTGGTAACACCCACCTCATATGGCAAGAATGATGCCCGCCTTAAAACAGAATTGGAGATGCAGGTAGGTGAAGTCATATACAATCCGACCGGAAAACCCCTTACCTCTGCCGAGGTTGGGCAATTACTTCCCGGAATTGATGGGTATATCGCAGGATTGGATGGAATCGATGCGAACGCCTTAAAATCTGCTGACAAGCTGAAGGTAATCGCGCGTTATGGGGTTGGTGTTGACAATGTAGACCTAGCTGAAGCACAAAAAAAAGGAATCGTGGTAACCAATACCCCAGGGGCTAATTCTGTTTCGGTGGCCGAACTTGCCCTTGGGTTAATATTGGCATTAGCGCGACAAATCCCCGAGGCGGTCGAAGCGGTGCACCAAGGAAAATGGCCACGTTATTCTGGTACCAGCCTAGAAGGGAAAACTATCGGGATTTTAGGACTGGGAGCAATCGGCAAACAGTTTGCGCGCCGGCTCAGTGGTTTTGACTGCAAAATCATGGCATTCGACCCCTTTGCAGATGCACTTTTTGCGAAAGATAACCATATTGAGCTTGCTCCCTTGGATGATGTAAGAGCCAAGTCAGATTTTCTCAGTCTACACCTGCCTTTGCTGCCCGAAACACGCGGAATTGTAAACGGGAACTTTTTAAGCAAAATGAAAAAAGGATCGTTCCTGATTAACACTTCGCGTGGAGAGGTGGTGGATGAAGATGCTTTATTGCATGCAATCCAAAGTGGACACATCAAAGGGGCAGGGCTGGATGCTTTCATTACTGAACCTCCTGACCCCATGAATCAACTTCTAACCTTGCCGCAGGTAATTGCTACTCCCCACCTGGGTGCTCAAACAGATGGAGCCACCAGTAATATGGGGTGGCTTGCAATGCGGGATTGCCTGGCAGTATTAAAAAACGATAAGGCGACATTCAGGGTTGTATAGGGAGATCTAATTATCCGAATGCGCCGTAAAACCCCCGCCTTTAGGCGTGGGGATATAAGGCGCGGTTGTGACCTTGCACTATACAGCGAGTAGCTGTATAATTCTGCAGTATGAGCGCACAAACATACAAAAGCAATGGTCATATTCTATACTCCTGTAAATACCATGTTGTTTTTTGTCCGAAGTATCGCCGCAAAGTTCTTGTAGA
>JADGQC010000140.1 GCA_017882125.1 Anaerolineales bacterium
ATGGTTCGACCGGAAGTAGCGGACGAACAAGGCCACCGGCAGGGTCACCGCGATAACCGCCGCGTTGATCTTCGAAGCGGCTGCCATCCCCAGTGCGATCCCAAACCCAATGGTCAGGAGGGTTAGCGGGTTGGAGACCTGGGCCTTTAAAGCGCTGATAATTCTCGAACCAGGTGACGGTTCCTTCGCAACAATCTCTTCATCCATTCCGTCAATCACCGGTTTCCCAGAGGGTGACTTCCACTCCCCGGTGGCGATCAGAACGGTGAAATATAAAGTCAGGAACATGAAGAAAATGACAAAATTATCGGTTGTATAGAAGTGGGACTGCTGGATCTGCTCCACTGCAAACGCGGAAAACGCCGAGGCCAGCAAGGCCACACGCGAGTTGTACACACGCCTCACGATCAGAAACAGCAGGAGCAGTGTCCCCAGGTCCATCACCCCGGAGAGATAACGACCGAACAGAGTCAGGTGGTCGAGCTGCCCCAGCCAGGTAGCCAGGTAGCGGGTCATGATGACCGGCAGGTCACCATAGACGTAGAAGGAAAAACCGTGGTTGTGGGGATTCAAAGGCGAGCAGTTGGTATCGAAATATCCACCCCAGGCTGTGCAATCCGGGTAAGCCTTGGATGAGATCCCCCGCCAGTTTTGGGTAGCCAGGGTGGGAGGCGTGCCGAGTTGATCTGCGGGGGTTCCAACTGGCTGGATCCCGAGGGTCACCGATGTCAGGAAATCCTCATCCGGGTGCTGGATACTAAGGTTGCCCCAGTCAGCTCCCGTGAAACGTAAAAACCCGGCCGCCAGCAGCACGCCGATAAAGAGCAGGTCGAACACCCAATTCCATTTCTTTCGAGGAGGTGAAATCGCTACCATGTTCATCCAGGAATCTCAACTTCGGTTAATTCGCCGGCGGGACGAATAAGATCATGAAATCCTTCCCGGCGTTAACTACTGCGGAGTGGAAGGTGCTCAAAATACCTTGCGGATACAACTGTTCCAGTAAACCCAGGTCGTCGGTATCCTCCGGTTTAAGAATGAAAAGCTTGGCTGCACCGATCTTCTGGGTAATGGAAAAATCCTGCGGCCAAAGCGCAAAATCCTTGTCGGGCAGGTTCAACCAATCGCCCACCAGGCGGGTATCCACCCAATAGGGATAAGGCACAACCCAGGCATCATCGACCGATCCATTGACCTGGGCAAACTGGCGGATGACATCCGCGATCTCGGATGTGTTCCAGGCGCCCAGGCGGAATTCGGTGGCGTACTGATTGAGCACCAGGTCGTAATTACTATATGAAGACCATCCTGCCAGTCCGAGCGTTACGATCCAGGCCAGGGCGATTCCAGTCGCACGGTTCCGCCGTGATTCGATGCTCTTCAACAACCCATCCAGGCCGATCGCCAGGATCAGGATGGCCGGGATAAAGGCAGCGGCTGCCCGGTTCAGGGAAGGGTTTTCGGCCGGGAAAGCCAGTGATAGCGTCGAGGGGAGCTGTAAAAGCGGGATGGATACCAGCAGGAACAAATCCACCCAGTGGCGCTGGCGCAGATACCTAAGCAGGACAAGCACAGCACCGACCAGGAACAGGGCTGCGGAAACGACGTCGAAAGCAGGCCGGCCCGGAACAGAATGAACCCATATACTGCCGTTGTCCCAGTTGTACATCCGCAGACTGTTCCAGGTGTTCGATAAGAGAATCTGCCACCACGGACCGGGAAGAGGCGTTTCGGTCGAGCCGAGGCGGCTGAACGCGCGCGCCCCGAAGCTATCCGGGTTCTCCAGCCAGTAGCGCGCCAGGGGCAGGAACACGATCAGCGATATGAGCGCCAGGATGGACAGCCAAATAATGGCCTGCTTGCGGTTCCCTTTGGACTGGGAGTGGAGCAGATATAACCCCACGGCTGCCACCACTATGAAAGGCATAATGCGGAAGGGACTGTAACCGTGCAGGCCAAAACCCAGGAACAGGCCGGAGACGATAAAATCGTTGCGGTTGCGGGTCCGCAGACCCCGCAGGAGATAAAACAACGTGGGAGCCACGAACAACGGGTAGAGCGTAAAGCGGAGTCCGACCCGGCTGATGACATTTGGCCAGTAGGCGATCCCGGCGAAGAATACCGCCAGCAAGGCAATCCGCTTGCCACCCAGTTCCTTTCCGAGCAGATACATATATGGAAGCGTCACCAGGCCACAAAAGACCGTCCCGATTTTCAGGCTTAAAAACGTCAAGCCCGTCCCAAAGATCCACGAAACGACCAGGGTGAGATACATCTGGATGGCTTCGCGGCCGGTATTGCGGGGAAAGAAGATGTGCGTCTGACCCTGGGAAACATCATACACGTCCAGGAGTTTCTCGGCGTGGTCGCTGAACGGCTCAGCCGGAACTCCTCCAAGATTATAAACACGGAAGAAAATTACGATCCCAACCACCGCCAGGACGAGCAGGGTCCAGCGCGTGGCTTTAATTGTCCACGAATCACTCTTATAAAAATCCACCAGCCTTGTCCAGGTTGACCTGGAATCAACCGGACGATCGCTTTCGTACACGCTGATCAAAAGCGTGGAAGAGGTCGAATCGCCGTTGTCATCCTGGATGGTGTAAGTGACAGTTTCATCCTCTCCCCCCCGTGGGACCATATTCCAGGGGGGAGGAGCATATGAATACGTGCCATTTGAATTCAGCGTCAGGGAACCGCCTGATTTTGTTGAACTGGAGACTCCGATCTCAATCGGGTTATCTCCCTGGTGGGCGGAAACCACTTTTGTTGGTCTGCCAGCCAGGCCATCGTTCGCAAGGACATCGCCGGTTACCAATGGCTCGTTTTCGGTTGCCCTGATTCGATCCGGATGGGCACTTATTCGAGGAAGCCAAAATGCCCAAACGAAGAAAATAATCGCCAGGACCCATAAGGTGACATTTAATATCGTGAACAGATTGTTACCAAGGGTCAGGAACGCGGCAACCGAAAACACGCTCCCCATGACGAGCTGCACCCAGCGCACATGCATCTTGTCCGTGCTGGTACCGGTCTGTTGGTGTGGCGCCAGGACCCACTCTTTTTGAAAATAGGCCAGGACAAGCCATGCGAGACCAAAGCCGTAAAGAATCAGCCCGGTGGTAACCGCCCGGTCGGGAGTAGGCTCAAAAGCCCTTTGTCCGAGCAGGGCAAAGCCGAGGGCGAGCATCGAACGCCAGGGAAAACGGGTTGTGGGGGATATTTTTTTCGAAGGCATGCCCGCAACCGCCAACTTATCACTCCCCATAAAAGCTGGCTGTGACGGCTCCATTTGCGGTGCAGCCGTGGTGCCCTCCGTTGAGACATGCTCTCCGAGGGAAAGAGGTTCAGCGGAAATTTGTTTTTTCCCGCTGTGTTCCCAGAACCTCAACCTGGATTTTAGATAATCGAGCACG
Organism: Anaerolineales bacterium; assembly: GCA_017882125.1. Lineage (GTDB taxonomy): Bacteria > Chloroflexota > Anaerolineae > Anaerolineales > Villigracilaceae > UBA877. The sequence continues at coordinate 3,417 of JADGQC010000140.1, forward strand.
CTTTGTTCGCCGTTTAATGGCACTGGTTCTCTCTTTGTTCGTGTTGGCAGGAGCGGTTTTTGAGACCAACTCGCAAATCATTGCCACAAGGGAGGTTACCTATCTTCATAAAAACAGTCATGCGCGCCTGGTTATGTAGAAAGTGTAGACGCCATCCTTGCATGCCTCGGCGGTGGCAAATGCCTGCACGCTGCGGTAGGTCAAAGCTAAATTCCAGCGACTCGGAACAAGGATCCAGCGTCTGAATAGGAAGTGGGTAATGAGCGACGGCACACCGAAGTAATGTCCCCATTCGAAAACCGCCTGGGCCCGGGGTGAAAAATAATGCCACCACTTTTCAACGACAAAACCGGCTTGTTCAAGTCGTTTGGTCCAGGTTTCGGGGCTGTCCATATGCTTATGCCGGGAAATGCGTGTGAAAAAACGCCGGTACAGGTTTGCCAGGCCTTTCAAGTGTAGTTTTTCCAGCGCCCGGGTAATTGAAAGCGAATCATTGAAGCGATTATTTGGAACGCAAAATACGAAAGGCGCTCCAGGTTTCAGGACGCGGCAAGTTTCAACCAGGACCTTTTCCACTTCCGGGATATGTTCGAGCACCGAATTACTGATCGCACAACTGAAAGCTTGGTCGGGGTAGGGCATTTGGGCGCCATTTGCCTCGGTCAGCAGGCGGTAATTATGACGTGTCCCGGCTTCCTGGATCGGACCATGCCAGGGATCCAGCCCCACGTCGAGAATGCGCTCAAAGGAAACCTGGGCGAAATGCCCGTCCCCACAGCCCACATCTAGTAGAGGTGCAGGCAAATCAAGATCCTGGTAAAAGGCTGCCTCCACTGACCGAAGCATTGAGCGAAAATATGGCAACTCACGCAAGTTGAGCCAGAGAAAATCTTTTTGAGCGGGCCTGGTTTGTATGGGCATTGATGTAACAATATTTGGAATTATTGATTGTTGTCCAGGCTTTTCTTTACCCAGGGGACGACAATCGCGCCAATTGTACCACCCGCGGAATAAGGTTTTCAAGCAGGCAAAACACTCTGGAAATCCCCGTCTGAGTATTAATTTGCCTTCAACAACTTTTTGAACAATTTCTCATATTCCGCAGCCACCGTATCGGGGTGGTACTGGCGGGCGAGCGCATTCGTGTCGCAATGGTATGCATCTTTCCGGCTGAAAATATCCAAAAGTGCGGCGGACAGGGCTGCCGGATCGCCAATGGGCACCACTTTCCCCATATCATGCATCTGGATGGGACGTCTGACGCCTGGTAAAGCCGAAGCCACGCACGGAATATCGTTCATCATGGCTTCTATTTGCACCAACCCGAATGCTTCGGTTGAGTTTAAGGAGGGTACTACCAGCACATCAAGGTTGGGATAGAAAGCGGTCAATTGCTGCTGGCTGAGGTTGCCCAGGAATTTCCAGCAGTCCAAAGCTTCATATTTCTTGATGCGCGGCGACAACCGTTCGAAATAAGCCTGTTCCCCCATCACGTTCTGATACTGCCCGGCGAACAGCACTTGCGCTTGCGGATATTTCTCCAGGATTGCGGGCATCGCATCGAGCAGGACCTCCACCCCTTTTTCGGCGGCAAAACGGGTCACCATCCCGATCACGGGACGGCGTTTCCGGGTATGAAATTTTTCAGCGAACGCTTCGATCGAGCCTGGTTCCGGAGGCGGGAGGATCACCGGCGGGAGCAGGGGTGTCAGCTTGCGCCGGTACCGGGAAAGGTAGGAGGAGTTGTCCGCGTAATCCTGGGTATATGTGACGATATGGTTCGCAGCCAGCGCAGCCAGGTTGTTTTGAAATTTCACCACCAGGTTAACCAACCGGTTGAAGAGGCCGGGGGGAAGGAACAGGTCACAATGATAAGTTAGGACCACCGGCTTCCCCAAGATGCGCGCACGGATTGCCACGCCGGGAGCATCGAACTGCGGCAGATGCAACTGGACGACATCGCTGTGCAGTACCAGCTTCGTTGCCACTAGCCCGAAGGTTGGCGCGATGACCCCTTTGCTTATGCGCAATGCGACCGGGACCCGGATCACACGGACGCCGTCCATCATCTCCTCGAGCGGCAGCGACTTGTCGTACTGCGTGGTCATCACCGTCACCTGGTGCCCCTGCTTCGCAAAAGCGCGCGCCAGCCGTTCCGCGTAGATGGTCAAACCGGAGGTATGCGGTCGGTAATAAGTAAGCACGGTCAGGATACGCATGGTTAATGGGCGTGGTTATCGGTCGTAATATCGCAGTACAAACCCACGGGTTCACAATCGATGCACTCCAGCTGAAGCGTGGCATGGTTGATCCCGTAATGATGCGACAGCATCCCCCCCACCGCCATCTGGATCTTCGCTCCCTCACTGACCGGTACATCGTTGGTCACGAGGTGTGCCGAAAGAGTCCGCAGCGAGTGGGTGATGCTCCAGACGTGCAGGTCGTGCACTCCGCGTACGCCTTCAACCGCCAGCATATCCTGGCGAAGGGTGTCCATGTCAATATCGGCAGGGGAAGATTCCATCAGGATCTCGAGCGATTCGCGCAGGATGCTCCAGGCATTCCACAGAATGAGGAAACCGATCAGCACGCTGACCAGCGCGTCCAGCCAATCCCAGCCGGTGAAGCGGATGACGATCCCGGCGATGACTGCGCCCATCGTCGAAGCTACATCGCCCATCAGATGTAAAAAGGCGCTGCGCAGGTTCAAATCATTTTCACTGCCGCGCCTCACCAAAAGGGCTGTCACGAGATTAACCACGACCGCCACCGCTCCAACAATAATGAGGACGTCAGCCTGCACCACCTGAGGGGCGGTAAAACGCTTCCAGGCTTCATAAAAAACCCCCAGGGCGATCAGTGTCAGGGTGGTTGAGTTTACCAGGGCTACCAGGATTCCCGCGCGGTGGTATCCGTACGTTTTTCCGGAATTGGCCGGTTTGGTGGTGATCCAAAGCGCCCACCAGGTCAGTCCCAAGGCAAGCGCGTCGGTCAGGTTGTGAGCGCCATCGGTCAGCAGAGCCAGGGAGTTGGCAAAAACCCCAGCAAGGATTTCGACCACCACCAGGATAAGTGTGATGACCAGGGAAAGCGCCAACCGGCGGGTGGTGGGATTGGGTAGGGAAAAACTGTGATCGTGCAGCATAGGTCAGGCCGCTCCGATTATACCCGGCAAAATAAAAACTTCCGAAGTTTTCCACTTCGGAAGTCAGGAGCTAGAAAAGATTCTTGTTTTCTTTCACCCACTCGAACAGCACTCCCACCCCCTCGCTCACACCCACCTTCGGCTTCCAGCCCAGGTCGCGCTCCGCCTTGCGGATATCGGCTACGAATACCTTCTGGTCACCCGGTCTCCAGTCGTTGCGCTGCACCGGCACCGGTTTGCCCAGCATTTTTTCGAGCAGTGGACCGAATTCGGTCCAGATGGACATGGTGTTTGCCGGTCCGCCGCCCAGGTTGTAGACCTGTCCCTTGACGGCTGCAATCCTGTCAATGCCGGCATCATAAGCGTTCAACAAATCGTCCACGTTGAGGATATCCCGGATCTGTTTGCCGTCTCCATAAATCGTGAGCGGACGACCTGTGACTGCCGCGATGATCATCCAAGCCACCCAGCCCTGGTCCTCCACCCCAAACTGGCGCGGTCCATAGATGCAGGATTGCCGCATGACGAGGGTGGGCAGACCGTAAATTCTGGCATAATCCCGCACGTATTGATCGCCGGACCC
>JADGQC010000141.1 GCA_017882125.1 Anaerolineales bacterium
TTGCACGCCCCGATTGTCACTGTGGGCAGTTTCCGCGGCCGTTCCCTTGGAGACACCAACCGTTCTCTCGATGAATTGGCGAAGATTCTGAGCCAGGCCGGCGATCGGGCTGCTGAGGCTGGGGTTGGCATTGCCCTTGAGCCACTCAATCGCTTCGAGGGCAATCTGCTAAATAATGTTGCCCAGGGGTTGGCATTTCTCTATGAACTGGACCACACGGCCGTTGGCCTACTTGTGGATACCTTCCACGTCAATATCGAAGAGTCTTCGTGGACGGAGCCCTTCCGACAGGCCATGGCCGCGGGCAAACTGTTTCACGTCCACCTGGGCGACAATAACCGCCTGCCTCCCGGAAAAGGCCTGATCGATTTCGCCGCCATTCTGCGCACTTTGAAAGAGATCGGCTACGCCGGATGGCTTTCCGCCGAACTGCTGGGCAAACCCGACCTGGACACGGCCGGGCAACAAACCCTGGACCATATGACACGCCTGACGAAAGCCATCGCATGAAACTGAGCTGTTTACCAGTCTCTTTCTTCGACGATATCGTGGCTGGAAAAATGACAGTGGCGGATTGGGCGCGAATGGGTGCTGAACTCACCCTCGACGCCGTGGACCTAAGTATCCTGTTCCTCCCTGAACGGACCCTTGCGGCGGCTGCGGCCATCCGGCAGCAGGTTGAATCCGCCGGCATGAGCGTGACCATGCTCACCACTTATCCCGACTTTACCCACCCTGATCCAGCCCAGCGCGTCCGGGAGCTAGATCAGGAGATCCAAGCTGTCCACCTAGCAGCCGCCCTGGGGGCGCGCTTTATACGCGTAACTGCCGGACAAGCTCATCCACTCACCGGGATCCAGGAGGGAATTTCCTGGGCCGCCGATGGTCTATCCCGCCTGACCGAGGCAGCCGGAAACTTGGGCGTCCAGCTAGCCTACGAAAACCATGCCAAGCCCGGTGTCTGGAGCTATACGGACTTTTCCCAACCGCCGGAAATCTTCCTGGAGATCCTTTCGCGGGTCTCCTCACCTCACCTGGGGGTCAATTTCGATACCGGCAACGCAGCCGCCTTTGCCACCGACCCGGTCGCCTTTCTGGGAAAGGTTATCGGGCGGGTGGTCAGCGTGCACGCCTCGGATACGTCTACACACGGACAACTCAACCATGTTCTATTGGGCACCGGAGTGACCCCTTTTGAGGAGCTCTTTGGATGCCTGAAGTCCCAAAACTGGGATGGCTGGATCTGCATGGAAGAGGCATCAAAACTGGGCCGTAGGGGTGTCGAAACCGCCGCCAATACCATCCGGCGAATTTGGACCGAAGCGTGAAGGAGTTAAACTGCTATGCCTGCTCGTAAAACCCAAACCGCAATTCTTCCCCTCCCACCCGACGAACTGCGCGAACTTTACCGGAAAATGCTCACCATCCGCATCTTCGAAGAAACTGTTTTCGACGTCTACCGCAAAGGCCTGATGCCTGGTCTGGCGCACCTGTCAGACGGCCAGGAAGCCACCCCCGTGGGAGTGTGCGCCGCTCTGCGGCTAGACGACACCATCACCAGCACCCATCGCGGCCACGGTCACATCATCGCCAAGGGCGGGCAGGTGGAACCGATGATGGCAGAGGTGATGGGCAAGGTCACCGGCTACTGCCGCGGCAAAGGCGGCGAGATGCACATCGCGGATGTCTCCCTGGGCATCCTGGGTGCCAACGGTATTGTCGGAGGTGGAATTGGGATCGCTGCCGGTAGCGCCTTCACCGCAAAGCGCGAGGGCAAAGGCCGCGTCAGTGTGGCCTTTTTCGGTGATGGTGCCATCAACCAAGGCATCCTTTACGAGACCGCCAACATCGCCGTGCTGTGGAAGCTACCCCTAATCTACGTATGTGAGAACAATCAGTACACTGAATTCACCAACTACCACAAATTAACCTCCGGTGAAGGTTTAGTTGCGCGCGCCAAGGCGATGGGGATGAATGCCCTAGAGGTGGACGGCAATGATGTTCTGGCGGTCTATCAGGCCGCACACGAGATGGTCGAAGCTGCCCGCAAAGGCAAAGGACCAGCCACACTGGTCTGCCAGACTTTCCGTTACGGCGGGCACCATGTAGGCGAGCCAGGTACCGCCTACCGCTCGAAGGAGGAGATCACCGAGTGGAAAGCCAGGGACCCCATTCCCGCCTTCGAAAAAATCCTGCTAAACCACAAGGTCATCGCCCCGAGCGATATCGAGACCATGCACGACCAAATCCATACCCAGCTGCAGGAGGCGGTTGCCACCGCCCAGGAAGCTCCCTTTCCCGAGGTAAAAGAGGTTGGCGAACATGTCTATGCGTGAACTGACTTTTGCTCAAGCGATCCGTGAAGCGCTGGATGAGGAGCTGGCTCGCGACGAGCGCATTTTCGTCCTGGGCGAGGATGTTGGTGCCTGGGGCGGTGTCTTCCGTTGCACCGAAGGACTATTCCAGAAATACGGAGCCGAGCGCATTATCGACACCCCACTAAGTGAGGAGGGCTACATTGGGTTGGCAGTCGGCGCGGCTATGACCGGTATGCACCCCGTCCCCGAGCTAATGTTCGGTGACTTCATCACACTGGCAATGGACCAGATCGTCAACCAGGCGGCCAAGATGCGCTACATGACCGGCGGCCAGGTCCAGGTCCCAATCACCATCCGCGTTACCATGGGCGGTGGGCGCTCTTCCGGCGGCCAGCACTCACAGTCCTGGCATGCCTGGATGGCGCACGTGCCCGGTCTTAAAGTGGTGGTCCCCTCCACACCTTACGATGCCAAGGGTCTACTTAAGACTGCCCTACGCGAGCCCAACCCGGTGGTCTTCTTCGAAGACAAGGTTATGTACTCAAAGATCAAAGGTCCCGTCCCAGAGGAGGAGTACACCATTCCGTTCGGAAAGGCAGACGTGAAGCGCGAGGGAAAGGACGTAAGCTTGATCGCCATCTCGCGAATGGTCCACCCGACTCTGGCAGCAGCCGAAAAGCTGGCTGCTGAGGGAATCTCTGCTGAGGTGATCGATCCCCGGACCCTGACACCCCTGGACGAAGAGACACTCATCAAATCCGTCGCAAAGACCGGCGGAGCAGTCATCATCGACGAGGGTTACAACCACTTTGGTACCACTGCCGAGCTGGCGGCCACGATCGCTTACGGGGCCTTTGACTTCCTGGATGCCCCCATCGAGCGCCTAGGCGCCATGGACGTTCCCATTCCGTTCTCCCCACAGCTGGAGTTTGCGACCATCCCCGACGAAGCAGCCATCATTTTGGCTGTACACCGCATCCTGGATGGAAGGCGGCGTTGATGGCCAGCCAGATTGTGATGCCCCGCATGGGACTGACGATGGAAGAAGGCACAGTTGTGGCCTGGCGCAAAGTTGAAGGCCAGAAAGTCACAGCTGGCGAGATACTCTTCGAGATCGAAACCGACAAGTCAACAGTCGAGATCGAGGCGACCGAGAGCGGTATTCTTGGCCGCATCCTGGTCAAGGTCGGTGAAACCGTCCCGGTCGGGACAGCGATCGCAGACCTGCTTGCAGAAGGTGAGAGCCTGCCTGCCGGGAGGATTCCAGCCATCCCACAAAAAGCACCGAAATCAAAAATCCCCCTTGCCAAACTGGATGCAGCCCCAGAAAACCTACCAGCGCTCCAGGGATCCAAGGTGAAGGCCAGCCCGGCCGCCCGCAGAACGGCCAAACAGTTGGGTGTAAATTTGGGACAGGCGACGGGCACCGGTCCTGGCGGGCGGGTGGTGGCCTGGAACATCAGTGCCCTGGGTAGCATCACCCCTGCCAAAGCAACCCCGCTGGCCGCCAAGGCCGCCCGCGACCTGGGCGTGGACCTTGCCGCGCTGCAGGGCAGCGGACCGGGAGGGCGTATTACCCTCCAGGATGTGGAAAGTGCCGGGCGTAAACCAGATGTCCGGTCCGAAACCCACGCAGGGATGATCCGCCCATTCACACGCATTGAACAGGTCATGGCCAGGCGCATGGTGGAAAGCTTTACCAGTGCCCCACACTTCTACCTCCATATAACAGTCGATGCACGCCCATTGGTGACGCTGCGCGAGCAACTAATGACAAAAATGGAAAACGGTTCCGGTGTGCACCTGACCTACACCGATCTGCTGGTCTACTTCTGCGCTCGGACGCTTGCCCACCACCCCGAAGTAATGTCCCAGTGGACTCCGGATGGCATGCGCCTGTTGAACGAGGTGCATGTCGGTGTGGCAGTCGACACCGGGCGTGGTCTGCTGGTGCCAGTGATTCGCAACGCTGACCACCTCGGGCTGATTGAGACATCCCGCACACTAACCGACCAAACGGAGCGTGCCCGCCTTGGGACTTTGCTGCCGGCCGAGCAGGAGGAAGGCGTCTTCACCATTTCCAACCTGGGCGCCTTTGGCATCGACGCGTTCGACGCCGTGCTCAACCCACCCCAGGCGGCCACCCTGGCCGTCGGGCGCATCAAGGAGCAAGCCCTTGTCGAGGATGGCAGGGTCATCGCTGCCAGCATGCTGACCTTGAGCCTGTCTGTGGACCACCGCGTACTGGACGGCGCCAGAGCAGCCCGCTTCCTGGGTGACCTTGCCAAGCTGCTCGAGACACCTGCCCTAACAATGGAATGAGGTTTCGAGAGGAGACCAGAATGCCTTTAATAGTTGCCTACCTTCACACTGTATCCTCCCTGGTCGGGCTTTTCAACGAACTGTCGAAAGAACTGCTGCCCTCCGGAACAGAGGTCTTCCACATTGCCGACGAGATGCTGCTTAAAACTGTCATGGCACAGGGTGGTCTATCCCCATTTATCTACCAGCGCGTGGCCGATAACGTTGTGGCGGCCGAGCGCGCCGGTGCCACGGTGGTCCAGTGTACGTGCTCGTCCATATCACCCTGTGTGGAAGCCGTACGTCCCCTGGTCGCCATCCCGGTGCTCAAGATCGACGACCCAATGGTCGAGAAGGCCATCTCGATGGGGAAAAATATCGGTGTAGCCGCCACCGCCCCCACCACACTCAAGCCAACCACCGAACTTGTACAGGCCAAGGCGGCCGCCCGGAACATTCAAGTCAGGGTCGATTCGGTGTTGTGCGAGGGTGCCTTTGCCGCCCTCTCCTCCGGGGACATGGCGACCCATGATCGCTTGGTGACACAAACGCTACGCCAGTTGATGGACCGCAACGACGTGATAATCCTGGCACAGGCCTCAATGGCACGTGTGGCCAACACCATTCCATCAGAAGAGCAGAAAGTGCCGATTCTCTCCAGCCCGCGCCTGGCGATCGAAGCCCTGGCCATGGTCCTGGCAAACTTATAATTTAGCCGCCTGCCTGAAAGAGATCAGATCCACACTTTCCAAATCACCATCTTCATTCTCAACAAGGAGTCCACCCATGCAAGAGCCCTATTTCATCCGCATTGCCAAACAGACCCCCACCGAGTTCTGGATTAACAACCCAACCCGGGAGCAGGTTGACCTTTCCATCGCCAACGGTGCCACGGGCTGCACGAACAACCCGTCTTTCTCGCAAAAAATGGTCGATCATCCCACGGAGAGATCCTATTCCCTCAAACTGCTGGATGAAGCCCTCCGCGAGTCGTCCAGCGATGACGAAGCCATCGCCATCTTTCAGCGCAAGCTGGTCAAACCAATCAGCGATAAATTCCTACCAATTTTCAAGAATTCCAAAGAACAACAGGGTTACGTTTCCATCCAGGGCGACCCGATTCGGGAGGATGATCCGGATGTGGTAATCCGCGAAGCATTGGAGAATCGCAAGCTGGCACCTAACATCTGCTGCAAGATCCCTACCACCCATTCAGGGTTGGTAGCCATGGAGTACTTAGTAAGTAAGGACGTGCCCTTGAATGCTACCGAGATTTTTGGTATCCGGCAGGCTTTAGTGCTATGTGAGACCTACCAGAAGGCCAGTTCAAAGACTGGAAAGCATCCCAAGCTGTTCATCTCTCACATCGCAGGCATCTATGACGATCACCTGAAAAAAGTGGTCGAGCGAGACAAGATCGACATATCGCCGGATGTGCTTTGGCAAGCTGGCTTGGCTGTGGCACGCAAGCTTTATATCATGATGAAGGAACGCGGTCTGCCTGGAACGTTCATCGCTGGGGGCGCGCGTGGTTTACATCATTTCACTGAAATGGTCGGCGGAGAGGTATGCTGCACAATCAACTGGGAAGGCACTGCAGACAAACTGCTCGAGCAAAACCCGCCAGTAGTCTACCGTCTATTCAACCCAGTGCCTCAGAAAGTTATCGATGAATTGATGGAGAAGTTGCCTGACTTCAAACGCGGATATCTGGAAGATGGCCTGGAAATCGAAGAGTTTGAGGAATTTGGACCAGTGCGTCTGTTCCGTTCTATGTTCACCACCAGTTGGCAGCACGTCCTGACACTAATTAAAGAGCGCCGTACTCAGAGAGAAACAATCTCGTGACGTCCGAGGAACTCACAAGCACATTATGACTATCTTCGTCGTAAAACACTCCATGATTAAGTTACCCCATGTGGATAGGTAACTAAAAGGGCGCCTAGATAGGCGCCCTTCAAGATCAGCCGGCTACTTTTTTGGAGTCTCGCTGGAATAAGGCGAGATACTTACCGTAGCCTTCCTTTTCCAACTGCTCAACCGGGATAAAACGCAACGAGGCTGAGTTCATGCAATATCGCAATCCAGCAGGCGCAGGACCATCATCAAAAACGTGCCCAAGATGGGAACCCGCCTGTTTCGAGCGTACTTCGGTGCGGGACGTGAACAGGCTATGATCGGTATGGGTAAGGATATTGTCCGGCTCGATAGGACGGGTAAAGCTCGGCCAGCCTGTACCCGAATCAAATTTATCCAGCGAACTGAACAATGGTTCTCCTGAAACTACGTCCGCATAAATGCCAGCATGTTTATTATTCCAATATTCGTTATTGAATGCTGGTTCGGTGCCTTCGTGCTGAGTGACCTCGTATTGAATGCGGGATAGTCGTTTCCGAAGTTCGGGGTCCAGTGGTTTAGTAAAGGTTGTCATCGCGACCTCCATAGGTTAATAGTTGTGAATGGGGAAATCAGACAATATTGGTATTATATTCTGGAAACATTAATAATCCCTTATACG
>JADGQC010000142.1 GCA_017882125.1 Anaerolineales bacterium
CCCAAAGAATACATCCAGGAAGTTGGTCATATCCGGGTAATCTGCGGTCCAACCCAGCAGGTGCAGGCCTTTCAGCTCGCCCTTGTTGGCTGCGTCGATGAAGGCGCCCGTTTCCATCACCACGATCTTGGCGTCGATGTTCAGGTTGGCCTTCAACTGGGCCTGGATATCCTGGACCACGTTGGCGACATTCGGCAGGTAGCCGCGCACAACATCGCGGTAGGCAATTTCGGTCGAGAAGCCGTTCGGGAAGCCGGCCGTGGCCAGCAGGGCCTTGGCAGCCACCGGGTCAAAGCTGTAGAATTTATCGCCCACGCAGCCGTTGACGATCGAGCAGGGGGTGAAGAAATCGGCAACCGACGAGCCCGCCGGGTAGAAGTTATCAATAATGCGCTGGCGGTCAATACCCATGGCAATCGCCTGCCGCACTTCCACTTTATCGAAGGGCGGGAAGGTGTTGTTCATGCCGATGTACATGATGTTCATCGCTTCGCGCTTCAGCAGTTGCAGGCTTGTGTCGGCCTGGACAGCAGCGAAATCGGTTGGAGCAACGTTGTCAATTGCGTCCACTGTGCCGGCCTGCAGTTCCTGCAGGCGCTGGGCGGATTCAGTGCTCCAGCGGAACACCAGGGTCTTGGTCAGGGCTTTAGTCCCCCAGTAATCGGGGAATGCAGCCAGGTCAAGTTCCTGACCCTTCTGCCATTGGGTCACCATGTAGGGACCAGTACCAACGGGGTTCGTCAGCAGGGCGCTGCCGGTCCCGCCGCCGCCGGTCGAAGTCAAATAAGCCGCGGGCTGGATCCCGAAGGAGGCCAGTGCGATTTTCGACAGGAAGGCCGGGTCAGGGTAACAAAGGGTGAATTTAACTGTGTTGGCGTCGACAGCTTCGATCTTTGAGAATTCACCGCCGTACGTGCAATCCTTGGCGGCCAGGCTCAAAGGTACGAACGGTACCGTTGTGGGTGGAACCGCCGTGGGGGGTACGGATGTCGGGGATACGGATGTGGCCGGGGCTACAGTGGTAGCTGCAGGGCCGCAAGCTGTCAGGATCATGCCGGTCACCACGACCAGCGAAATGAGAAATAACATTGAACGTTTCACAATCTCTCTCCTCTGAATCTAATTGGTTACTTTGAATTGGATTTGGGTGGAAAATTATATTTGTATCTGGACCAGGCACCTCCTCTCATTCTTGGTAAAGACCATTATACGATTAAAAGTCGATTATACAATTAATTGTACAATGCGCAACCACATCTTGGTTGGATCCCCCCTCTTAACTCTTTATCATTTATAGATACATATGTTAATAGTATACGTAGTAGGGCCTGTGGATAAGTGGATAATTTAAAAAACCCGGCAATGCTGGCGTGGTCTTCAGCCGGGACCTCATGGGTGGTGTTTCCATGGGCATCCGTTCGATTTGACCCTGTGGATAAGTCCCCGAAAAGATAACCCCTTTTTTATTTCTGACAACGCAATCAATCAATCTGGGAAATATATTCAGGTTTTTAAAACACCCGCCCCCTGTATATGGGGGTTCATATTTCGAACAATTGAGCGACTTATCCACTTTCCGCGCGGGTTATCCACAGATTAAGGTCAGTTATCCACAGTTCTGCCGATTTTACCCGGGGCGGATGTGCCCATGGGTGGGGTCAAACCCCCTGGCTCGCAGCCATATTTTCAAGCGTTTCCTCGACAGTATCCAGGAAATGGTCCAACCCTTCCATGCGCTCATTGAACGCTTCGCCTGCCAGTCCCAGGCTTTCACAGGCAGCCGTCCATTTTGCCTGGTGCTCTGGTGAAAGCACGGCTGCGGATAACGTCCAGGTGTGCACGAGTGGCCAGAGGACGGACAGTGGAGATTCGCCCGCCAGCATGGCTTGGAATGAAAGTTTGTAGTATCCCAATCGTGGCGCGGCGATATTAAGATTGACCTGGTCCCGGCTGGCTGCTTCGACGAACGCTTCTTCCCAATCCGGGAGAAATTCTCTCAGCGACCCGGCATCGACTTGTACGTTACCAAGCAGTCCTGCCAGCCCGGCTGTGAGACCTGGTACGCCGGCCGCCTCAGCCCGTTCCGTAAACTGGAGCTGGAACCTCCGCTCAGCCAGCGGACTGCCCGTTAATACCGCGATCGCATTGGCGGCGTGATTGACGCTCTTCAGGTACGAAAGCAGCCGGGCGGGTCCGGTCTCCTGGCTGAATCCGAGGCCGCTCCAGATTTGACGCGCGTGGTCCGCATTTCGACGGGCGCGCGCCAGCACGTTAACCGGTTCATCGTAACCGGCCCGCACGCCTGCCTGGACGAACTCGAAGAAATGCTGGGTGTTATAGAGAGGCAGCGAATCGTAGAGATCAGGTCCCAGCCAGGGGTGCACCCGCAGTTCCTTTGGCTTTTCGTACTCGCTGCGCGGGTTATGCACGATATCCAGGTGGACTTCGGGCGTCAGCGGCACGATCTCGCGGCGGGCTGATACTTCGCCGGCGTGGACGAGCACCATGTCGATATCGGTTGAATTGCCCAGGAATGGGTTTTCTGTCCGCAAGGAACCGGTCAGGTAAGCTGCAACCAGGCCGGGGTCCGCATTGGCTCGCTTAAGGGCGGTTTCCTTGGCGATGCGGGTGAGAGTCTCACGAGTGATGCGCATCGAATGTTTCCCTAACGGTCGATCAGGAATGGCTGGTATGGCGGCAGGATCAGTTTTTCGCGGATGCGGTTCTCGATGATGCCAAGATCGCCCGGGTTGCGCACAAAGTCCAGCGGGTTGGTGTCGATGGTCAGCACCGGTGTGCCGTCGTAAGGTTTGGAGAAGAATTCTTCGTAGGCCCGGTTGAGGTCAGCGATGTAATTGCGTTCCATGTTGCGCTCGTAACTGCGGTCGCGCAGGGCGATTCGCTGCATCAACACATCCGTGTCGGCGCGCAGGTAGACCAGCAGATTGGGCATCGGGATTTTTTCGGCCAGCGCCTCGTGCACGCGCTTGTACATTTCCAGTTCGTCGCCCTGCAGGTTGATGCGGGCGAATAGCGAGTCTTTGGCGAAAGTGTAATCGGAGAGCAGGCTCTTGCCGGATTCGATCAGGGCGGTGACACCCCGCCGCTGCTGGTGGTAACGGCTCAGGAGAAAGAAGATCTGGGTCTGGAAGGCGTATCGGGCCCGGTCGGAATAGAAATCGGAAAGGAATGGGTTTTCCTCGAAGACCTCGAGCAGCAATTCCGCTTCGAAGCTCGGCGCCAGCATGCGTGCCAGGGTCGTCTTTCCAACCCCGATGACTCCCTCGATGGCAATGTACATGGTCTCTCCCGCAAGAAAAAGTGGTAAGTCAAGGATACCATATCTAGGTGTCATTGCGAGGGCTGGATGCTTTTTCCAGCCCGCGGCAATCTCCTGCCAATGAGAGATTGCCGCGACGTCCATCGGGACGTCTCCCAACGATATCCAAACGCTTGACTCACCTCCCCGGACTCTGTATAATCTGCCCAATAATGCCGTGAGCAGTAGGCAGTCCGGCATGCTGATAGAGAAGGATGGCCCTGGCTGGAAGCCTCCACAGCAACCCCCTGCCGAAGTCGCACGGTCTATGTGCTGAAGAAATCCAATCGAGAGTAGAACAGCACGGGCGGTCCCGTTACAGACCAGCCAGATGATCGTCAGGCACAGAGTGCACCCTAATGGGTGAATTGAGGTGGTACCGCGGCGCCCGCCGTCCTCAACAGGATGCGGGCGTTTTGTGTTAATTTAAGGAGCCAGGTATGACCGAATACCAGTTACCCAAAGCCTACGATTTCAAGACCACCGAACCGCGCATTTACAAGATGTGGGAGCAGGGCGGGTACTTCCGGCCGTCCAACGACCCCAACCGGCCCGGTTTCGACCCGTCCAAAAAACCGTTCGTCATTTCCATCCCGCCACCCAATGTAACCGGTGAACTGCACATCGGTCATGTCATGTTCGTTGCCATGGAAGACCTGATGATCCGTTATCACCGCATGAAGGGCATCCCCTCCCTGTGGGTGCCCGGCACCGACCACGCCGGCATCGCCACCCAGCTGCAGGTGGAAAAAGACCTGCTGCGCACCGAGGAGGTCACGCGCGAAGAACTAGGACGGGAAAAGTTTGTCGAGCGGGTCTGGTCCTGGAAGGCCAAGTACCACCAGATCATCACCAGCCAGATCCGCCAGATCGGCGCCTCCTGCGACTGGGAGCGCGAACGCTTCACTCTCGACGAGGGGCTTTCGAAAGCGGTGCGGGAGGCCTTCGTCCGCCTCTACGAAAAGGGACTTATCTACCGCGGCCCGCGTCTCATCAACTGGTCCCCCGGGCTGAAGACCGCCGTCAGCGACCTGGAAGTGGAGTATTCCGAAGAGCCCGGCAAATTATATTATTTCAAATACATGCTCTCCGGATCGGACCCCCTTGGGGGGGCAGGTGAATATATCCCGGTTGCCACCACCCGCCCTGAAACCATCCTGGCTGATACTGCCGTTGCCGTTCACCCCGATGACAAGCGTTACCAAAAATTCATCGGGCGCAAAGTAGTGGTGCCGATTTTGGGACGCGAGATTCCCGTTATCGCCGACGATTATGTCACCCGTGAGTTTGGCAGCGGGGCGCTCAAGATCACTCCCGGGCACGACCCCAACGACTACGCCATCGCCCAGCGGCATGGGCTGCCGGTCCTATCGATGCTGGACCGTGACGCGAAGGTGACTGAAACCGGCGGACCTTACGCCGGCCTCGACCGCTTCGTTTGCCGCGAAAAAATTTGGGCAGATATGCGCGCCGCCGGGCTGGTCATCAAGGAGGAACCATATACCATCAACGTCCCCCATTCGCAGCGCGGGGGTGAGATCGTTGAGCCGATGATCTCGGAGCAATGGTTCGTCAAGATCGAGCCGCTGGCGAAACCCGCCCTGGAGGCCGTCCGGGATGGACGCGTCCGCATCATCCCCGAACGCTTCGAAAAAGTTTATTTCAACTGGATGGAGAATATCAAGGACTGGTGCATCTCCCGCCAGTTGTGGTGGGGACACCGCATACCGGTCTGGTATTGCGACGACTGCGGCAAGCAGACCTGCACGCGCCTCGACCCGCTCGCCTGCGCCCACTGCGGCAGCAAAAACATCCACCAGGACCCCGACGTGCTGGATACCTGGTTTTCGTCCGGTCTCTGGCCCTTCTCCACGCTTGGCTGGCCGGAGGAGACTCCCGATTATAAATACTTCTATCCCACCACCATGATGGAAACCGCCTACGACATCCTCTTCTTCTGGGTGGCGCGCATGATCATGGATGGGCTGGAATTTACCGGCAAAGTACCTTTCGATACGGTTTACCTGCACGGGCTGGTGCGCAATGAGGAAGGGCAGAAAATGTCCAAGAGCAAGGGCACCGGCATAGACCCTCTGCCGGTCATGGAAGAGTTCGGCACCGACGCCCTCCGTTTCACCCTGCTGGTTGGCTCCACACCGGGCAATGATTCGAACATCAGCCTGAAAAAGGTGGAAGGCAACCGGAACTTTGCCAATAAGATCTGGAACGCGGGCCGGTTTGTGGTCTCGGCCATCAACAGCCTGGCACCCGCTGGCGAGGCACTCCCATCCAACGATGAACCCATGTCCTCCCCGGTAGACGGTCAGACCGATTGGACCCTTGCCGACAGTTGGATCTGGGCGCGGCTGCAATCCCTGGTCCGCGAAGTGGAGCGCTTGTTCCAGGCCTACCAATACGGCGAGGCCGGGCGCCAGATCTACGAATTCTTCTGGAATGATTTTGCCGACTGGTACGTTGAAGTGGCGAAATTGCAAATGGCAGAAGGCGGGCAGCGTTCCTATAACACTGCCCGGACCCTGGCACGCGTCCTCGACATTTCCCTGCGGCTCCTGCACCCCATTACCCCCTTTGTGACCGAGGAATTGTGGGGTCACTTGCGGGCTGCCCTGCGGTCATCGCCGCTGACCGGGTTGGTGAAAGACTGGCCTGAAGCGCTGATCATCGCCCCCTGGCCGGAGCCGCGCCCCGAAGAAAGCTGGGAACCCTCAAGGGTTGCAGATTTTGCCATCATCCAGGAAGCGGTCCGCTCGGTTCGCAACCTGCGCGCCGAGAAAAAGGTCAGCCCTGCCCGGCGCATTCCTGCCACCCTTGCTGGCGGCGATAAGACGACTCTGTTAAAAGAGCAGGCCCCGGTCATTGCGGCACTCGCCGGGCTCGATCCATCCCTCCTCTCGATTCTTGCCTCTCTTCCGGCAAAGCCGGAAAACAGCATAGCCCTCGTTGCCGGTCCGCTGGAAATCTACATCCCGCTTTCCGGCATGATCGATGTGGAAGAGGAGCGCAGCCGCCTGGGCAGGGAACTGTCCGCGACCCAGGTCCAGATCGACCGGCTTGAGAAATTGCTCGCTGGCGACTTTGCAAATAAAGCTCCCGAGGCCGTTGTCCGCAAAGAGCGCGAGCGCCTGGCTGCCTTTAAGGAAACGGCCGGGAAAATTGACTCCCAACTAAAAAGGAATACATGAAGACGGGAATTGACCGATTGAGACCCATTTAAGACCTGTGACAAAAGCAGTCAATTCAAAGACATTCGTCATTTGACATGCAACCGGCGATAAAGTAAATTCAGGATGATAGTTATCCGAATTACTTCAAGGAGTGTTTTCCATGGCAATGAAAATTACTGATGAGTGCATTGCGTGTGGCGCTTGTGTCCCGGAATGCCCGACCAACTCGATCACCGAAGGTACCCCTTACCTGATTGACGCCGCCACCTGTGTGGAGTGCGTTGGCCATTTCGATACCCCGCAGTGCCAGGCCGTGTGCCCGGTGGCCGATACAGCCATTCTCAAGGCATGACGAAGCAAGTCACCAGTCAGGGACGGAGAAATCCGTCCCTGAACGTTTAACGGTTTGATCACCCATTGGCGGGAATTTCAAGGAACTGCCAGGCTCCCCTGGAATTTGCAGTATAATCCCAGCAATTGAATATTCGACCTTCGGGGCAGGGTGACCCCTGCGCTGCACCGGACATGTCTGGTGCGATGCAAGGCTATTCCCGACCGGTGGTAAAGCCCACGAGCGCAATTGCGCATGATACGGTGACACTCGCTCAACCAGTGAATTCCGTAGCCGA
>JADGQC010000143.1 GCA_017882125.1 Anaerolineales bacterium
TCGAACCCCCGGTGACCTTACAGCCACGACTGATTTCAAGTCAGTTGCCTTAAACCACTCGGCCATCCCTCCGGGCTGGAAGATTTTACCATAAAGTGAGGGGTGCGAAGCAGGAGGATAGAGGACAAACTTGGTATAATTCACGCCCAATGAAAAAATACCATGTTTGGACGGAAGGCTGCCAGATGAACGCAGCCGACTCGCAACGGCTGGGGTCGGCACTCGAACACCTGGGTTATGAATTTACCGGTAAGGTTGAAGACGCCGACGTAATCGTATTGAACACATGCGTGGTGCGCCAGTCTGCAGAGGATAAGGCGTATGGACGACTGGGATCCATCAAACCTCTGAAAACCAAGAACCCCGGGCTGGTGGTGAACCTGATGGGCTGCCTGGTGGGAATCCGGGAGCCGGAGAGGCTACGCAGCCGGTACCCATTCGTGGATGTGTTTTCCCCGCCTTCGGACCCGGGTCCGCTAATTTCTTATTTAACCCAAGGTGAAGCAAAAAGTGAGGAAGCGCGCGAGACCGAAGAGCGGTTCGCGGAAATGGACGGCGACCCATCGACCCACCCTGCGGATAAAATGTGGCTGACAGCCGGCATCATTCTGCCAGAACATGAACGCGGCAAGACCGTATCAGTGCACCTGCCGGTGGTGCTGGGGTGTTCGCATGCCTGCACGTTCTGCATCATCCCGTCCCGGCGGGGGGCGGAACGCTCGCGCCCTGCGGATGAGATCGAGGCGGAAGCAATTTCACTGGCCGCGCAGGGTGTGAAAGAAGTAACCCTGCTGGGCCAGATCGTTGACCGGTATGGGAAGGACCAGCCGGAGGTCGGGAACCTGTCCGCGTTACTGCGGAGATTGGATAAGGTGGAAGGGCTGGAACGGATCCGCTTCCTGACTTCCCACCCCAATTATTTCAGCGAAGACTTGATGGAGACCGTGGCGGAATTGCCAAAAGTAATGCCGCACATCGAAATACCGATCCAGGCTGGAGACGACGATATCCTCAGGCATATGCGACGCGGTTATAGCGAGGCGGATTACCGCCGGAAGGTGGCGGATATCCGTGAGCGCATCCCCGGTTGTTCGATCGCCACCGATATCATTGTCGGGTTTCCAGGGGAGAGCGAAGAACAGTTCATGAAGACTTATCACCTCCTGGAAGACCTGCACATGGACGTGGCGCACCTGGCGCGCTATTCGACACGCCCCGGGACGGTGGCGGAGCGGCTGTACCAGGACGACGTGGCGGAGGAAGAGAAGATGCGCCGGTTCCGTATGCTGGAAGATTTGCAGGAAAAGATCAGCGGAGAGATCAATGCCGGTTACTTGGGAAAAAAGGTGGAGGTATTGTTTGAAGAGAAAGTGAAGGGGCGCTGGCGCGGTCGCACGCCGACGAACAAGCTGGTGTTCGTGGAGAGTGAGGAGTCGCTGCGGGGGGAGGTGAGACTGGTGATGGTGACGTGGACCGGTCCGTGGTCGATGCAGGCGAGATTATGATTGGTGGGAGGAGATTACCACGCCGCCGGAAGAGCACCGGCGTCTCCCCCAAAGAACGTGGGACGATGTCGCAATGACAAGGAGGCCATATGGTAGAAGAAATCATTCGACCAATCGCGATCTGCGTATGCCGGGAGGGGGAGCGCATCCTGGTGGCTGAATACCAGGAAAAAGGGCGTCTTTACTACCGCCCTTTGGGCGGGGGAATCCAATTTGGCGAATATGGTCACGAAGCCATCAAAAGGGAAATCCGCGAGGAAATTGGAGCGGAACTCACCGATGTCCATTACCTTGGTATGCTCGAGAATATTTATGCCAGCGAGGGGGTGCGCGCCCACCAGATCGTGCTGGTCTACGACGGCAGGCTGACACATCCCAGCTTTTATGCAAAAGAAATCCTTGAAGGCGATGAACTGGGGGAGCCTTTCAAGGTGATGTGGAAACGATTGGATGATTTTGGGGAGGGGAAAGCGCCTGTCTACCCGGATGGGCTGCTGGAACTGCTTAAGGGTTAAAATAACCTCCCGCTCGTCAGGCGGGAGATTATTTTCAAAATGAACTTAAACTGTTATTTAATTTGCTAAAAACATTCCCAATGACAGGGCCGAGGACGAGTAAAACTGCGATAACAACGACTGCAACCAAAACTAATATAAGAGCGTACTCTACCAATCCCTGGCCACGTTCGCGGATGCTATATAGCATCGCCACCACCTCCTTTCCGAAGAAGTTAGATAAATGTATTATAAATCTAATTGTTTTTGTGATTCTTTACATATT
Source organism: Anaerolineales bacterium (assembly GCA_017882125.1). Classification (GTDB taxonomy): domain Bacteria; phylum Chloroflexota; class Anaerolineae; order Anaerolineales; family Villigracilaceae; genus UBA877. Next base: position 2,286 of record JADGQC010000143.1, read on the forward strand.
TGCAAAGTGTCCGCAACGGGCAACGTGGACAGGCGGGCTTGCGGGCCGAGCAGATCTCACGCCCAAGGCGGATGATGTTCAAATGAGCAGCATAGTATGCATCGGGGGGGAAAAGTCTCTCCAGGTGGGGATGCGCCTGCACAACCGTCATTTTTTCGGGGAGCAAACCAATCCGACCGGTCACCCGAAAAATATGGGTATCCACCGGGAAGGCAGGACGCCCCATGGAGAAGAGCAGGACGATGGCGGCAGTCTTTGGACCGACACCCTTGTGCTTCATCAACCACGCACGTGCTTCTTCGAGGGGTAGATCCTTTAGAAAACCCAAATCAAGCGAGCCCCGCTCGACAGTAATATCCATAAGTACCTGTTGGATACGCGGTCCCTTCTGATTGGAAAGCCCTGCCAAGCGGATGGCAGCAACCACCGAGGAAGGGCGGGCATCGCGTACCCCTTCCCATGTGGGGAAATTTCCAACGAGCGATTCAAACGCCCGGTCCCGATTCGTGTCGTTGGTGTTCTGGGATAGGATTGTAGAGACGAGCTCATCCACCGGCGCCAAGGGATTTTGCCAAACGGGCTGCCCATAAAAATCCAGCAGGCGCTGGTGCACCTGCCGGGCGAGTTTTTCGAGATGGGTCACGGGGGTTATGAGGTCCTTTGCAAGGTGAAGGCTGGACGGGAATGACCCACCACCAATTTGCGCCAGTTGGTCACCGGCTTGACTGGTCCAAACTCGGCGGCTAAAGCCTCCATTTCCTTTTCGCCGATGTAACCCATCTGGCGCAGGATTTCGAGAGCGACCGCGGGGCGAACGCGGTTGTAGGAATCGCCATCTGCCTTGCGAATTGGAAGATCGCCGTCGGAGATCTTAAATGCGATGCCAACCCCAGGAGATTCAGAGCCCAAGGCGCCGCCCAATATGCCAAGAATCATGTACCCTTCCGCCCCGCCCTTGGACAGGATGCGCCCAGAACAGACTTCTATCAGGCGCGTGTCGAACCGCCCAGAACCGGCGACCATGACGGGGTTTGCCATCATGGACTGGGTGATGCGGCGGCAGGCAGCGGCACGTTCGGCTTGCAAGCCGCGCGGGTCGCACAAGCGGGCGAATCCCAAAGCGGCGTTATAAAGCGGGACGGCAAAATTTGGAACCGAACAGCCATCAATGCCCAGCTCGACCTGCTCTATCGGTAGGCTGCAAATCTCCGCCAGGGAATCCAGGATGGCCTTCTGGACGGGGTGATCGGGATTGACATAATCGGCGATGGGAAGTCCGCGCATGCGGGCGGCAGCCAGCATGCCGGTGTGCTTGCCGGAACAATTATGGCGATTAGGGGAGAGGGCTTCGCCGCGCAGGCGCATGGCTTCAACCGTGGGTACATGGGAAAGCGGGTGGGTACCGCATAAAAGATCGCTTTCCTGCACGCCGACTTTGGCCTGGATGCCCTTGACCACCTCGACGTGCTCGTCGGTGCCATCATGGGAACCGCAGATGATGGCCACTTCCCTGGAGGTAAGATGGAAAGTCTGATCGCCGCCGCGCTCGATGAAGGGGAGCGCCTGGAATGGTTTGGCGCTGGAGCGCAGGAAGGTGACTGTTTTCGGATCACCCAGCCAGGCGAGCAAGCGACCCCCAGAGTCGACCACAGCGGCAGCCCCGAAATGAACGGACTCAACGATGCGTCCCCGGGTCACCTCGAAGAGCGACTGGTATGATTCCGCCATTTGAGAATCTTTTTGGACCAAGATGTTTATTCCTCGCCGCTTCCCGTACCGGATGACCGGTAATGGTGGCTGTAATAATGATGCAAACCGTAACGGAGGCGGCGGGTATATTTCTGAAGTTGAGTGCCGGGAATCTTGAACGGGCGCAACAGGGGTGTGATGAGGTTATCGACCGCCTCAGGGGGGGATTTTTTCCCAGCCAGCTTTTCGAGTTTCGTGAACACCCCGTCGAGATAATCTTTTTGGGCGCGGATCACATCAACCGGGACCACTCCGTTGCGACCGCTGACCACGATCCAGTTTTTATAAGTGGACGAAAGCAGGAGTTTTAACGTATCGAGCCAGACGGGCAGATCCGCACCAGCAAGGAAGGGCGGCTGATTCTTGACCACTGCGTCACCGATAAAAACAACTTTTGCATCCGGCAGGATGACCCAGGCGGCACCAGCAGTTGGACCCGGATGGTGTTCGAGAATTACGGGTGATTCCCCCCAGTGAATGGTCATCTGTGTACTGAAGGTGATCTCCGGCGGCACCCAGCGGATATTTCCCAGACCCGGGATGGCTTCCCAATCCGAACCGGTCTCCTCGCCCTGGGCTTTGAAAGTTGTCGGGCGGGTGCGAAAGACGTGGGCGGTCTTTTCCTGGGCGACGATGGTGCAGTCCATGGCGCGGGCACCCAAGGTCCGGTCGGGGTGTGCGTCGAGGTTGACCAGCAATCGTTCAGACCCGCCCCCAAGGTTCATCAGGGCAGCCCGCCAGGCGCGCCCATCCTCGGGAGAAGGAGGCGCATCAACCTGGACCAGCCCATGGGGCAGATTAATCACGCCAAGGGTGGCACCCGGATATTGATTCTCAATATATATATCGGTGGCAATTGACTGCATGCTATCTCCTGAAATTATTGTTTTTCCTTGGAAACCGGAAGAGTAAGAATAAATTTGGAGCCCTGGCCAAGGTCGCTCTCGACCCAGATTTTTCCGCCGTGACCATTGACAGCCAGGCGACAGAAGGCAAGCCCAATCCCCAACCCGCTGGCATTTACCTGTCCCTTAAGGCGGGTATATTTTTCGAAAATGTGCTCTTGCTCGGCTGCCGGGATACCACCGCCATTGTCCTGCACCCATAATTGAACCCAATCACCATCCTGTTGGCCGCCCAGTTCGATTTTTCCCTCGGGCGGGGTAAATTTCGAGGCGTTCTCCATCAAGTTGATCAGAACACGGCGGATCATATCCACGTCAACCCATACCGGCGGGAGCTTGTCCGATAAATGGCTCTTCAGAACCTGGTGGCGGCTGTCAGTCATGGGACGGACGGCATCCAGGGCGTCCTCTGCCAGGAGAGAAGGGATCACACTTTGTTGGGAAACGATGGTCTGGCCTGATTCCAGGCGGTTGATGTCGAGCAGGGAACTAACCAGGCGCTGGATGCGGTCAGTAGAGCGGCGGGCAATGGTGGTAACGGATTGGATGGCCTCGTTTTCCTGAGAGGGATAAAGGGTTGCAAGAACGTCGAGACTCGAGATGATATTTGCCAGAGGGGAACGCAGGTCATGATAAATCATGGAAGTGAGTTCTTCGCGCAGGGTATCCAGGTCTTTTCGCTCGCTGATATCCCGCATGAGCCACTGCAGGGATTCGGCTTCCTCGAAGACAACTTTCCGCACATATACCTGGATGGGGATCTTTTTACCGCTCCTGGATTTTAGAACCGATTCGTAGCTGACGATCTTCCCGCTTTTGAGCTTTTCCAAGCTGACCGTTTTGTCGCCAACGGCGCCATCGTGAAGCTGGTCAATCATCATGCCTTGCAGCTGCCTGGAAGAATATTCCGTTATGACCGATGCCTGGCGGTTTGCCTCGTGGACTTTCCCGTCCACACCGGTCACCAGAATCGGGTCAACGCTGTCATCGAAAAGCTCGCGGTAGCGTTTGTGGGCAGCCTGGAGCTGTTCGAACAACTGGGCGTGCTGGATGGTAGAACCGGCCAGGTTGCCGATGCCCGTCAATACCATCAGGGCGTCGGTATCGAACCCGCCGGAGATGGGATTGATGACCTGCAGGACGCCAATCACGCGCCCAAGAGCAAAAATGGGGGCCACCGCCATGGCGTGGACTTCGAAACCTGTAAAAAGCTCACCGGGTGCAAAACGCTTATCCTCCCGCACGACCGGGATGACCACCCCCTCCCCTTCGTGCGCCACCCAGCCGACCACGCCGAGACCGGAGTGGACGCGCTTCCCTACAATGTCATCCTTGTGTTCCCCTGTGGCGGCGTGAAAGACCAGGTCCCAGTTGGATTCAACCAGTGCCAGAGCGACCGTTTCCACCTGCAATGCCTGGATGGTCTCATTCAAAATACGCTGGAGTACATCGTCCAGGCGGAGACTGGCATTGATGGCGTCTGCGCTGGATGCCAGGGCAGTCATCACGCGCGCCTGGCGCTGGCTCTCGGCGTAGAGACGGGCATTTAGGACCGCTATCCCAGCCTGGTCGGAAATGGCCTGCATGAGGCTTAAATTTTCTTTTGTATAAGACCCCGGCTCTGGGTGAACAAGCGTCAGGACTCCCACAAGGCGCTCATGCGCCATCAGGGGAACGCACAAGGCGGCTTTGGCACCGGACTGGTCGGCAGCGTCATCGGGCCGGCGGAGCCAACGCTCATCGAGGCTGGTATCGGGCACCCAGGCTGATTGACGGTTACGGACGACCCAACCAGCCAAACCGCGTTCCACGGTCTCACGCAACTGCTGGGTAGTGTGGTCGTGGACCTTGCGTCCATAAACGATGGCCGAGTCGATGGCACGACCATTATCATCGAGAACGACAATGCTGGCGCGTTCACCGCCCACGTATTTCAGTGACTGGAACAGGATGCGCTGTAAAACAGTACGCAGTTCCAGCGCGGAAGCCAGTTCACGGCTGATGTTGAAAAGGAATTCAAGGGTTGACTTGCTTTCTACTTCTGCCATAGGTGTGGGCTATATATACTTCAATCCGAATCCTGATTCGCGTAATTTTTTCAACCGATATATTTGTTTTAATTTTCCCGCACTTGGGACAATAGACATGGTAAATTCACTTTCAGGCATCGCAATGAGTATACTGCT
>JADGQC010000144.1 GCA_017882125.1 Anaerolineales bacterium
AGTCATGCCCTTCTTTCCTGTCATATGAAAAGCGCCTCCTGTGCGCTATTATCACACGAGGCGCTTTCTTTTTGTGTCCGGTTTTTGGGGGTCAGTTCATGCCGAGGCGTTTTTATTCCAATGGAAATTTCACGGTAACAGCATTAATAACCGGGCAGGGTAAATTGAATAATCCAGATCTTGAATTGCATTCGAGAATAGTTCACCATCTGTGTGAGCCGGGGAGGGGTTTTCCAGGTGAACCTTAATCCATGTTGCCTTCTGTTCGTAAATCCCGTCCGTTTCTACATAACTTCCCGCATCAGGTTTCATGGCGCGCGGTAAAGTTGTCAGCATGGCAAGACGCGTGGAACGATACCCATAGACAAATGTTAATTTTCCATCGAAGGGATCGGCATGCGGGATCATGTAAAACACCCCACCCGACCTGGCGCCGTTCCCGATTGTCACCAATGACACCGGACCGGCATACTCGCCATCGTCCCAGGTAATCTTTGCGATCCACTTGGGCCGTTCCATAATGGCCCAAACTGCCGCCACCAGGTAGCGAAGAATTCCGCCGATCCATTTAATCCTGACTTGCTTTGTGGTGACGTATGGTTCCAGACCGGCAGCTGAATTATTGGCAAAGAATCGGTCGTTCACTTTGCCGATATCCATGTGCTTAAAATTTCCCTTCTTAATTATCTGGGCTGCAGATGGCAGGTCGAGTGGCAACCCTAAATTGTAGACCATATCATTGGCGGTCCCCAAGGGAAGGATGCCGAGCGGTCCCAGCAAATCCTTTTCGGATTTAGCCGCCTGTGCAAGCCCATTTACAGCTTCCCCAATTGTCCCGTCACCGCCGGCAGCGATGATGGGAGAAAAACCTTGCAGGACTGCCTGCTTTGCAAGCTCGACGATATGGCCAGGTCGTTCAGAAATGGCCAGTTCGAAATCGACGCCTGCTGCTTTGAGAGCCGATTCTGCTTCAGGCCAGCGGGCTTTTGCTTTCCAACGATTTGAATAAGGATTCAGGATTACCTTAGCAGTCATAATGGCCTCATCTTAGTATTCCGATTTGAAGAATTATTCCATTCAGGATCCCTGCGCTTTTCGGCCTTTAATATTAATAATGGAATTTTATCAATACAGTAATCCCTAAAGGTTTTAAATATGCTTCCTATTGCCAGCTTTGCAGAAAATAGTCAATAATTTATTTAGGTTTATTCCTCAGGAAAATCACTCCGGAGTCTCTTTCCAAGCGGATGCTTTATCTAATGTTGTTTTTTCAGCAGGAGTAAGCCGCACATCCAATGCGCCGAGGTTATCCTTCAACTGCTCGATCGAATTCGCCCCGATGATCGGACTGGATATGAGCGGATCAGCCAAAAGCCAGGCCAATGCTATTTGTGAGATGCTTGCGCCTTTCTGCTTGGCCAATGCATCCATCAGGTCAAGCAAAATCCAATTGCGTTCGCTAAAATAGCGTTTTGCCCCACCCGCGCGCGCCGAAATGGGGACTAGGTTTCGCCGGTATTTCCCGGTGAGGAATCCTCCTGCCAAAGGACTATAAGGAATAACGCCGAGGTGATAAGTTTTACAGACTGCAGATAATTCACGCTCGAACTCATCGCGATGAACCAGGTTATAGTGCGGCTGGAGGCTGTCGAAGCGGAAAAGGTCATTCCTGTCAGAATCCCATAATGCTTGCATCAATTCCCAGGCCGAATAGTTCGACGCCCCCACTGAGCGTACCTTGCCTTGTTTTACAAGCTCGTCGAAGGCGCGCATGGTTTCTTCCACTGGGGTTTTCGGATCCGGCCAATGGGCCTGATAAAGATCAAGGTAATCAGTTTGCAAGCGTCGTAAAGAGTTTTCGACAGCCGCCAGGATATGTTTACGGGAAAGCCCTTCGTCTTCCGATCCTCCGCCCATATTGCCGCGCACCTTGGTGGCAAGGACGATTTTTTCCCGCGCGATACTGTTTTGCTTCATCCAGCGTCCGATAATCTGCTCGGCAACTCCACCCGGGTTCCCGTCAGCCCAGCGTGAATAAATATCGGCAGTGTCAATAAAGTTAATTCCCGCTTCGAAAGCCGCCGAAAGGACGCGCTGAGACATTGAATCGTCCGCTGTCCAGCCAAATTGCATCGTGCCCAGGCAAAGCGGTGAAACCTTTAGACCGGTTAATCCAAGCGTGCGATACTCCACAAAACGCCTCCATTTAGCAAATGCTCAAATATTAATATTACGGTTGTAACTTCATAAACGGGTGAAGATGTTAGCAATTTTGACCACTGGGAGTGTTTTTGGTCCGAAACCGCGGCGTTGTTCATTAATTAAATATTCAAATGTAAAACCTGTACCTCATCATTTTACTAGCATTATCGAGATATTGCTCCCAGGCAGACTCCGCGCTATAATCCTTGGACAATAAGGAGCGATGCTATGCCTGAACAAACCGCACATACCCATAAACCTTTCGAAGGTAAGATTTCTGAAGAGACACGCCAGCATTTCCGTACAGCCAGGGAAGAGTTCCATAAAAGCATGGAAGGGATGATCCCACCGGAATTCGCCGAACACCGCCATAATGCCCGCAAAGAAATGCTGCTGGCTTGGCGGAGTATGATCGACGCCGCCCTGGAAAAGATGGATGAGCCAAATAAAAAGTCTTAGCCAACTATCAAGACCGCCCGAAAATAAGGGCGGTCTTTTCTATTAAGGGTGAAACCGTCGCGGGCCAGAACGGCTGAATAAGAGGGTCCAAATCAAGGTCAGACCTGAGCAAGCAAAAAGGATATACGCAATCAGGTCTTTCCCGTCACCATAGAGCATCATCCCACCAATAAGCAGGGCAGTAAATAATACGCTGCCGGTGAGACGATTGACAGCTTTTTCCAATGAGACCATTTGCCTGCTTACTCCAGGCACCTGGACCGTAATATCGCCTCTTTCCACCTGGCTCAGAACACGACCTAATTTCGTCGGTATCGCTATTAATTCTTTAAGCACGTTTCCCAATTCGTCCAGCCAAACACGCCAATTGGAACCAACTTCCTGGGAGACCAGCTTGGTAGCGTATGGAGCAAGCTGGTTCCACAAATTGAAATCCTTATCCAGCCCTACGCACATCCCTGAAAGGATGGCAACAGTTCTGCCGAGCATCAGCAGGTTTTGCGGGAGTTGGAAAGGCATGTTATACATCAGGTCACGGAACCGGTCCGCAAAATGGATCATCTCCTGGGGGCTCAGCTGGCGAATATCGTCCATGGACTTGCCCCAGAACATATCAAACATCGAGGCACTCATTTGCTCAAGTTGCTGCAGGTCTGTGCCAGGCAACAGCGCATGTATGGTCTGGAAGGAGCGAATTAAACGGGCAGCATCCTGCATTCCTACGGCGACCAGCATTTCCCGAAGACCATTACGAAGGTTATCGGGGACATGCCCAACCATTCCGAAGTCAACAAAGGTTAGCCGCCAGGCTGGTTTTCCGTTTTCAATTTGACCTGGCAGAGGGGTTACAAACAGGTTTCCCGGGTGGGGATCGGCATGGAAAAAGCCATCCACAAAAATCTGTTTTAGGTATGTATCGAGCAAAACATTGGCCACTTCAGCCCGGTCAATGCCTGCCGCGGTTATGGCAGCATAATCGGTGATTTTTATTGCAAAAACATCTTCCAATGTTAATACCCGGCGGGTGGTGTGACTCCAAACCACGCGCGGGACGTGTACGCGGGGCACCTCTTTGAAAAATTCGGCAAAAATTTCGGCATTTTTACCCTCGGCGAGATAGTCCACTTCTTCGCGAATTGTCGCTGAGAATTCCTCGACAAGGCCGGAAACGTCAGCCCGCCTGGCAATAGGAGGGTATTTTGCCAGCCAGGTTCCAACCTGCCTCAAAGCGGTTAGATCCACTTCGATCAATTGCTCGATGAAAGGTCGCTGAATTTTTACGACCACGTCGCAAAATTCCTTTTTTGTATCATCGGACACACATAGACGAGCCCGGTGCACCTGTCCAAGAGAAGCCGCTGCCAGGGGAGTTTCGTCAAAGGATATATATTTCTCCGCCAGGGGGGCACCCAGGCCGGCCTCGGCTTCGCGCCGGATGTCTTCAAATTTTTCCGGAGGCACCTCGTCCTGTAAACCGGAGAGTTCCGCAGTGATTTCGGGCGGAAGTACGTCCAAGCGGGATGAAAGAAATTGCCCGACCTTGATCATCACTCCCCCCATCCGGATCGCAAGAACGCGAAATTGTGCTGCTACGCGCCGGTAACGCTCGGAACGCGTCCGCCGGGTTAACCCTCGAAAACCGATCCGTGCCAGGATTATTTCCCAAAAAATAAAACCAAGAATTACGCGAGAAAAAAATGACATGATGCGCAAATATCGGCGGCGCAGTTGTGATCTGTTCATTAATCCTCCAAATAGCGATTTGATTGTATCACCAAGAGAAAACTTCCCTCTTAAAATGGGAGTGACGAAAAACAGCCAAAGTAAAACAAAATGGTTGTTATTGCACCTTGGAAAATCTCAAACGATTTGGTTTTTTTCATTAATATTTAATGATTACTATTTCGTGGCTGCATTTTCTGTTAAAATTCTGTTAAAATAACTTTGACAAATCCTATTTCACCTGCTATACTCATTTCGCCTTGAGATATTTCACCTAGGTGGATTATTACTAAAAAAGTTAACTTTTACTGCCGTAAGGCAGTTGGCAAAATTCAAAAATTACCTGTTCCACAAACCCCTGCAAAATGCAAGGGGCGTTTTGTGTTTTATTTAATGGGCGGGTAGTAAAACAAAGGAAATAACATGAGTAAAGAACAAAAATTAAGAATCATACCCATCGGGGGTCTGGGCGAAGTGGGTAAAAATATGATGGCGTATGAATACGCCGACCGAATCCTCGTTGTGGATGCAGGGCTGATGTTCCCCGATAACGATATGCTGGGCGTGGATTACATCATTCCTGATTTCCAGTACTTGCGCGACAATGCGAAGAGAGTGGATGGCATATTTATCACCCACGGGCATGAGGATCACATAGGCGCCATTCAGCATCTTCTTGCAGTTGTTCCCGCGCCGGTATATGCCACTCCCCTGACAAAAGGGTTGATCGATGTAAAACTGGCGCGTAATGGCCTATCGAATAAGTCTGATCTGCGCATGGTGCAGGCGAGCGAAACAATTCGGATTGGCCCCTTCAAGGTTGAAACTTTTCACGTCTGCCACTCCATTCCGGATGCCATCGGTTTGGGTATCACAACCCCTGCAGGGCTAATTGTCCACACTGGCGATTACAAGTTTGACCAGACCCCTGTGGATAACTGGCCGACAGACTTTGCCAAGCTGGCAGAATTTTCCGCACGCGGCGTGGCGATCTTGCTGGCCGATTCCACCAACTCCGAACGTCCCGGCTGGACCCCCTCCGAAAGAGTGATTGGCCCGGCATTTGACGAGGTTTTTCGGAACGCTTCAGGTCGCATTATCATCGCCACCTTTGCCTCGCTAATCGCCCGAATGCAGCAAGTCGCGGATGCTGCAGTTCGGCACAACCGCAAAATTGCTTTTGTGGGGACCAGCATGGTGGATAACGCGAAGATAGCCCAAAAAATGGCCTACCTGCAAATACCCGAAAATACATTGGTGAGCCTGGAAGAAGCGCTGCATTTACCGGACAAAGACGTGGTTTTGATGTGCACGGGTTCACAAGGGGAACCATCCTCCATCATTGGGAGGCTTGCCACGGGAACCAACCGTCAGTTCGATGTGGAAGCTGGCGATACGATCGTTCTTTCGTCTCACCCCATCCCAGGTAATGAGGAAGCCATCAGCAAGACAATTAACCGGCTTATGCGACGGGGAGCGGAAGTGGTGCATGAGGCCATCTCGCCAGTACATGTTTCTGGGCACGCAAGCTCCGAGGAGATGAAACTCCTGCTCAACCTGGTGCGCCCCACCTTCTTTATGCCTATCCACGGCGAACTTCACCAGCTTAGACGGCACGCCAACCTGGCAAAGCAAGTTGGCATCCCGGTTGAAAATATCGCCGTGGTTGAAAACGGTCAGGTGGTGGAACTGTGTGATGGCAAGCTGACATTAGCCGAACGAATGCCCGGGGGATATGTATTCGTGGAAGGTGATAGCGTAGGTGAAATTGACCTGGAGGTTATGCGGGAGCGGGAGCAACTTGCCCGGGCTGGGATCGTTCTCATTACCGCAACGCTGGATAAATACTCCAATCGTTTACTAAAGGATCCCGAGGTGATCACGCGCGGCTTTATCTCTCCAGAAGATGCAGAGACACTCGTGCCCGCTGTCCAAAAGAAAGTAACGGAACTGGTCAATAACGGAGGTTCGGATGATGAAAAGACCATCACGGACGCAGTAAGAAGCCTGCTCCGCAACCAGACCGGGCGCCGACCAATGATCTTTGTGGCAGTGACAAAAGCATAATATATAATGATTGTCCCCATAACCGGAAAAACAAACTCGCGCACCGATCGGTGCGCGAGTTGATTATTAATCGGCCAGTTGCTAAAGACCCAGTGCTGACCAGCCGGCATATTTACCAGTGTCAGCCAGTTCTGTCTCTATGCGCAAGAGTTGGTTGTATTTTGCGACGCGATCGGAGCGGGCCGGCGCACCGGTCTTGATCTGCCCCATGTTCAAAGCCACTGCCAGATCGGCTATGGTGCTGTCTTCGGTCTCTCCGGAACGATGGGATGTGACCGCCCGCCACCCGGCCCGGTGACAGGTCTCGACTGCTTCAATGGTTTCGGTCAATGTGCCAATCTGATTCAGCTTCACCAGTAGGGCATTGGCAGCATTCTCTTTGATGGCGCGGCGGACTCGTTCCGGGTTGGTGACGAGCAAGTCGTCACCAACGATCTGGATCTTATTCCCTAATAATTTTGTCATTAGAATCCAGGATTCCCAGTCATCTTGTGCCAGACCGTCTTCTATGGAGACGATCGGGTAATCCTTGACCCATTTGGCCCAAAATTCGACCATTTGCTCACCGGTCAGTTTCTTGCCTTCCTTGCGAAGATTGTACGTTTTTGTTTCTTCATCGTATAGCTCTGAAGCGGCGGGGTCGAGGGCAATCGCCACTTGTTCG
>JADGQC010000145.1 GCA_017882125.1 Anaerolineales bacterium
AGTCATGCCCTTCTTTCCTGTCATATGAAAAGCGCCTCCTGTGCGCTATTATCACACGAGGCGCTTTCTTTTTGTGTCCGGTTTTTGGGGGTCAGTTCAGCAGGAAGCGTTTTTTGATTAAAACAAAAACTTTTTCCAATCCACGATAACAAATTATCGGACTTCCGATCACCCTTATCTTATAGTTCTGAGGTTGCCTTAATAAAATCCAGGACTTCACCCAACCTGGCAAATGCCAGGGCGGTAACGGTATCTGCCCCACCATAATAAATCGCAATTCTACCGGTAGGCTGGTCGAAAAGAGTCGCGCATGGGAAGGCCACGTTTGGTACATCGCCCACACACTCATAATAGGTTTGGGGAGAAAGCAGGTAGGGTCCGCCGCGTTTGATCACCTTCCAGGGCTGGTCCAAATCGAGCAGTGCAGCTCCAAAGCTGTAAACAAATCCATTGCAGGATGTCAGCACCCCATGGTAGAAAAGCAACCAACCGTCAGGTGTTTCAAGGGGTATCGGTCCAGCTCCAATTTTTGTGCTTTGCCAGCCGCCTTTAGTACCCATGACAAAGCGATGTTCCCCCCAGTGGATCAGGTCTGGACTTTGGCTGAGGTAGATATCCCCAAAAGGGGTATGCCCATTGTCGCTGGGGCGATTAAGCATCACGTACTTGCCATTTATTTTCCTTGGAAACAATACGCCATTTCGGTTATACGGCAGCAGGGCATTTTCCATGAAATGAAATTTCTCAAAATCGAAGGTATAGCCTATGCCGATGGTCGGACCGTGATAGCCGTTACACCAGGTGATATAGTATCGGTCTTCCATCCAGACCACCCGCGGGTCGTAACGATATTGGTACCTGCCGATTTCCGGGTCATCACAAATCCATTCGATCGGATCATTTTCCAAATTCCAGTTGATACCATCTTTACTGAAGCCGCGATTTATATTCATATCGCGTTTTCTATTATCGCATCGGAAAACGCCTGCAAATCCTTCCTCGAAAGGGACAACCGCGCTGTTAAATATGCTGTTTGAGGAGGGGATCAGGTTCCGTGGAATGATCGGGTTGGCGCTATAGCGCCAGACAACTTCTGAACTGCCAGCGGGACGATCTTCCCAGGGAATGTTTGGGAGGGGAGGGTAAGCCATGAGTGAGAAATCTCCTTTATCAAGGATGAAAGATGTGTTAATAAATATTTATTCTGCGACTTAAATTTTAGCACTAAAATATAGTCGCCAAGTCTTAAAAGTGGCTTGCACCATTTCTCACATAGTAGTTGACTCTCAGTAAAAATGTTTGTATAATAATGGGAGCGCTCCCAATAAACTTATGGCTCTCACTTTAGAAGATATTGCCCGTCTAAGTGGTGTTTCCCGCTCTACTGTTTCGCGGGTTATTAATGCTAATTCCAATGTCAAAGAGGAAACACGTCAAAAGGTTTTGAAGGTTATCCAGAATAAAAATTTTCAACCCAACCTGGCAGCAAGGGGGTTGGCAGCTGGACGAACGAATATCATCGGTCTGGTCATTCCTGCCGGGGTGGCATTCATCTTCACGGATCCTTATTTTCCCCTCCTGATTCAAGGCGTTTCTGAGGCATGTAATGCCCATGACCATTCCGTCATGCTCTGGCTGGCAGAACCGGAATATGAGCGTCGAACCATCAGCCAGATTTTACATAACGGCCTGGTGGACGGGGTTATCCTGTCCTCGGCACTGATGGACGACCCCATCGTCAAGTCGCTTCATGAAAGTAAAATGCCCTTTATATTGATCGGACGCCACCCGACTCTGGAAGTGAACTACATAGATGTTGATAACATCCGGGCATCACGGGAGGCAACCCACCACCTGATTCGCCAGAGCCGCAAGCGGATTGCTACGATCACCGGTCCCCACAACCAAATAGCGAGTTACGACAGGTATCAGGGTTACCTGAAAGCCCTTAACGACCGTAATCTACCACTCCTATCAGAACTTGTCCTGGAGGGGGATTGGACAGAAGCAGGTGGTTACGCTGCCATGAATCGCCTAATCCCATATAAACCTGATGCAGTGTTCGCAGCCAATGATGTTATGGCAGCCGGCGCTATTTCGGCGATACATGAAGCCCAACTAAGGATTCCGGAGGACGTGGCGGTGGTCGGGTTCGACGATACTCCGAATGCCTCCAGAACCCAGCCTCCCCTTACGACCATGCGCCAGCCCATCCAATCCATGGGTGCATTGGCGGTTGAAACTCTGATCGATATTATTGATCACCCCGGGTCAGATTCACGAAGTATCCTTGTCGCCACAGAATTAGTGATCCGGGAATCCTGTGGCGCTTTAATATCCAAACCCGAAGGAGGTGATGAGAGCAAGAACCCCGTTGATTATCAAATTCCACCAGTCAATCAGCTTCACCAAAGTGTCGGTAATCCTGCCGACGAAAACCCTAATATATTAAGAAGGAGAGTGAAGAATGCGTAAGTCAATTTATATCTTGGTTGCTGTCTTCATGGCTGCGACCATGGTGCTGACCTCGTGCGGCCCGGCAGCCACCACCGTGGCTCCAGCCACGAGTGTCCCAGGGCAACCGACTGCAGTACCTCCGACAGCAGTCCCACCAACCCCGGTACCTGCACCTGCAGACATTGCTGCTTCCCTGCCCCGCAACGAGACCCTGTACTTCAATGGTCAACAGTGGGGTTCGGTTGTCTGTTGGAATCCGTACTCTTCCAGCTGCAATAATGCTATGGCGATCGCTCAGCAGGACAATGCCCGCGTCACCATGTTCGAAACCCCATACCTGTACGACATGCTCGACGGCAAGCAGTATCCATTGCTGGCGGATGGTCCCTTTGCATGGGATGCTGGCATGACCGCGATCACCTTCAAGCTCAAGGCTGCCGCCCATTGGAGCGATGGCACCCCGGTAACTGCGGCTGACGTTGCTTATACCTGGGCCACCCATGCCAAGTACCAGGATAATGTCGGCGTTGGGAACAAACCTTACATCCTTGATGTTGTAGCGGTTGATCCCCAGACGGTGCAAGTCAAGGCCGTCCTGGATGCGACCACCGGCAAAGCCTTCAATCCCCTGGTCGTTGCTGCTTACCTGAGCACGAACTATGTCATCCAGAAAGCCTGGACCCAGACCCTGGAAGCGCGTACCGGCGACCTCACCAAGTTGCAGGCTGATCCCGCCATGGACGTTGTTTACTCCGGTCCCTATCACTATTTCTTCGCCGACGATACGAAGGTTGTCCTCATTCGTGATGACAGCTACTGGGGTAAGGATGCTTCCATGTTCGGCAAGCTGCCTATTCCAAAGTACCTGGCGCATGTAATCTACAAGGATAACGCTTCTGGTTCTATTGCTTTGGCACAAGGTGAAGTGGATGTCAGCCAACAGTTCAACTCCAATATTCAGGTGTTGTGGCTCAATTATGCGCTGCCCATCTCAACTTACCTTCCCGATGCTCCTTATGGCATTGGCGCCAGCCTCCCGACCGCCTTCTACAACCTGGCTTCATATGGTTTGGACCAGGTTGCGGTCCGCAAGGCGATCGCCATGGCGGTAGATTATCCCACCATCATTGCCAACGCCATGACGAACCAATCAGCTACCTTCGACCAGGTTCCGCGCTCGTTGATGAACCCGACTACCGGCGAACAGGCCCTTTATGACCACGCGGCTGTCGCGAGCCTGCAGTGGGCTGGTAACGACATCGCAGGTGCCAAGAAACTGCTCGATGATGCCGGGATAAAGGATATTAATGGTGATGGCTTCCGCGAATACAATGGGAAGACCCTTCACTTTACAGCAACATGCCCCAATGGCTGGTCCGATTGGCAGGCTGCGATTGAAGAAGTTGCTTCCGCCGGGAAAAAGATCGGGATTGACATTGTGACAAGCTTCCCAGAATGGGCTGTTTATCAGACCGTCTTCATCAATTGGCCTCTCCCCACCACGGGTTATGACATTGTCATGTTCTCAAATGACGGTGCTGGCCCGACAGAGCCCTGGGGCCGTGTTAACCATATAATGAACTCCCAGTACGCCAAAACCACCAACAACTGGAATGGCAACTGGGGCGGCTATGTTAATCCAGCCGCCGATGCGTTGATCAATGCGCTCCCCGGCGAAACCGATCCTGCCAAGATCAAGGCCGACTACACTGAATTGGTCAAGATCTACCTGACCGATGTCCCCTCCTTCACGCTCATGTATCGTCCCCAATCGTTCCACACTGTGAACGAGAGTGTTTGGACAGGCTTCCCTCACCAGGATGATGGTACCAACCCGCCCGTCCCGCCGCTTGACCTGACTGACGGTTGGAGCATCGCAGGACTCTATAACCTGACGCTTGTTAAACCGTAAACTATAACTTTTTAAAAAACAGCCATGTTTCGCCGGCAACGGAACATGGCTGCCCATTAAAATCATTTATAATAACGAAGTTATTATCTTTTTTTCCCCCAATATGACAAATCTCTGAATCTGAAGACCTATCTCTGTTTAGACTTGGTGCCTGTCACCTTATTATTGGTTATTGCCAGTTAAATCTAAGAGGAGAGGCTGCATTGAAAGGATACCGAAAGTATTTTCTAAACAAGCTCGTTTGGTTCTTGGTTACCTTTTTTTTCGCCTTCATACTGAATTTTATCCTGCCCCGCCTGATGCCGGGAGATCCTGTGGCAGGCATCGTCGCAAGGCTTGCCCAGGGCATGACCAATACGACTGGTGTCCAGGCGATCTATCAGCAATATGCAAACTTGTTTGGTACAAATAAACCCATGCTCGAACAATTCTTCCTCTACGTAAGGAATGTTGTGCACGGCGATTTTGGTTTCTCGTTCAGCCAATATCCCAGGACGGTTGCTGACGTGCTCAAATCTTCCATCGGGTGGACGCTGGCTCTGCAGTTCCCGGCAATTATCGTCGGTTGGATAATCGGGAATACGCTTGGCGCGTTGGCTGCTTATCTTAAAAAAGGCTTTGATAAAGTCATCATGCCGATTAGTATTTTTGTTAGCAATTTCCCGGCCTTTGGCATGGCTGTCATTTTGCTTGTCGTTTTTGGAGTCGGATTAAAATGGTTCCCGACTTCGGGTGGATATGGGTTTGACCTGATTCCAAACTTCAGCTGGGGATTTGTGTGGTCAGTGATCGTTCATTACCAGCTTCCATTCTGGTCTATCGTGTTGATCGCCATCGGTGGTCAGGCGATCGGCATGCGCTCCATGTCCATCTATGAACTTAATGCAGATTATGTAAAATACAGCCGCTTCCTGGGTATCCCCGACCGGAAGATCGTCGGGTATGTCTTTCGGAATGCCATGCTTCCACAGGTGACGGGCCTGGCGTTATCCATCGGAACCATGGTCGGCGGGGCGCTGGTGGCGGAGATCATCTTTAGTTACCCGGGGCTTGGTTTCACGCTGTTGAACAGTGTAACTGGAGGGGATTATCCGTTGATCTCCGCATCCACATTGATCATCACGGTGATGGTGCTGTGTGCGAACTTTCTCATCGAAATCATATATGGCTTTATTGATCCGCGCATTAAAACAGCCCAGGCTGATTAAGGATAGATTCTGTTATGAAACATACGTTTCGACAGGTTTTTCACTCTGGTAAATTTGTGGTTGGTTTTTCAATTTTTATGGGATTGCTGCTGATCGTGTTCGTTTATCCGGTGATCATAAAATATCCTCCATTAGAGGTAATTGGTCAGGGTACGTTCTTTCCACCTGGGATCTATGTGAATACTTTTGACAGCATTAATGCTCCGACCACTTATACCCTCATCTTGGATAATGCCGCTGCCAAGCGGATTTCGAACAAGCTGAGCAATGACGATCGCCTTGCCATGAAGGAATGGCTGGTCTCGGATGGGATCCCTGACACTCAAATAGATACCTCAGACATAGTTAGCCTCCTGGATCTGTGGGAAAAGAATTTTGACCCCACCAAAAGTTTTCCAGGAATGACCTATGCCAAGGAAAGATACTACCAAAGGGTCAATGCGTCGCTCCAGGGAATTCTGTCGACCGAAGCCGAAATCATTGCTGCACAAAACCCGCAGACGAACGCCTTGGAGCAGACGGGCGTCGTCAAACAAACTGATTACGTGAATATCAGCAATGTAGCGAATGTGCGCGTTTTGCTGCTTGGAACCGATAACTTCGGCAGGGATGTGCTGGGTGAGCTGGTTAAGGCCACGGGCGTGTCACTGCAAATCGGTCTTGTCGCCGGTATCATTGCAACCTTGATCGGTTTGGCTTTGGGATTGCTGGGAGGTTATATCGGTGGATTTGTGGATGATATCATCATGTTCATCACCAATATGTTTACTGTAATCCCCACGTTTGTGTTGTTGATCTTGATTTCATTTAGTATCGGGCAGGAAAAACGCGGTGCAGTCACGATCGCGATTGTGATCGGGTTCACTTCCTGGGTGTGGACAGCCAGGGCGGTGCGGTCGCAGGTGGTCTCGCTGCGCAACCGTGACCATGTCAACCTGTCTAAACTTTCCGGGCACTCCATCGTTCACATCATCGCCACGGATATTCTGCCTTACATTGCTTCTTATGTTGTTATGGCGTTTATTCTGCAGATTTCTTCGGGTATCCTGTCGGAGGCTGGGTTATCGATCCTTGGGTTGGGACCAAGAACAACAGACGTACCGACGTTGGGTTTGATGATGAACTGGGCGATGATCTACCAGGCAGAGATCCTGGGAAAATGGTGGGCGTACTTCCCGGTGCTTGTTACAATTGCCCTGATTACATTCTCGATGAATTTGATGAATACAGGTCTCGACCAGGTATTCAATCCGGCATTGCGGGACTAGGTGATTGATATGTCAAGAGTAATTTTAGAGGTCAAGGAACTGACAACAAAATATATCACCCGGTTTGGGGAGGATGTTTACGCGGTCGACCATGTTTCATTGAAAGTTGAAGAAGGGAAATCGGTGGGAATTGCGGGTGAATCCGGTTGCGGAAAATCGACGCTCGCACTCAGCTTGATGGGATATTACTTCGCTCCGCTGCATTATACGAGCGGAGAGATCATCGTCGACGGACATAATATCATTGGGATGGACCC
>JADGQC010000003.1 GCA_017882125.1 Anaerolineales bacterium
GTCGGAAGCAACACCGGAAGGCATGAGTAAGGTACCTGCGGAGCAACCATCCAGGACGCGAACAGGCTGCCCGCTGGACGTAAAGGTGATCAAGCGGCACAGTTCCGGGTCCGTGACGGTAATGTTACCCGTGGAATCCACTGCGATAAAGGGCTTGTTTTCCACCGATTGCCCGTACCAGCCGTCCACCGGCCATTCTGAAAGGGCGGTATAGACCAATCCAGCAGAATCGGGGGCAAATACCTGTACGCGCTGGTTCCAAGTATCGGTAACATAGACATTCCCGACAGAATCCAAAGCGACTGCCACAGGTTCATCCAACTCACCCAGACCCAAGCCGGGTGTCCCAAATTGAGTGATATAGTCCCCATTGGAACCAAAGACGACGATACGCTTGTTCCCGGTATCGGCAACATAAACATGACCTTGAGCATCAACAGCCACGCCGCGCGGTCCATAGAATGCCTGGGGGGAATCAGAGGCCTGCCCAAAGTAGCCCCACATCGTGACAAATTTGCCATCGGCGGTAAATTTCTGGATACGATAGTTCCAGGTGTCGGCGACATAGACACTGCCGTCCGCAGCCACGGCGATGCCCCAAGGTTCATTAAATGTCCCACCGGGGGCTTCTCCCTGAGATATATCCGCCCGTGTGCCCCAGATCTGGAGCACGCTCCCATCCGGACTGAGATGCTGGATGCGGTTATTCATGGAATCTGCCACGTACAGGCTCCCATCCGCCGCCACTGCCATTTGACGCGGCGATTGGAATTGTCCCTGAGAGGTGCCGGCAGCGCCTAATACGACGTCGGGGGAAGCCGTTGATGTTATTGCAGCATAGGGGTCCACTGGAGCGACCACCTCCTGTGCAGGTGCTCCATAAGGCCAAAGAAGTGCAGCGATGTCCTTGCGGATATAGTAATGCATGCGTGCAGAAACGCCCCAATCTGTGAGCGTATATGCGGTACTGTTCTTCAGCGCGCCCCACTGGGTAAAATCATCATTTAACCAGATCTGAAGGATTGCGCTGCGAACTTGAGCTCCAGTAATGACAGGGTTCGCGCTCTGATTGCCGGTGAAGAAAGGTTTGATATGCTGCCAGGCATACTGGATATATTCGGTAATCGTCATGGGAGGAATTACCTTGTCGGTCCCGGCATACTCCTTCGTCAGAGCGGCTGTACGTTCAGAATCAATGGAATTCCATTTCAGGCTCCAATAATCCATATTGGGCCACCATAAGCGCATGCCCGTAAATTCGAAATAATCCTGGCGGACGACGGGCGTAATTTTGTCAAGGTTTTCATCGCCAATGGCAATCACCAACGCCCGGCGGGCGTCAACGGTTGGGTTTACGTCGAAGTCAATTTTGTTGGGGTAGCGGCGCATGTACCACCAGTACGGGTAGCGGACCTGGTTGTCGTATGCAACCACCATATCGGTCGTGCCGGTGGTGCGGATGGAAAGATCCTCAATCTGGGAAAACAGGGCTTTGGGATCAGGCGCACCATGAGCGTAAACCAAGTACTCGGTGGCAAAATCATAATTTATAAAAGCAGCCCGGAAAGCGTCTCTTCCAGTCTGAACGGCAAGCAATCCCAACAGGATCAGAATGGTAACCCGAGCGTATTTCCGGAAACCCCAGGCTGCCAGCCTGCCCCAAGGGACAGTCTCCACCAACCAACCAACAGCCCAAGCCGTCGAAAGAATCATTGGCAGGCTTATATGGATAGTCAGCCAGGGCATCTTCTCCCCAGCATATGTAAAGACGGCCAGGCTGCTCACCGACCAAAAGACCAACAATCCGGCAACCGGGACGGGAGGCTGGTCACTCCCTGCCAGAGGCCGTGTAAACGGTTGGAGGGCCTGGTTCTGCCACAACCGCATCCGACTGGCAATCCCAGCCGCCGCGACCGTCCCGAGAACAGGCAAGAACTCATACATCGGTATCAGGAGGAGGATATAGTAATAAAGAGGCTGATCACCACGCGCCACTGCCTGCTGTTCCGTCCAATAACTAAGGGCTCCAACCAAGCCGCCCACAATCCCCTGCGGATTGGTAAAGAACGTACTGTATAGAAGGACAAATGGGATGAAGAAGAGGGCGGCATGGAATAACCATTTGCGCCCGAACCACCACAAACCCATGACTATCCCGATCACTCCCAGAATCGAAGCGACACCTGCGACCCTGAGTATCCCAATGGATGTGTAATCAAGGGCTGTGTAACCTGCGATAGTAATCGGAATGGCGCTCAATAAGGGAAGGACAAACGTCCCCAGCATTACCAGCATATCGGCCGCCCGCTCGGATTTGATACCAGCCCAGCCTAGACCTCTCACTAATGAAACACCAGACCAAACAAGAGCACCTACTCCGCCAGCTGCCAGGATACTCACCACAATAATCATCAACCTGACCTGTTCACCAGGCGTATTGTCAGCAGGTTTATGGGTAAGGTAAAACCCAGCAGCCCCCGACAGCAGGACCACCGTCAGCGCCAGACCAAGCAGGAAGAATGCCCTACGCCTTGCAGATGACCACGTACTCCCGCGGGAGACCCGGTCCACGAAATAGGCAGCGAGGAAAAGAAATTCCTCTGCTGCGAACATATAAGACGTGGCCTTATCTGTGAAATGCAGCATATTGACAGCAGTAAACAGGAACAAAACCCAGGTTTCGCCGCGTTCAAGGTAACGGAGGATTGCATAAATAGTAAGTATGCCCCACAGGACAATGTAGGATTCGTTGCGGGCATAGCGTGCGTAATAAAGCATCAGTGGGGAAATAATGATCAATGCTCCGGCAACCAGCGCCCCGGTCCGGCCCAAGTAGCGGCGGAAAGCGAACAGGGCTACCAAAATGGCAGCAATACTTAGGACAGCCGCTGGAATGCGGCTGGTGAAATCGTTATCACCAAAGAGAGCATAAGAAAGGGCCATCATGTGAAACTGGAGAGGACCGTGCATCATCGGATTGTATTGGTACCCGGTGCCGGAATAAAGCCCAAACGCCGTGGTCACATGATTGATCTCATCGTGGCTCATGGCGCGCGCTCCCAGGTCATAGAACCGGGAGAAAAGGGCTGATGCAAGTAGCAGAATCACCAACAAGGTTTCCAGGTTAACTGGGAACCAGCGTTTTAAGGGTGTATCCAAAAGGGATGGCTTTTCGTAAGTGGGGATCATTCGGGTAATTGTACCAAATCTGCTAATTATGAGAGGATGATGAATGGAAATAAATATGGGGTGGAGAGCAACGAAATGACCTAGGATTTCCAGCGCGCGTAGACTGCCTGCGAGAGCAGTCTGCCAGCGCTCTTCTCTTCCGTGACCAATTCACCACATTCCAAATTTCCCCCCAGGCCTTTGATCATCTCTGAAATTGCATAATAGACATGAATGGCTGGAAGTTTAACTGCGTACATGGTCAGTATCACAAATAAAGGCTGGTCGCTTAATACCGCCCGGCATGCCTGTAACAACCTGGGGAGGGATTTATATACCTCCCACACTTCGCCTTTTGGTCCGCGCCCAAACTTGGGAGGATCAAGCACAATCCCATCATATTTGACACCTCGACGAGCCTCGCGCTCCACAAATTTCAGTGCATCGTCCACAATCCAGCGGATTGGTTTATCCGTCAGCCCGGAGAGGTCCTGATTGAAGTGCGCCCAATTTACTGACTTCCTGGATGCATCCACATGCGTTATTTTTGCACCAGCAGCAGCACACGACAAAGTAGCCAACCCGGTATATCCGAATAAATTCAGGATGTTCAAGGTGGTCTTTGGCGGAACTGGTGAATGGTTATTATTGAATATTTGTTCCCCCATCCAATCCCAGTGGGAAGCACACTCGGGGAAGACACCCAAGTGCCGGCCAGGGGTGGTCATTACAGAAAAGTGCAATTCCTGATTCAATTCCGAGACAGTACCTGATTCTTTAGAAGCATAATGAGGGAGAGTGTATGTCATCTCCCATTGCTCCGGGATTTTTTTCTTAACTGCCCAGTGTCCTCCACTTTCCTCCCCACTGGGCTGGAAGACTGCATGAGCCGAATCCCAGGATGCAGCAGGAAGGGAAGGTCTCCACAAAGCCTGGATTTCGGGGCGGATAAAAGAATACGGCCCAAACCTTTCAAGTTTCAGTCCGTCACCGGAGTCCAAAAGTTCATAATCTTTCCAGCGAGGGGAGGACAGTAGATGGATTTCAGGAGCCATAGAAAATGGACAATGAAATGGGCAGGAAACTTACCTACCAAATATGCAACTGCCTATTGCAATTCGTATAGAAGATGTGCTAAAATACAGCATCAGTGGTAGAAAGTGGGACGAAGTGGGATACCGGGAAATCCGGCATTCCGGGTCAATAGGGAAAACAAGGACTGATGTTCCTCAATCAATACCAGCACACTTTTGATGATAAAGGCCGACTGACGATCCCTTCAAGATTCCGGGAACTGCCAGAAGAAGGCGCTTTTGTTGTCCAGGGATTGGATCGCAACCTGATGGTATTGCCTCCGGCAGCATTCGAAATAATTTATACCAGGTTGATGGCAATGAGCATGACCGATCCAAGCGCCCGTCTATTGCGTCATATCATTCTCGGCAACGCTTTGCAGGTTGCCCTGGATAGCGCGGGGCGCATCTTAATCTCAACCAATTTACGGGAATACGCCAATTTACAAAATGATGTGGTCTTCGTGGGCCAGGGTGACTATTTTGAAATCTGGAGCCCTGATTTATGGCAGGATCAGCAAGTACAGATTAACGATGCTTCCACGAATGCCCAGCGCTTTGCCACACTTGACCTTAAAACTCGCTGAAATGGTTCCATCGCATCAACCAGTACTTTACCAGGAAATTATACACGCTTTACGCCCGAAAAGTGGAGAACGCTACGTGGACGGGACTCTTGGGGCAGGCGGCCATGCGGCAGGCCTGCTTGCAGCAAGTGGTCCGGGAGGCCTGCTGCTTGGATTGGATGTGGATCCACAAGCGCTCCGTCTTGCTCAACAGAAACTCGCTCCCTTCGGGGAGCGCGCATGGTTAAAAAAGGCGCCCTACACAACGCTCCCCATGCAACTTGCTGAATTGGGGTGGGACTCTGTGGACGGAATTCTGCTCGACCTGGGAGCCTCCTCGATGCAATTCGATAACCCGGAGCGCGGATTTTCCTTCCTGGCAGACGGTCCGCTGGATATGCGCTTCGACCCGTCCAACCCGCTTACTGCTGCCGAGGTCATTAATATGTGGCCGGAACAGGAACTGGCAGACATAATTTTCCAGTTTGGGGAGGAACGAGCGGCGAGAAGAATTGCCAGAGCCATCGTTTCCGCCCGACCAGTGGAAGGGACACGACAATTGGCTGCGATAATCGAGCGGGTGCGCCCAAGGCGGGGAGATCCCCACCACCCCGCGACGCAAACCTTCCAAGCCTTGCGGATCATCGTCAACAATGAGCTGGAATCGGTGGAGAAAGTCCTACCTTTAGCAGTGCAAGCTTTGGGACCTGGAGGAAGACTGGCAGTGATCGCGTTCCATTCGCTTGAAGATCGGCTGGTCAAAGAATATTTTCGCCGAGAAAGCAAGGATTGCATCTGCCCCCCCAACCAACCGGTCTGCACCTGCGGGCATAAGGCAAGCATAAAGGAAATCACTCGCCGGCCCATCATGCCGACCGAGGAAGAAATAAACCAAAACTCGCGCGCACGCAGCGCCAAGTTACGGGTTGCTGAGAAATTATAGAAAGCCAATGGGTGTTGGCTCAGAACGGAGGTGCAGCGTCACCGATATCAAACAGCAATAATTTTAATGGATAGCAAAGATGAATAATGTTACTCAAATCGTTCGGAAGGTTCGTCAGGCCCCCTGGAGAGTACAACGCCAGTGGATAGGTCTATTTTTGCTCGGCCTAGTGTTGATGGCAATGGTGGCAAGCATCTATTTGAATGTCACGGTGAGAGCCACATTGGCAGGTCGTGAAACCATCGGGCTTCAAGCAATGATTACCACCAACCAACGTGTCAATGCCGATTTGGAAACGCAGTTGGCCGGGTTGATCTCCATTGGTTCCATGCAGAAACGGGCCGAAGCCATGGGCTTCCAGCCTGCAGACCCAACAGACATTACTTTCGTTGCGGTCCCCGGATATACGGGGCATTCAGCAGTGGACCTATCAATTCCGAGCGGAAATCAGCCGGAAGCGCCCATCATTCTCCCCCAATATACCGAATCGTGGTTCGATTATTTTCTGAACCAGCAGGCTTCTTCCAATCTACCCGGGGGACAGCCATGAAACGGTTAACTCATGCCTGGCGCTATTTTACTTCCGCAGCAATTCTAGCGACGATGGGCATCGCTATCCTGGTGCAAATCGTTCGCATCCAAGGCAGCCCGGAAGTTGCAGGCGTGATTGACCAGGGTAATTATGTCTGGAAGGACTTTTACCCTCCGCGCGGAGAAATTTACGACCGGAATGGAAACCTGCTGGCAGGAAATAAAACCGTTTATGAAGTTGGATTGGATATGACAGCCAAACCAGATATGCAAACCGTCATGCTGGCCCTCCAAATGTCAGGCTTTGATCTCAACGAAGTCAATTACCGAATATCCCAAGTGCCCAATGCCCAGTATGTAGTCCTGGATGATTTTGTATCAGCCGAAAAAGCTGACCAGTTGATGGCCCTCCAAAAAGTTGCACACGGTGACCCCACCGGCAAAAACCTGGATGCCATATATTTTAAAGCCCATTATGGACGCAGTTACCCGGAAAACGACCTGGCTTCCAATTTACTCGGGTTTGTAACGGAAGATAACCACGGCTATATGGGCGTCGAGGAAAAATATGACAACATACTGGCGGGTATCCCAGTGCGGATCGCTGTACCTGCAGACCCGCGGCGGGCAACCGAATACCCCACCATTCCTCCCGGCCAAACAATTATTCTGACGATTGACCGTGAAATCCAAGCTTCAGTTGAAAATATCCTAGATCAAGCGCTAAAAAATACCGGGGCAATTTCCGGAACAATTATCGTCATGGATCCGACCACCGGTGAAATCCTGGCAATGTCGTCCACACCCCGCTTGAACTTGAATGATTACCAAAGCATTAAAACCGTTTTTCCGGGAGAGACACCTTTCAACCGGGCGATCAGCCAGGCATATGAACCAGGCTCCGTTTCTAAAATCCTTACCATGGCCGGCGCACTGGACAGTGGAGTTGTAAAACAGGATACCATCACGTTTGTCCCCGAGTCCATCGTAGTCGGTGGATTTAAAATTTATAACTGGGACGGCGGCGCCTGGGGTTATCAAGATATGACCGGCTGCCTGGCTAACTCGCTCAACGTCTGCCTTGCCTGGATTTCCGACAAAGAGATGGGGAGTGCGAGCTTTTATTCTTACATGCAGCGCTTTGGCCTCGGGCATGCGACCGGGATTGACCTGGCAGGAGAAGCCTCCGGACGTTTGAAACTCCCCGGTGACAGCGACTGGACCCCTGTGGAACTTGGGACCAATGCCTTCGGGCAAGGCGTATCGGTAACCCCCATCCAGATGGTGATGGCTGCTTCCGCCCTGGCAAATAACGGACAGATGGTCTACCCACATGTTCTATATGCCCAGATTCAGGATGGAAAACAGAGCAACACTAAAACGCAAATCGTTGGCACCCCCATCTCAGCCACTACTGCCCACACCATCAGCGATATGCTGGCAAACGCCCTAGAGACCGAATCATCCACCGCCTTAGTACCCGGGTATCGGATCGCAGGAAAGACCGGTACAGCGCAAATTCCCCTTCCTAGCGGCGGATACGATCAAAACAATGTTAACACCTCCTTCATTGGTTGGGGACCGGTGGACGATCCCAGGTTCCTGGTTTATATCTGGCTTGAAAAACCTCAGACAAATAAAGCAGCCTCAGTAGTTGTAGCTCCAATTTTTAAACAGGTTGTTGAAAAATTGGTCGTACTGCTGAATATCCCACCGGATGCCATCCGGCTGCAGATGATCGGACGATGAGGAGTCATGCTAAACCTGGCTGACGCAATCGAAGCCCTGACAGATACCCGCCCACAGCTTGAAACTGAAATCACAGATGCGGTGATCGACTCGCGCCAGGTCATTCCGGGGTCGTTGTTTATCGCCATCCCAGGTGAACATGTGGATGGGCACGACTTCATCGCCGATGCATTCCAGCGTGGGGCTTCTCTCGCTTTAATACAGCATGAAGTTCCCGGTAACTTCCAAACCGTAAACCTCTCCAAGG
Organism: Anaerolineales bacterium; assembly: GCA_017882125.1. Lineage (GTDB taxonomy): Bacteria > Chloroflexota > Anaerolineae > Anaerolineales > Villigracilaceae > UBA877. The sequence goes on from JADGQC010000003.1 coordinate 8,278, forward strand.
GGCAACCCGTGGATGTAAATATCGATTTGGACCAACCTCTCTGCCTCGAGGTGGAGAACACGGTTGTGGCGCTCCAGCAGATTGCCCGTTTCTGGCGGCGAAAATTGGACCTGCGTGTAATTGGCGTTACCGGGAGCGTGGGAAAATCCACAACCAAAGAAGTCATCGCCGAAGTTCTCGACAAACGCTACCGCACGTTAAAAAGCCCCGGGAACATGAACAACGAAATCGGCTTACCATTAACCATCTTGAAAATCGGCCCGGAGACTGAGCGCGCTGTGTTGGAAATGGGGTTTTATATTCCCGGAGAAATCGCATTCCTGTGTGATATTGCCTTGCCCGAAATTGGTGTAGTGACCAATATTGGGACCGTCCACGCAGAACGGGCTGGCTCGCAGGAAGATATTTTCCGCGGTAAATCCGAGCTTGTGAGGGCTCTTCCTGCCAGCGGAGTGGCCATCCTCAACAAGGATGATCCCTGGGTTCGCAAAATGGCAGACCTCTCCATTGCGAAAGTATTCTTTTATGGTCTCGATCCTGCCTCGGACCTGTGGGCTGATGAACTTGAAGGCCTGGGGCTTGAGGGTATCCGGTTTCAGCTACATTACAACAAGGAGACAATGCACGTGCATGTCCCCATGATCGGCCAGCATTCAGTCCATACAGCATTGCGTGCTGCCGCGGTCGGTTTGGTAGATGGGTTGAACTGGCAGGAAATCCTAGAAGGTCTCCAGCAAGGGCACAGCCAATTACGTTTGACGTCAGTCCGAACTGAAAACGGGGCTTTACTGCTTGATGATACTTACAATGCAACGCCCGAATCCATGCTAGCAGCTCTAAACCTGCTGGCTGAACTGGAAGGCCGCAAAGTTGCAGTCCTGGGTGACATGCTCGAACTCGGACAATATGAAAAACAGGGTCATGAGATGGTTGGTGTACGTGCTGCGGAAGTGGTAGATATGCTGATCACGGTGGGAATACTTGGTCATTTGATTGCGGCAGCCGCCCAACGAGCAGGTTTGGAATCCCATAAAATAGCAGAATTTGAGATTCAATCTGAGGTTATCAAACACCTTCGAAAACACCTCAGCGAGGGTGATGTGGTCCTGGTAAAAGGCTCTCATAGCCTCCGCATGGACCGCATTGTATCTGCCCTGGAGGTCCCTGAATGAATAACTCTGCGTTAGCGCTGGGGCTGGCCGGGTTGGCATTTATGATGACAGTCATTTGGGGGGGACCATTACTGCGCATTCTGCGTCATTTCAAGCTAGGAAAAATTATCCGCGTCGATGAGCCGGGAGCGCATTTGGTCAAGATGGGGACTCCTACCATGGGTGGCGTGATGATCATTCTACCTGTGGCACTTATTACGGTATTGCTCAACGCAGTCAGTTTGATCGGAATGAAAGTGCTCGGTGCCTCCGTTCTCGTCCCGCTGGCTGCCATGGTGGGTTACGCCATCCTGGGAGCCCTGGACGATTGGGAAGGCATCCGCGGGAAACGGAAGGGCGAAGGGATGCGCATCCGTACCAAACTCATCGCCCAAATCGTACTGGCGTTGGGACTTGCGGTCGTGTTGAGGTACTTCCTGGGGGTGCCGGATCTTTACATCCCCGGGATCAACATCGAGATCGAACTGGGGTGGCTATACATTCCTATTGCTGGTTTTGTTATTGTCGCCATGTCCAATGCGGTCAATTTTACCGATGGGCTGGATGGGTTGGCCGGGTTGATCTCGGCTACCATTTTTGCGGCTTATGGCGGGGTAGCCCTGATGCAAGGACAAGTTTTCATTGCCCGTTTTTGCTTCACCATGGTCGGAGCATTATTTGGGTTCCTGTGGTTCAATGTCCATCCTGCGCAACTGATCATGGGAGATACAGGCTCGCTCTCGTTAGGCGCCACCATCGCAGTGATCGCACTCATGACTGGACAATGGGCAATCTTGCCAGTGATCGCGATCATACCTGTTGGCGAGGCACTCAGCGATGTAATCCAGATTGTTTATTTCAGGATCACACACGGCAGACGTTTTTTCAAAATGGCACCGCTCCACCTCCATTTTGAATTACTCGGGTGGTCTGAGATGCAGGTAGTTCAGCGATTCTGGTTGATCGGCTTGCTGGCTGCCATGCTTGGTATTGGATTAGTGATGGTGTAGAGTCATGAAGACAGATTGGAACGGAAAACGCGTAGTCATTCTCGGAGCCGCCCGCCAAGGGCAGGCAGCTGCGCGGTGGTTGGCGCGTCATGGCGCTCATGTAACCCTTAACGACCGCCGGACGGCGTTGGATTTGGAAGAAGCGCAGTCTGCGTTATCCGATACGGGTGTAACCTGGGTACTGGGCGGTCATCCCGTTGAAATTCTCGACGAGACCGATATCGTCTGTTTGTCTGGCGGCATCCCGCTGACCAACCCCATTGTTACCGAGGCTAATCGGCGAAGTATCCCGCTGACTAATGATACACAAATCTTCATGGAAAACGTCCCCTGCCAAACCGTTGGTATCACCGGCTCTGCAGGAAAGACCACCACGACCACACTCGTCGGGCAAATGGCAAAACATGCCTTCGGCAAGAGGGCTTACGTGGGCGGGAATATAGGCGACCCCCTTCTCAATTATCTGGACGAAATGATTCCGGAAGATGTTGCCATCCAGGAAATTTCCAGTTTTCAATTGGAACAAATGACGATTTCTCCGAATGTGGCAGCCATTTTAAATATCACCCCCAACCACCTGGACCGGCATTCGAATATGGAGGCCTATACTGCAGCCAAGCAGCACATCCTGGAATTCCAGAAGCCTGAGGATAGCGCAATCTTGTGCCGCGAAGACTCCGGATCATGGAATATGCGTGAAAATGTACAAGGGCGGCTAATTTCTTTCGGGACCGGAAACATCCCTAACAACCAGGATGGCACCTTAATATCAGAAGGCGAACTAATCTATCGAAAACATGGGTCGGATACCCCCCTGCTCCATCGCGATCAGATTCTATTACGTGGAGAACACAATGTATTAAATGTGCTGGCAGCCTTTGCCATCGGGTATGCCACCGGGGTGCCCCTGGGAGCCATGCTGAAAGCTGTAAAAGATTTCCGAGGCGTTGCGCACCGGCTGGAATTTGTCCGGGAATGGAAAGGTGCCAACTGGTACAACGACTCAATCGCGACAGCTCCGGAACGTACCATGGCTGCGATCCGTTCGTTCTCCGAACCGATCATTCTGCTCCTGGGCGGTCGCGATAAGGACCTCCCCTGGGACGATCTCGCAAAATTAGTTCACGAACGGGTTGAGCAGGTGGTTCTTTTCGGAGAAGCAGCGGATAAAATCGCAGCTGCACTGAACAAAGCCCACGGTCCGGTTCAAAAAACAGTTGAACGCTGCAAAAATCTTGACGAGGCAGTTCAGGCAGCAGCACATTTATGTAAACCCGGCGATGTGATCCTGCTTTCCCCAGGTGGTACCAGTTTTGATCAATTCAATGACTTCGAAGAACGTGGTGAGGCATTTAGAAAATGGGTATCGGGACTTTCGTAAAACATTCCTCGCGGCCAGCGGTCGCAATGTCAAAACGTGCCCGCGATGGCAACGGTGACTTAATCCTGGTGGCTGTCATCATCGCACTGGGCATTTTCGGCTTGCTGATGCTTTACTCAGCCGGTACCGATTTTTCCCTCCAGACTTATGGATCGGCGACCTATATATTCAACAAACAATTGTTGTGGATGGCTATCGGAACAGTGACTGCATTCATCCTTTCCCGCGTTGATTACCATCTCTGGCAAAAGATCGCCATTCCGTTAATGGCCACGACTGTCATTCTACTGGTTGCCGTACTCATCAATAACGAGGTCCGTAATAACGCCGTACGAACTTTCTTTGGCGGTTCAGTGCAACCGTCTGAATTAGCAAAAATAGCCACCATAATTTATTTATCCGTCTGGTTATACAGCAAACGCGAACATATGCATGATTTTCAACTTGGGTTGATCCCGCTGGCATTCATCCTGGGTTCAATTGGCGGTTTGATCTTCCTCCAACCCGACTTAAGCGCTGCAGTGACGATATTCATTCTGGGGTGGTTATTATTCTTCCTGGCCGGCGGGGAAATGCGACAGATTATCGTGTTCAGTGTTGTCGCCCTGGCTGCCGGGTGGCTGGTGGTGCAATTCAGTTCCACCGGTAGAGCTCGAATTGGTTCTTATATCGCGGGATTAAAAGACCCATTGCAATCCAGCGACCATGTTTTATGGTCCCTGGAAGCCATTTTTAAGGGAAAATTATTCGGCGTTGGAATTGGACAGGCAACAACCAAATTGATCGGCCTGCCATTTTCCGCCACTGACAGTATTTTTGCTGTGATCGTTGAGGAACTGGGTCTGGTGGGTGCGGCTGGATTGATCAGCCTTTATGCCGTCCTTGCGTGGCGCGGAATGAAGATCGCGAGTAAGGCACCAGACTCCCTTGGGTCTGTAATGGCTGCGGGGTTGACCTTATGGATCACTTTCGAAGCCGTATTAAACATGGCTGTCATGGTTGGACTGTTACCATTTGCCGGAAACGCCCTGCCCTTTGTCAGCGCAGGCGGTTCGAACCTGCTCTCAACTCTGGCAGCCATTGGGATTTTGCTAAATATCTCCCGTCAATCCGGACGGGCAGCTCCTGCCGGTGAAGAAAGGAAAACATACAGTGCGTCTATTGATCTGCGCGGGAGGGACCGGAGGCGGAGTGTACCCCGCACTCGCCGTCCTGCAAACCATGCAAAATAAAGCCGAGGTTCTCTGGGTGGGTGGAGAAGGCGGCATGGAAGCCCAATTGGTAGCACGGGCGAATGTGCCGTTTAAGACCATCCCAGCCGCCGGAATCCACGGTGTGGGCCTGAAATCGCTGCCAGGAAACATCATCCGGTTAGTGCGTGGTTTTTTTGCGTCTCGACGAATCCTGGACGAGTTTAATCCAGATGTTATGTTCTTTACCGGCGGTTACGTAGCCGTCCCCATTGCCATGGCCGGGAAACGGGTTCCAATGGTTCTATACGTCCCCGATATTGAACCAGCACTGGCGCTGAAGACCTTGGCTCGTTTTGCAGATAAAATTGCTGTTACCTCCCCGGACTCATTCCGATATTTTAAGCACCCGGATCGCCTGGTATTAACCGGTTACCCTACCCGCCCCGAACTTGCAAAGTGGACGCGGTCCGCTGGTCGCCGAACTCTAGGTCTGAGCGAAGACCTGCCAGTATTGCTTGTTTTCGGCGGAAGCAAAGGCGCACGCTCGATCAACGAGGCTGTCCTCGGAAACCTGCCTACCCTTCTGGAACGAGTCCAGATCGTCCATATCTCCGGAGAACTCGATTGGTCGAGGGTGGAAGCCCGAGCGAAAGAAATCACCGGTGTCCAGTCCAATCGTTACCACGTATTCCCCTATTTACACGACGAGATGGGCGCTGCGCTTGCCGCTGCAGACCTGGTGATCTCACGTGCAGGTGCCTCCGCTCTTGGCGAATACCCACTCTTTGGGCTGCCAGCAGTGCTTGTGCCCTATCCATACGCCTGGCGATATCAAAAAGTAAACGCGGATACGCTTGTCCAACAAGGCGCGGCAATCATGCTGGAAGATGACAAACTGTCTGACCAGATCGTTTTGGTAGTGAGCGATTTACTTGGCCAACCGATTAAGTTAGCTTCCATGCGGAATGCCATGCAACGCCTTTCCCGCCCGGAAGCTGCCTCAGAAATCGCCAACCAATTATTCGCACTTTGCCAGGAGAGGAGCTGAAACTATGATGAGCCTGCCCTTCGTCTTCTGGATGTACGTTGTCTTATTCAGCATTATCGGCGGGATGCGAGGTTGGGCCAAAGAATTAATGGTCTCATTCAGCGTCATCCTGGCGATGACATTTACCACCCTGCTATCAAATTATGTCCCATTCATTCGCGATGTTCTGCAAAAAGACAACCAGGTCCTATTCTTCTGGTTGCGTGCCATTATCCTGGGTATGCTGGTTTTCTTTGGCTACCAGACTCCCAACATCCCTCGTTTTGCTCCGAAGATGAACCGCGAGAAACTGCAAGATATCATCCTGGGAGTCGTCATCGGGGCCTTTAATGGTTACATGATTGCTGGAACCATCTGGTATTACATGGCAGATGCCGCCTATCCTTTCACCCAGGTAATTACGGCTCCAACTGGAGATTTTGCAAAGGCGGCTGAGGCAATGCTCCATTACATGCCGCCCAACCTTCTCGGTATCCCCGGCATTTATTTTGCCGTAGTAATTTCGTTCATTTTTGTAATCGTGGTGTTTATTTAATTATGACTCGCATCCATCTGATCGGCATCGGCGGTACTGGACTTTCGGCAATTGCCCGCGTGCTCCTCGAAATGGGGCACACGGTAAGCGGATCCGACCGCGCTGAAAGTACGTTCACGCGTGATCTCCAAACTGCGGGAGCGACCATCAGTATCGGTCACCGCTCCGAAAACGTACACGATGCCGACCTGGTAGTACGCTCGTCAGCCATCCAGGATGACAACCCAGAGGTGATGGCTGCACGTGCCCAGAGGATCCCAGTATTAAAGCGAGCTGATTTTATTGGAACCCTAATGGATGGTAAGACCGGCATCGCCGTCGCCGGAACGCACGGAAAGACAACCACCACTTCCATGATTGCATGGATGCTCTCTGCCCTTGGCCAGGACCCTTCTTTCATTTCCGGAGGCGTACTGGCAAACCTGGGGGTTAATGCACGGGCAGGAAAAGGCAGCGCCTTTGTTATAGAAGCGGATGAATATGATCGAATGTTCCTGGGCCTAAGACCGAGAATCGAAGTGGTTACCAATATAGAATACGATCATCCCGACTGCTACCCCACCCCCGCAGATTATCAAGCCGCCTTCGTCGAATTCATGTATCATCTTTCCACAAATGGGACCCTGGTTGCATTTGCTGATGATCAAGGGGCGTGTGACCTGATGGAACAAGCCAATAAACTTGGCAAGACTGTATTCTCATACGGTATTTCAGAAACCTCCGGGAAAGTCAAACCATTAAACGTTTATACCAACGCCCTGGTACGCAACGAAAAAGGCGGATACTCGTTCAGTGCAACCGTGCTTGGTAACGTGGAAGAAGTAGAACTACAAGTGCCAGGAAAACATAACGTCTGCAACGCACTGGCGGCATTGACCGTGACCCAAGTACTTGGATTGCCCCTGGCAGATGCTGCATGGGCACTAGCTCAATTTACCGGAACCGGAAGAAGATTCGAAGTGCGGGGCGAATCAAATGGGATTGTAATCATTGACGACTATGCACATCATCCCACCGAAATCAAAGCAACCCTGGCTGCCGCACGAGTTCGGTATCCATCCCGCCGCATCTGGGCTGTGTGGCAACCACACACCTATTCGCGCACGCGAGCGTTGCTCAACGAGTTTTCTACCGCATTCACCGATGCTGACGAGGTTATTGTCACCGAGATCTATGCTGCACGCGAACCAAAACAAAACTTTTCATCCAAGCAGGTTGTTGAGTCCATGCCCCGACAGGGACACTTTATAGCCGACCTTTCTGACGTCAGCAATTATCTCATTAGAAATTTGCGCCCGGGAGATGCTTTGCTTGTGCTTTCTGCTGGAAATGCAGACCAAATTAGCACCGAGGTCCTGGCACGTTTGAAGGAATCCCAAGGCTGATTTGATGAAACCATCCACATTATCCGACTTACGCTCCACCTTTGGCGACCACATGCAAGAGAATATCCCCCTCTCCAGCTATACTGCGGCGCGCATCGGGGGACCAGCTGATGTCATCGTATTCGTCCACTCAGCGGATGAGCTTGCAATTGCAGCGGATAAGTTGTGGAAACTGGATTTACCTTTCTCCATCCTTGGCGGCGGTTCAAATGTGCTTGTCAGCGACAAGGGCGTGCGAGGTGTGGTGATCATCAACCGGGCAAGGAAAGTGAATTTCAACTCTCAAGCTGAACCGCCCACCGTCCAAGCTGAATCGGGAGTGACTCCCAACGATATTACCCAAAGGGCAGCACGGTTGGGACTAGCAGGATTGGAGTGGGCAGCAAGCCTTCCCGGGTCCCTTGGAGGAGCAATTTATGGGAACGCGGGAGCGTTCGACGGAGATATCGCCGGAAGCCTGATCTCGCTGGAACTCGTCCATCGGCAAAATGGCCGCCAGACCTGGACCGTTGAGAAGATGGAATATGGGTATCGAACCAGTGTACTCAAACGCGAACATCCTCCCGTAATCATCCTTTCCGCGATCCTGGCGCTTCGTAAAGGTGAGGAGCAAGCCATTAGAACGAAGATGGAACAATTTTCGGAACAACGCAGAGAAACCCAACCACAAGGCGCGAGCATGGGTTCGATGTTTAAGAACCCCCCTGGCGAGAAAGCAGGCCGTTTGATTGAAGCTGCCGGTCTCAAAGGCAGCAGTGTGGGTCCTGCCGAGATCAGTAACCAGCACGCGAATTATTTTATCAACCACGGACAAGCCCGCGCAGAAGATATGAAGGCTCTGATCAATTTGGCAAAAAATACCGTTTCAGAGAAATTTGGCGTATCTCTCGAACTTGAAGTGGAATTAATTGGCGAGTGGTAAGAATGGATAAAAAACTTCGGATAGCGGTGCTATTTGGCGGTCGATCCGGCGAACATGAGGTCTCGCTCATGTCAGCCAAATCAGTGGTTTCCGCCCTCGATCCGGATAAGTATGAGATCACGCAAATCGGGATTTCCAAAGACGGCGTCTGGTTGACTGGTGAAAATATCCTGGAAGAAATGAGTAAAGATCAGATAGAAAATAAAGACCTCAATCAAGTTGTCATCATACCTGATCAATATCACAACCGCATCTGGGAAATCCAAAATATCAAATCCACCCCGAGTCTTTTCCCAGTTACAAATGTGGACGTGGTATTCCCCGTTCTGCACGGCACATTTGGCGAAGATGGCACAATCCAAGGGCTGCTCGAACTGGCAGACCTGGCGTATGTGGGTGCAGGTGTGACCGGTTCAGCAGTCGGTATGGACAAAGGTATTTTTAAGGATGTGATGCGAGCCAACAACATTCCGACCACTCCATCTGTTATCGTCCTGCGAGGCGAAATTCATAAGAATATTGAGAATGTCATCAACCAGGCAGAAGCAGTGGGACCTTATCCGCTTTTCGTCAAACCCGCCAACCTGGGTTCATCAGTAGGTATCACCAAGTGCAACAACAAGGCCGACCTTGGAGAAGGATTGATGGAAGCCGCGATCTATGACCGCCGGGTTTTGATTGAGCGCGGAGTGAATGCCCGCGAGATCGAAGTCTCCGTGTTGGGGAACGATGTTCCAATGGCTTCAGTTCCAGGTGAAGTGCTTCCCAGCCGTGAGTTCTACTCTTATGAATCAAAGTATATCGACGGAACATCCGGTCTACGTATCCCAGCCCCGCTCCCTGCCAGGATTTCTGAAAATATCCAACAAATGGCAATTACTGCCTACAAAGCCATCGATTGCGCTGGGATGGCCCGTGTGGATTTCTTTGTCGAAAAGGGCACCGACGATATTTACCTGAACGAAATAAATACCATCCCTGGTTTTACCAGCATCAGCATGTACCCCAAGCTCTGGGAAGCCAGCGGACTTTCTTTTCCCCAACTAGTGGATCGCCTGGTCGAATTGGCCATCGAGCGAAAAAATGACCGAGACAATACTGAGCGCAACTTCCGGAGATTACCATGACCACCCTGCAAAAAACCCGCCGTGCTGATTTTATCCGCCAACGCCGCAACACTAAAGCGCCCCTGGTACACATTCCTCATAAGGCGGTGAAATCCCCACGAAAGACGTACCACCAAGACTCGGTGTATTTACCAGCCAAACCGCGCCTGGTATCACGCCAGCAAACCACCCGAACATCAAAAACCAAGACTCGTAATGGCTACGCTATTGCCTTTTCACTGGGTCGCACGAAGGTCCACGCTCCAATCCTGAATATTCCACAGCTAGGTCCGCGCTGGGTTTCTGCGGGATTGACCCTGCTCCTCGGGTTCATGCTCCTGACCATGTGGACCGCATCGCCTTTTGCAGTCAAGGGAGCTGATGTAGTAGGGAATCAGCGGATTGGGGCGGCGGAAATCAACGCCGTGCTGGGAATGATCGGCAAACCCATTTTTGACGCAGTCCCAGCGCAAATCGAAGCAAACCTGCACACAGCATACCCTGACCTGGCATCAGTTAAAGTGCAGGTAGGTTTCCTCAACCATATCTCAGTGAGCGTCGTTGAAAGGACACCAGTACTGGCCTGGTATCAAAACGGTGTAGTCACCTGGATCGATGCCAACGGAGTGGCGTTCACGCCGCGCGGCGAGGTTCAAGGGTTGGTCCAGGTAGCTGCGACCGGTGCCCCTGCAAACGTTCCTCTGGATACAACGCTTCCACTGTATGCACAAAAATTCATCACTCCAGAATTGGTTCATGCCATGTCCATACTGGCTGTCGAAGTGCCTGCAGGGATGCCGATGATGTTCGACCCTGTATATGGGATGGGCTGGCAGGACCCGCGCGGTTGGAGCGTTTATTTCGGTCAGGATGCCAAGGACATTTCTTTGAAAATGAAAGTTTACCAGGCAATTGTTGATACTCTCACCCTTCAGGGCATTCAGCCCACGCTTATCAGCGTGGAATATCTGAACGCACCATTCTATAAGTAGCCCAAGGACCCTATGGACGAAATTGTCGTTGGGATTGACGTTGGTACGACCAAAGTCTGCACGCTGGTAGGGCGGATCGAGAAAGAAGCCATCCGCATCCTGGGCGTAGGCATTGAACCCTCAGCAGGGATCAAAAAGGGTGTGATTGTGGATCTGGCAACCGCCGCGCAGGCAATCACGAAATCGGTTGGAGTGGCTGAACAGACTTCCGGCGTCGAGATCACCGGTGCGATGGTCAGCCTGGCCGGCGCGCACGTCTCTTCAATAAACTCCAGGGGCGTGGCGGGAGTCTCCGATGAATTGATCGACGAGATAGACGTGGCACGCGCCCTGGAAGCTGCCCGGGCAGTCGCCATCCCACATAACAGAGAAATCATCCACATCATTCAACGCGGTTTTACCGTGGATGGACAGGATGGTATATCCATGCCGATCGGGATGCGCGGGTTCCGGCTTGAAGTGGAAGCCCACATCATCACAGCAAGCCAGGCGACCGTCGAAAACCTTCGCCAATGTGTTAATGCTGCCGGTGTAGAAGTCCTCCAATTTGTCCTGAACCCGCTGGCTTCCGGTGATGTGGTTTTAACAGATACTGAGCGCCAGATGGGCGTTGCAGTGTGCGACATCGGCGGTGGAACTACCGACCTGGCATTGTATGTTGATGGTCATGTCTGGCATACGATGGTACTGGCAGTGGGCGGCAACCACATCACCAACGATATTGCAACCGGCCTTCGACTACCGTTAACCCAGGCTGAGGAAATCAAGAAAAAATACGGCTACGCTATGAAATCCGAGGTAGGACCAGAAGACACATTCATGGTACACACATTCGGAGAAGACCAACCGGTTAAGATCAGCCGCCAGGATATGGCCCACATTATTGAAGCCAGAGTTGAAGAAATTTTTACCTTGACATTGCAAGAAATCAAGCGTTCAGGGTACGACGGACTTCTGCCGGCAGGTATCGTCTTAACTGGAGGCACCAGTGCCCTGCCAGGTATTCGCCAACTGGCCTCAAAAGTTTTCGGACTTCCAGTCCGAACAGCCCAGCCGGAAAACCTGATCGGTCTTGTCGACCAGTTGAAAAGCCCAGCATATTCCACCAGCGTTGGCCTGCTACACTGGGCCGCGGCGTTGACAGAAGACGACCTTTCCCCCGCCCATGGACACAAACCACGCGGCGGGAAGCGAGATAGCCAATTGAACCTGGATCCGGTCAAGGACTGGCTCAAAAGGTTACTCCCGGGAGATCCACAGAAATAACGATATAACCTTTTCCTTGACCGAGAAACGTAACCCATTTTATCTTTCAGGAGGCAGTAACATGGACGCAAAAAAGAATTCAATAGAAACATTCGCCCGAATCAAGGTCGTTGGGGTGGGCGGCGGTGGCAGTAACGCCGTAAACCGAATGATCGAGGAAGGCATCCAGGGAGTGGAGTTCGTGGCGATCAACACGGACGCCCAGGCTCTGATGCTGGCGAAAGCTCCGACCCGGGTACGCATCGGCAACAAGCTGACACGCGGCCTCGGCGCAGGCGGCGACCCCGAAGTCGGGCGCAAGTCCGCTGAGGAATCTGCCGAGGACCTTTACAACGCCATGAAAGGCGCGGACATGGTCTTCATCACGGCCGGACTGGGCGGCGGGACCGGAACTGGTGCAGCCCCGATCGTGGCCCAGATCTGCAGGGAAGTGGGTGCATTGACCATTGGCGTGGTCACCCGTCCCTTCACCTTCGAGGGCAACCGCAGGATGCAATCCTGCGAAAACGGTATGACAAAGCTCAAGGAACATACCGACACACTCATTGTCATACCCAATGACCGGTTGCTCCAAATCATGGACAAGCGCGCCAGCTTGAATGATTCCTTCAAGATGGCGGATGATGTACTACGCCAGGGCATTCAAGGCATTTCCGAGCTGATCACCGTGCCTGGTTTGATCAACCTGGATTTCGCGGATGTGCGCGCCATCATGTCCGAGGGCGGTGCTGCCTTGATGGCAGTAGGCAAAGCCTCAGGCGAAGACCGCGCCCGCATCGCTGCAGAACAGGCCATTTCGAGCCAACTTCTCGATATTACGATCGACGGAGCCAAGGGTGTCCTCTTCAACGTCACAGGTGGTCCAAGTTTGACCTTGTTCGAGGTCAACCAGGCTGCTGCATTGATCCGTGAGACAGCACACCCTGATGTTAACATGATCTTCGGCGCAGTAATCGACCCAGATTTAGCCGATGAAATCCGCGTGACGGTTATTGCCACCGGATTCGAACGCACCGGCATGCCGAGGCGCATCACCCATCCAGCCGCCCACAGCATGGATGGCAAATCTTCCAGCCGCCAGCTCGAATCCGTCAGCGTGGATGCACAAACCGGTCAGTCGATTGCAGAGTTCCGCCCACAAACGTTTAATACCGAGGATCTCGACATCCCGACTTTCCTACGCAACCGCAAATAGCAAAACGCCTCCCCCCGAAAGATTAACAGGGGCGACCCTTCGGCCGCCCCTATTAAGTTTTAATCCGTATTTTCCCGGTGTCGCAGAATACATGAGCAAAGTATAAGTCGCCTTGCTCTGAAATAATCCGGATCTTTCGAGACTACCAACCGTGGTGGGGGTTTTTGGATGGATCCAAATTTAAGTGTATTCCCATAATTTTCGCACTATTTTCTCAATCTCCGAAACCAGCGAATTCAGGCAGGGAAGGCATGGTTCGTGCAATTATGGAGAAAGGGTCTTTAGGAATTCACCCACAGCTTGCATGAAGATTATCGGTTGTTCTTCGTGCGGCACATGTCCAGCCTGGGGAATAATGTTCAGCTTGGCATTAGGAAGTTCACCTGACAACCGGATCGAGTCTGCCGTAGGAACGATTTTATCGGAAGCACCTGTGATTACCAGTACCGGAAGGGTGAAATCCTTTAGGTGTTCTGGCAGACCAGAGGGCTGGCTGGCTGCAGTGAAATACCACAAGGCACGGTCCCAGTTATCAGCTTTTAACGGCTTGGTATACCCATTCATCGTCTCTGGAGTAATTTTTGATGGGTCATACCATGCTATTTTAATGAGATCGATGCCGCTACTCTCGATGGAACGAACAATTAGCGGACCAAGATGGTTCATTTCAGGGGTGTGATAGAAGGGACGCAACCAGGAAGGCCCGCCCCCTCCTTCAAATACTGCAGGGTCGACCAAAATGAGTGCCTGTACACGGTCTGGATGCTGGAGAGTGAACTGCATTGAAACTGTTCCTCCAGCCGAATTGCCCACAAGAATGGCTTTCTGCACCTTGAATTGGTCAAGCAAGCCGAGTAAAAGATCCACATTGGCTTGTGAACTATATGGATTCTCTCCCGACCAAGACATGGGTCGTTCTGTGAGACCAAAAGCCGGCCGGTCATAAGCGATAACCGTCCCATATTGACCAAATGGCTCCATGACCGCATGCCACGAAAAAAGGCTGGCTCCAAAGCCATGTAATAGAACAAATACCGGTTCGCCCTGGCCGTTAGTCTTGACGTGAAGAATCAAACCATTTATTTGAATAAATCGGCTATCCGGATCAGCCAATTGTTCCGGGGGTACGGTGTTGGTCATCGGGGGCACAGGGACCAGGAATGGGCCGATCAATACCAAGAGAACGAAAATCATCGCGGTAATTCCGAGCCCGCGTAAAAACCTGCGCCACTTCATCCTTGGACAGTCTTCCTCTTTATTAGCATTGCAACTCCAAAGGTCACAGCAACAAGTCCGAAGGCAATCCAGACACCAATAGTGACCATTCCTTGCTGAGGAAACTTAACGCCGATGCCAGCCAAAGCCCACAGGATTACTGCAGCATATGCAATGTCACGTCGAGTGAAACTCATCAAACCAGCTAAGACCACCACAGCGAATAAAATTATAAGCATCCAGGTCCCATCGCTGTGACCGAACTGGTTCCACTTGAGATAAGACAATACGTCGGTCACATTTGCTATGGTCGCTACAGTAATCCACCCCAGATAAATGCTGAATGGGACACGTACCAGCCAGGTCTCAGAAGTCGATACCTTAGCCTGTCTGGTGTTTAACCGGATGTAGGTAGCGATGAGAGAAGCCAGCAGAACCAGCATAGCTGCCAACGTTCCAGTGAATAATTCGTAATGCCAAAGAAAGATCCACATACTATTAGCTAAACAACCGAGAACGACCCACCAACCGGTGGCTAGCAACCGCGGGTTTTCTTTCTGCGCTGGTAGTGCCTGGAAGATAGCATATGTCAATAAACCGATGTAAATCAGACCCCAGATGGCAAAAACATACCCGGCGGGAACAAAATAAACATGGAATGAATCTGAAATCTTTCCGGTATTTAACCCATTGAGCGGGAGTGCATCAGCCAGAATATTGATGATAAGTGTGGCAAGGACGACGACAATTACAGCTATTTGACGAAGATTATTTTTCATGAAAACCTCCTAATCAATCAGTCCAATCTTCAGGAAGGTATCATATCCACCTTTTACTCGTGATTACAAATAATAAGCAATCAGGGCGACCTGCATTGTCGCCCAGATTATTTATTCCTGGTACTCCAGCTCATACTCCCCAATATAGACCGTATCCCCTTCCTGGGCACCAGCTTCCCGCAAAGCCTTATCCACACCGAGACGTTCCATTAATTTTTGGAAGCGGCGCACCGAACCAGTCTGGTCCCAGGGAGTCATTTCGGCGGCGCGCTCGATCGAGACTGATTTAACACGATATCCGTCCGGTTCGCGCAGGATGGTGAAGGCGCGCGGATCTTCGACTGGACGGTACACCGGCATGGGAGGTTCGACTTCTTCCAGAGGAGGTGTTTCTGCCAGAGTGCCAGCGGCTTTGAGCAGCAATTCGCGAATATCGGTACGAGCCAGAGCGGAGATTGCCATAGATGGAAAGCCGCGCTTTTTGAGTTCTTTTTTTATTTTCGGCCAGCGTTCCTGGACCTCAGGCTGGTCTATTTTATTCAAGGCCACAATCTGCGGCTTCTTTGCAAGGTTCGGATCAAACAGACCCAATTCGGTGTTGGTCTGCGCGAAATCTTCAAGCGGGTCGTCAGATAGCCCATCCAGGAGATGGATCAACACGCGAGTACGCTGAATATGGCGCAGGAAGTCATGTCCCAGCCCAACTCCCTGTGCTGCGCCTTCCACCAAGCCAGGGATGTCGGCAAGCACAACATTCGTCTCCGCATCCACTTCAGCCACGCCGAGGTTGGGTTCAAGGGTGGTGAAGGGGTAGGAAGCTATTTTGGGTCTAGCGTTGGTCAAAACCGATAGGAGGGTGGATTTGCCAGCGTTTGGCACCCCGACGATGCCAATATCGGCAATCAGTTTAAGTTCGAAACGCAGACGTTTTTCTTCGCCGGGTTCACCACGTTCAGCCGTTCGAGGAATCTGGTTTATCGAGCTTTTGAAATGGGGGTTGCCACGCCCGCCGCGACCACCCTTGCATACCAGCAAGCGTTGGTCGGGTGCTGTCAAATCACCAATGAGGTTACCGGTCGCTGCGTCATATACAACCGTCCCGGGTGGAACAAGAACCATCAGATCGCCAGCAGATTTTCCAGATTTGTTATTGGTCCCGCCACCCTTACCATCCTCAGCAGTGTAGCTTGTGGTATGGCGAAAAGCTGCCAGGGTGTTAAGTGTGGGGCGGACCTCAAGGATGACGCTCCCGCCGCGCCCGCCGTCCCCCCCGTCAGGTCCGCCGCGCGGAACGTATTTCTCCCGGTGGAAATGGACCATGCCATCCCCCCCCCTTCCGGATTGTACAAGTATCTCAGCCTGATCAATAAACATAGTTCTATTGTAACAAAAAGACCAGGTTTATGCGATAAACCCGGTCTTTATCCCTTTTCTATTATTTTTTCTTACTCTTTTTCCCAAACTTTGCCATAAGGATATCTTCCAGGGTAGGCTTACCAATCTCCTGGAGCTCATAGCGAACGCGTTGATGGGGTTTTGAAATGGTGATCACCCGGGTCAGGTCGATGGGCGTCCCGATGATGACCAAGTCCACGTCTGCCTTGCGGATGGTGGCTTCCAGATCTTTCATCTGGGCGGCACCATACCCCATGGCTGGCAAGATGGGACCTGTCTTCGGATATTTTTGGAAAGTGGCAGCAATTGAACGGACTGCGAACGGACGCGGGTCCACGATTTCCTTAGCGCCGAAGCGTTTGGCAGCGACGAAACCGGCACCGTAAGCCATTTCCCCGTGGGTAAGAGTAGGACCATCTTCGATAACCAGCACGCGTTTCCCAAAAATCGCGGCGGGGTCGTCCACAAAGAGCGGGGAAGCAGCTTCGATAACGGTGGCACCCGGGTTCAGCATGCGCAGGTTTTCGCGGACCCTGATAACTGCCTGAGGGTCAGCGGTATCCACCTTGTTGATGACGATGACATCGGCGTTGCGAGCATTCATTTCACCGGGGTGATAAGTGCTCTCGTGACCGGGGCGGTGCGGGTCAGCCACCACGATCTTCAGGTCCGAGACGTAGAATGAGAAATCGTTATTACCACCATCCCATAGAATGATGTCGACTTCCTTTTCAGCGGCGCGCAGGATCTTTGTATAATCCACGCCGGCATATACGATGACGCCGTTATCGATGTGAGGCTCGTACTCTTCGCGCTCCTCGATAGTGGTGTCATACCTGTCAAGATCCTTATAGGTGGCGTAGCGCTGGACTTCCTGCTTAACCAGGTCGCCATAGGGCATGGGGTGGCGGATGGCGGCAACCTTGTAGCCCATATCGCGAAGGATGAGGGAAACACGTCGGGTGGTCTGGCTCTTGCCTGATCCGGTGCGCACAGCGCAAATAGAGATGACCGGCTTGGTGGATTTGACCTGAGTGGAATGCTCGCCCATCAGGCGGAAATCAGCACCGGCAGCCAGAACCATCGAGGCTTTATGCATGACCATTTCATGGGGGACATCCGAATAGGCGAAAATGACCTGTTCGACCTTGTATTTTTTGATCAACTTGAGCAAATCGGTCTCGGCAAAGATGGGAATACCTTTTGGATACAGTTTCCCAGCAAGCTGAGGCGGATACGTGCGACCCTCTATGTCGGGGATCTGGGTTGCAGTGAAAGCCACCACTTCATAGTCCTGGTTATCGCGGAAATAGACATTGAAATTGTGGAAGTCGCGCCCGGCGGCGCCCATGATGAGTGTTCGAGTTGGCATAGATTCTCCTTAATTTAGGATTCCAGTGTCAATCACTTCATAAAGGGGCAAGCGGTGAAACGCGACGCTGGGAAGCGGGACACCGGGGATGAGGCTACATCACATCGGGAGCGGTAATGCCCAAGAGAGATAAAGCGTTGGCAAGGACAATTTTCACCGCGGCGACCAGGCGCAAGCGTGCATCGCGGACATCGGGAGCAGCCTGCACAACAGGACAGGCATCATAGAAACCCGCAAATGCCCTGGCAATATCATAAGCGATGCTGGCAATCACGAGCGGCTTGTATTCGGCTGCCGAGCGCTGAACTTCAGCAGGGAAGCGTGAGAGCCAGTCAATCAATTCCACTTCGGCGGGTTCGAGGGAATTGGCAAACTGTGAATGCGGCAGGTTCGCAGGATCGACGCCCGCTTTCTTCAGGATGGAATTGCAGCGGACATGAGCGTACTGAATGTAGGGTGCGGCCTGCCCATTGAAATCCAAAGCGGTCTGCCAGTCGAAGGTGACCATTTTCGTATTTTCTCGAGCAAGAATGGGGTACTTTAAGGCTCCCAACCCGACGGCCTTCGACACGCTATCGAGCTGATCCGCGGTGAGATTAGGGTTCTTCTTTTTCGCTTCCTCCCGGGCTCGGGAGGTGGCCTCACGCAATAAATCTTCCAGCAGGACCACCGTGCCTTCGCGGGAGGAGACGACGACATTCCCGGGAAGAGTGACCAGTTCATAAGGTACGTGGCTGCATTTCTGGGCCTGGGTGTACCCGGCAATTTCCAGGATCTTGAAAACCTGCGTAAAATGCAGGCTTTGGCGCACGTCGACTACGTAAACGGATTTAGCCAGGTGCGGGTAATCGCGGAATTTGTGCAAGGTTAATGCCAAGTCTTCGGTCGCATATAGGGCGGTGCCGTCCGAACGGAGAACGACAGCGGTGCGGTATTGGTCTTTGTTCAAGGCGAGAACCTCGTCAATTTTAACGATCACGGCCCCGCCATTGGGACGGTCATCGGTGGCAATACCGCGGCGGACGAGATCCTCCACCATTTCCTTGCCTGGCTTTTCTTCCTGGCTGTTGAAATAATAAACATCGAAGCGAACGTCGAGGGCGGCGTAGATCTGGCGAAAACCTTCCATCGACCAGGCGCGGGTCCGCTCCCAAAGGGCTACAATCTCGGGGTCACGCTGATCCCAGCGGGCATAAAGTGCGCGCAATTCCGCTTCGAAAGTGGGATCCTGTTCAATGCGGTGGGCAGCTTCGGCGTAGACCTCCCCCATCCAGCGGGTGATGTCGGTGGCAGGCTCCTCACCGTTGTGAAACTTCAAGTAACCCCACAACCACTTGATCACGTGCATGCCCATATCACCGGGATAGTTGGCACGGACAATGTCGTTACCGGCGAATTCAAGGATGCGGCACAGGGCGTCACCCAGGATGGTGCCACGCAAGTGCCCGACATGGAATGCCTTGTGGGTGTTGGGCTGGGAGAACTCGATCATGACGAGCTGACCGGTGGCAGGTCCGGAGCCGAAACGGTCTTTTTTATCCAAGACAGAATCGACAACACGGCGGGTGAATTCCTGCGTGTCGTAATACAGGTTAAGATACCCCATCACGGCTTCAACCCGGCGGATACCGGGAACGTCACTCAGCTGAGCCTTCACCTGGGAGGCAATCTCCTGGGCACGGGTGGCGACACCGATTTTTTTACCGAGGCGAGACTCGGCGGCCGCGGTCGAGAAAAAGGAAGTGGACATTCCCCACTCCCCACTAAATGGGAGAGGTTTCCATTCAAGCGCGGCAAGGGGAATATCATTCTCCTTGCAGAAGGCCTGGATCCTGGTTTCGATGGCGTTTTGTTCTGTCTCAAACATAAATCCTCGCGCCAGAAATTATATCATTTGCCATAACCGGCAAAAAATAAAAACGGGAGGCCCCTCGTTCAGGGCGCTCCCGCACATAGTTTTTGCAAGCCGCGAACTCAGGATTCTTTTGTTGCGGCGGTTTTTTTCTTAGCGGTGGTCCTGGCGGCTGATTTCTTAGCCTCGGTTTTTTTGTCCTTCGAGGAGGAGGCAGCGGCGCTCTTTTTCGCTTTAGAGGAGGCCTTGGATTCATCCATGGATTCAGCGACTTCCGTTTTGGGTTCTTCCACCTTGCGAGCGGTGGTTTTCCGAGGAGCAGCCTTTTTCCCCTTCGGGGAGGATGTTTTAACCGGCTCCGCAACAACTGGTTCCCCTTCAGCGGGGGCAGCTTCGACAGGAGCGGGGACCATTTTGGCGAATGCTTTCACCAAGCGGCTCTTCCGGCGGGCAGCGTTATTCTTGTGGATGACGCCATGTTCGGCAGCCCGGTCGAGAGTGCTAATGGCCTGCATAAGAGCAGCCTTCGATTCGGGAGTGCCTTCATCGAAATTGGTGCGGGCGGTGCGAACGGCGATGCGAGCTTCGCCGCGGTAAACACGGTTGCGCAGACGTTTCTTGTCGTTCTGGCGGTTACGTTTGATCTGAGACTTGATGTTAGCCACTACATTCCTCCAAATAATTAAACAATTTCACGGCGCATTATTTTACAGCACGGGGGGGAATCTGTCCAGCCCGAAAGAGGAGTGAATTTGCGAGGAAAGAACAGGCGCAGCGTCCCCCCGGATATATTGCTTCCCCGGCAAAGTATTTGTTCCTGAGGAACAAACGAGGAACGAAAACATCTCGTTGTTCCTTCATATACATATACCAGGCTGGCGAGATCGTTCCGCGAAACAAACCGAAAACGAATAAATGCCTTTGGAAAGTTCCCATTTAATATCGGTAATACCCAAGAAATTGTTCGTTAGGAAACCAATTGTAAATTCCCAACGAACCGCCCCACCCTACCCCATTCGGCGCCTCATGGCGCCGAACCAGCCGCCCCAAGGGGGTGCTTCCCCATTCGGGGACAATGTCGCGAATAGCAGCTCGAAGCCGCTTCGGCGAGTCCCCAAATACAAGACCGGTATTTGGAGAGGGTGTTTTACCTGGATAGTGATGGGGGAACCTTTTGCGGCTCAAACACACGCACCGATGTGTGCGTGAAGAGGAACAATTCTTTTCCTGTAGGAACACGATTCTTATCGAGAGGATTTTCATTATATGAGCAGCAAAAACCATAGAAATGAATTGATTTGGTGGTTGATCCTGAGGATCAATTGCCGTACGCAAATATTGGGTTACCAGGAGAGGAATTTTGTGAATTGCCCGAATTAATGTGGAAACTTCGGAGGATGGCGCATGGCTCCGAATAAAAGTCACTTATTGCGTGATTGTCGCGGGACGAATAGCATCTATATGGTTGTTAAAGTGCGGATGAAGATGTGGATCTATTCAAAACGAAAAAGGATTACCACAGAATGATTATAGAATATATGTTCTAGTTTGTCAAGTTCGAGAGGGCGACCGCCAAGGTCGTCCCGACTTTAGCTTCATTGGCAAGCAAAAGGGCCACCCATTCTCCAACAACGGGGATCATATGGGTCACCCCTACTGGAGGACGTTATATGGAAAATTGCCAACAGCACCCAAAAAGCTGGCGGCAGTTAATAGGGTAAAATATTCACATGCAATCTTCCATTGAAAAACTGCGGAAGTTCTTCCGCCTTGAACATGAAAACGGGTATACGAATAAGGCTGTGATCGGCGGGTTAGCGAGTGTGCTGAATTTGTGGGAAGGGGAGGCACGCAATGACAAGCTACCGGAGGAGATCGTCCAGGCAACCGCGGCAACATTAAAGGCCTATGCCGAGCGAAGCCCCGAGGAGCGGCTTGAATCCCTGAAAGCCCTATGGAGGCAAATATCGGACAAAGTGCCAGAAGCGGCGTTGACGAAGAAGACCACCCCCGCAAAGTTCGTTCCAGCACCTGCCAAAGTCCACCCGCAAAGTGAACCTGCCATGGGGCAAATGCAGCCCTCGCAACCGCAGCCAAAACCGGCACCAAGCGCGGGACAGACTCAATCTGCGGAAAGTGAATCACCTACAGAAACTTTCCCGGTGCAAACTCAAACCACAAAACCCGATGAACAGCCTGCCCCAAGCCTGGCACAACATCAACCCGCGAAGGTAGAGTCTCAGACAATACCGGTCGTGGAAAACCTGCAAGCGATGCAGATTGAGCCTCAACTGGTGCCTGTGGTGTCACAGCCAGCCAGAATACCAGCGGAAACAGTGCCAGAACCAGCAGCAGATAAACCGCAACCCAACCAAGCGGAGGAAAAGGCACAGGTTGGACAAAACGAAGAAGAAGGCATACCGGAACCAGAAGCTCCTCCGAATGTGCCGATGCCCGCGGGGGAACTAGTTACGATTGATGCAGAACAAAATCCGGTAAGCGGGGTGCCAGGAGCGGGCCCGGAAGCAGAGTCGACTGCTCAAAACATAAAAATTGAACCGGCTACAAGCCGAGCCCCCACCCGGTCGCAACGACCAAAGGGGGCGATGCCAGGCCGCGCCGAAGCTCATCCGGGCGGCGTGACCAGTAAACGACCGATCGCCCTGAACGCGTCGCTAACCGTCCTGGCTGGGGTTGGACCCAAGCACGCTGCCATGCTGACCCGCCTGGGACTCAATAACCTGGGAGACATGCTCTACAATTATCCACGCCGCTACGAGGATTACAGCAAACTCAAACCCATCCGGGAAGTATTCTACGGCGAGGTGCTGACCGTGATCGGCGAGGTCACATCAATCACCTCACGGCAGGCATACGGGCGGAAAATGACCATCGTGGATGCCGTGATCAACGACGGGACAGGGGGATTGCGCCTGACCTGGTACAACAAGCCCTGGCTGGTCAATCAAATAAAAGTAGGCGAGGCGCTTTCAGTTTCCGGCAAGGTGGACCAGTACCTGGGGCGCCTGGTGATGAAAAGCCCGGAGTGGGAACCCGTGGAAGTGGAGAACCTGCATACCAACCGGATCGTACCAATCTATGCGCTGACTGCAAACGTTTCCCAAAAGTGGCTGCGGACCTTGATGAGGCAGGTGGTGACCTATTGGGCGCCCAAACTGACCGACCACCTGCCCGAACGCATCCGACAGTCAGCGACCCTTCCAGACTTGGGAACGGCACTACTGCAGGCGCATTTTCCCGATTCAGATGCCAAGCTGCAGGCAGCACGGCAGCGCCTGGCGTTCGATGAGATCTTTTTCCTGCAAACCGGGGTGCTGCGACAACGGCGGGACTGGCAGTCAGCTCCAGGGCGAATATTTGAAGTTGATGAACCATGGATGGAAGCACGACTGGCTGCCCTGCCCTTTGCCCTGACGACTGCCCAGAAAAAATCGATGGATGACATCCGCTCCGACCTGAAATCCGGCAAGCCAATGAACCGACTGCTGCAAGGCGACGTGGGATCAGGTAAAACCGTGGTAGCGGCACTGGCGGCTGCGATGGTGAACCAGGGAGGAGCGCAGGCTGCCATCATGGCGCCAACGTCCATCCTGGCAGATCAGCACTACCGCACATTCAAAAACGTACTGGCGGGTGAAAAAGGACCACTCAAACCAGATGAAATCCGCTTACTGGTGGGCGATACTTCGGCTGGGGATAAAGAGGGCATCCGGGCTGGGCTGGCGAGCGGAGTCATCAAAATCGTGATCGGCACTCATGCCCTGATCGAAGACCCGGTCACATTCGCGGACCTGCAGTACGTGGTGGTGGACGAGCAGCACCGATTTGGAGTGGAACAGCGGGCGGCTCTGCGTTCCAAGGGCACCAACCCGCACCTGCTGGTGATGACTGCCACACCCATCCCACGTTCGCTGGCACTGACCCTGTACGGCGACCTGGACCTTTCGGTGATGGACGAGTTGCCACCCGGGCGCCAAACCATCCCCACGCACATCCTGACTCCGGTGGAACGGGAACGTGCTTATACCATTGTGCGAAGCCAGGTGAATGAGGGGCACCAGGCGTTCATCATCTATCCGCTGGTGGAAGAAAGCGAAAAAAGTGAACTGCTGGCTGCCACCCAGGAACACGAACATCTGCAAAAAGAAATCTTCCCGGACCTGAAGCTGGGCCTACTGCATGGACGGATGAAGGGCGATGAAAAAGATGCGGTAATGCTGGCATTTCGCGAGAAACAATTCGACATTCTCGTCTCGACCACGGTAGTGGAAGTGGGCGTGGACGTGCCAAATGCCACTGTGATGTTAATCGAAGGGGCGAACCGTTTCGGGCTGGCGCAACTGCACCAGTTACGCGGACGGGTGGGACGCAGCGAAGCCCAGTCGTTTTGCCTGCTGATCCCCGAACACGAGGATGCCGCTGAGAACGAACGCCTGAAAGCGATGGTTGAAACCAACGACGGCTTTATCCTGGCGGAACGCGACCTTCAGCAAAGAGGTCCCGGAGAATTCCTGGGAACACGGCAGGCAGGGTACGCAACCACCCTGAAGATGGCCAGCCTGAGCGACATCAAATTAATCGAAAAAGCCCGCACGGAAGCTCAGGCCCTTTTCGCGCGTGACCCCGATCTAAAAGATCCCGAAAACAGCCTGCTGGCTGAAGCGCTTGGGCGCTTCTGGGGCAGCGGGAAAGGAGATATGAGTTAGGATGATACGTGCACTTTTCCCCGGAACTTTCGACCCGATCCATTTCGGACATATCGACATCGCCAAACGGGCTGTCCGCATCTTTGATGAACTGGTGGTGGCGGTATATGACCGGCCGCTCAAGAGCTTGATGTTCCTGCCGGAAGAACGAATTGAGCTGGTGAAGGAAGCCTTCAAGGGCATTCCGAAGATCAGCATCACCGGTTACAGCGGCATGACCGTGGAGTTCTGCCGGCAGATCAACGCCCAGGTGATCGTGCGCGGCCTGCGGGTCTTTTCGGATTTCGAATTTGAATTCCGCATGGCGCTGGCCAATCACCGCCTGGCACCGGACATCGAAAGCGTGGCCTTCATCACCGACGAGGACCACACCTTCCTTTCGTCCACCACCGTGCGAGAGATCGCAAGCCTGGGCGGGGACGTATCGAGCATGGTGCCAGCGCACGTGGAAGCGGCGCTCAAAAACAAGGTCAAAGACCTGAGCGACCAGCAGTTACGTCCGTTCGGTATTAAAGTATAATTAGAACAGACCGCCCTGGTTCCTGCGGAGGAGACGATGGATATTCTTCACCTGATAGACCGCCTGGAAGAACTCTTTAATACCAGCCGCCCCATCCCGTTGACACACAACGTGATCGTGGACGAAGACAAGTTCCTGGACCTCATCGACCAGATGAGAATCTCGGTACCTGAAGAGGTAAAGAAAGCCCAGCAGGTCTTTTCGCAAAAAGACCGGATGATGGCGCAGGCACAGGAAGAAGCCACACGAACGCTACAGCTGGCGCGTGACAAAGCCGATGCACTGGTGGAGAAAGAAGTGCTCGTACAGGATGCACAGAGGCGCGCCAGCCAGATCATCGACCAGGCACGAATGGACGCCGAGAATATCAAGTCGGGCGCAGACCAGTATGCCCTGGACGCTTTAATGGGGCTGCAGACCGAACTAGAACACCTGAGCAACCAGGCGCAAAACGGGGTGCAGGTGCTGCTACAGAAAAAGATCCCACCGGAACCGGTGAGTCAGCAGAAATAATCGAAAAGCCTCCGCAGAACTGCGGAGGCTTTATTTTTAGTACTTAATCCGACGCTGGTTTTACAAGGCGACGCTGCCCACATTACGAATGACCATCACCACTTTACCCTTGATCTCAAGCGGTTCAGCCTTGTCGATCATGATCGGCTTCATGGTGGGGTTGGCAGGCTGGAGCCGGTAGTGCTCCTTTTCCTTGAAGAAATATTTAAGGGTGGTCTCGTCACGATTTGGCAGCCATATGGCGACCATTTCACCGTTATTGGCCTTGACAGCAGGCTTTATTATGACGATGTCACCATCATTGATCATAGCGTCGATCATCGACTCGCCTTTGACCTTGAGGGCGAAAAGTTCACTGCCCTTTTCACCGACAGGGAGCAGGCTGCGGGCTACGTCGACTGCGTCCATTTCGTTGCCGATGCCGAGATAGTTGGCACCCGGGGCGGGGACAAGCATGGGCTCACCGGCGGCAATCGGACCGAGGATGGGAATCTTCAACAGATCCTTGCTGACCGGATCCGTGAGACGGACGGCGCGCGAGAATTTTGCGTCGCGCTCGATAAGACCCATCTCAGTCAACTGCTTTAAGTAGTAGGTAACGACGGAGGTGGAGGTAATCCCAACCGCCTCACCGATTTCACGGATGGAGGGAGGGTAGCCCGTACTCAGCCTTTCATTGAGATACTCGATTATTTTCTTATGGCGTTCTGTCAAACCTCTGCGAGTTCTGACCATTTGAACCTTCCTTTCTAATGATGCCAGCCAAACATTTGTGCTAATTATAATACGAACACTCGTTCTATGTCAAGTGGTATTTTGG
This sequence comes from Anaerolineales bacterium, assembly GCA_017882125.1. Classification (GTDB taxonomy): domain Bacteria; phylum Chloroflexota; class Anaerolineae; order Anaerolineales; family Villigracilaceae; genus UBA877. Next base: position 34,655 of record JADGQC010000003.1, read on the forward strand.
AGGATTTCGAGGGATTCTCGGAGCAGCGAAAAAGTGCGAGGCGCCTGAAAAAAGTCGGTATTACCCATCCCCCCACCCTCTAACCCGGTTGGCATGCATGGAAATTTCCTTGGGATTGTGGGGTTAGGAAAAAAATAGGTGCAGGGGATAACCACCCCGCACCCGCCTTAGCACCCATGAATTATTAATTAATCCGACCAGGAGGCAACTTTTCTATCCCATCTATGTGCGCGCAGTTTGAGAATCAATTCTTCAGGTAATACCCTTCCATCGCTTATTCTCAAATCCTCATGAAGGTGATTTAAGGTACGCATGCCAACTATTGTGGTACTGACAATGTTATTTGCCAGAATAAACCGCAGCGCCATTTCAGGCAGGCTCATATTTGCAGGCATCAAGCTTATTAAGGCATCCGCCCGTTTAACTGTGGGGGCAAGGTTTTCCGGTCCAAAATACCTTGAACGCCAGTCAGCTTCAGGGAAATGCGTATCGATTGACAATTTACCGGAGAGACCACCTTCATCCAAGGGCACCCTGGCGATTACCCCAACATTCATTTTTTGGCAGAATGGGAATAATTCATCTTGCGGAGCCTGATCAAAGATATTATATATAACCTGAACGGCATCAATTAATCCTGTTTGAATCGTTTTCAAGCCATTCCACGGTTCCCAGCGATTAAGGCTCAAGCCAAAAAACCGGATAAGTTTTTTTGATTTCAAATCGGAAATCGTCTGCTTCCATTCATCGTTGTCAAACCAAGAATCATCCCAAACATGGAATTGGAGCAAATCTATACTGGGGATTCCGATGCCTTCCAGAATCTTTTCAGTATATTCAATCACATGCTGACGTGGAAAAACATCCTTTAATTTATCCCCGGATGTAGCGGGCCATTTCTGGTTTTTTGGAGGGACCTTGCTTGCAGCAATGATTTTGGCTTGAGGGTTATTTTTTATTAATTGCCCAAGCAATTTATCGCTATGCCCCTTTCCATATGACCAAGCGCTATCAAAAAAATTACAGCCCATATCAAGGGACTTTTGCAAAGCTTCAAGCGACTGCGTGTCATTGGCATCCGTCCAATCACCCATCCCCCACAATCCATGACCAATTTCACTCACGAGGAGGTTGGTTTTACCAAGTTTCCTATATTCCATGAGTTTTCCTCATCCATTCATATAGTTTGGAAAATAGCGATCTATTATTTTAAAGACCTGCCCAAAGAATTAAGGCGGGTCCAAATCTATGGTTTTCATCGAGAGACTAACTGCTACCCCTTTAAGGCTCCAGCCATTAATCCGCGCAAGAAATAACGCCCCAGGAATAGATAAACCAGTAATGTTGGCAGGGCAGCCAATAAAGTTGCAGCCATTAATACGTTCCATTGTACAAGTTGACTACCCGCCAGGTTATTGAGGGCCACTGTCACGGGCCAGTGAGACTGATTGGTCAATATCACCGCAAAGAGGAATTCATTCCAGGCCTGGGTAAACTGCCAAATTATGACCACAGCGAAGCTTGGGGCTGAGAGCGGAAACATAATATAGCGGTACAAACCCATCAGACCGGCACCGTCAATTTTACCTGCGTCCAGAAGTTCAGTTTCGATCCCTGCGTAGTAGTTTCTGAATATCAAGGTGGTAATTGGAATACCGTAAATTATGTGCACTAAAATCAGGCCGGGGATATCTCCGTACAGTTTAATAGATTGCATGAACTTTACGAGCGGGATCAGGATACTCTGATATGGGATGAACATCCCAAACAGGATTAATGAGAATACAAGATTCGAGCCACGAAACTTCCATTTTGCAAGAAGATAGCCATTCAACGATCCAAGGAGTGAAGAAAGAATTGCCTCCGGAATTACCATCATCAAGCTATTGTTTATATTGGGGGCAAGCTGCTTATAACCCGCAATAAAATTTTCAATGTGCAGGCCACTTATTGGCAAAGACCACATCGTTTTTAGATCGACCTGGCTTATTGTCTTAAAACTCGTTAGCAGCATTAAATAAATGGGGAGAAGATAGAAAGCTGCCAGGGCGATCAAGATGATATATAAAAGAGTATGGGTCAGAATACGACGGGTCATAGTTGAGTCTCCGTGCGCATATTCTGAATCAAGTAGGGCACAACCAGGATCGCCACGCTGACCAGCATCAGGACGCCGATGGCTGCTCCTTGAGCGTAATTGGTACCGTCGAAAGTAGTAGTCCACATATAAATTCCCGGAACATCCAGACCAATCGCTTTATTGCCGAGGGCGACGATCAGGTCGAATATCTTTAATGACATATGACCCAGTATGATCACCGCGCTAAGCGTAACTGGCTGAAGCATTGGAAAAATAATAAAGCGGTAAATCTGGAATTCACTAGCCCCATCGACGCGTGCGGCCTCACGCAGATCATCTGAAATACTGCGCATACCACCCATATAGAGCGCCATGGTAAACCCCGATAGCTGCCAGACTGCAGGGATCACCGTAAATGCCATCCCCCACGGCATTGGCGTGGAGTGCCAGAGGCTGATAAGAGATTTTAGCCCAAGTGTTTGGAAAATAAGATTGATCCCGGTGATGCGATTTCCAGTAGACGGATTCATCAGCCATCCCCAGACAACTCCCGAGGCAATAAATGAGATGGACATGGGGAACAAGAAAATACCACGAAAGAGCGCTTCCCCCTTGAGTTTTTGATCCAGTAAAATAGCCAAACCCAACCCAATAATGAGACATCCCAAGATGAAACCGACAGTGAACATTGCCGTATTGCGAACATCGATCACAAAACGGGGATTATTTTGAAAAAGGAGATAATATTGTTTCAATCCTGCCCACGTGTAATCGGGGTTAAGACCTTTCCACTCAGTAAATGAGACCCGAATAGACCAACCAATGAAGCCATATACAAAAATAGCAACTGCCACCATCGACGGCAGCAACAATGCGATGGAAAGAACAGTCTCACTTTGAAACATCGAAATAATCAGAATGATCCCTGTGTAAAATACCAATCCAGCCAGGAGGATGCCGATTGACGTGAGATTTTTCCCCGCTATAATAAGTTGTACATTCCAAAGGAAAAAAACGCAGATCGCACCCCCGAGGATAAGAGCAAGCGCCAGAATAAGCCTCGGCACTCGAAGCGTGAACTTACGAAACATCTGCTGCCTCTCTTTCCACTCCAACTTTACAGCAAAAACGACCTGTCTCAATCATAGTTGTGGATGCAAACCCTGTCAACATTTAGATTAAAAGGGAATCCATACTCTTGGAACGGCAATGTATAGAATGGGCGGCTCTTTGGCCGCCCATTCTTCTTGTGTATTCTTTGCTTTTACAATTTACTACTTGCAGGTGCCGTCAGACTTGCAGGCAGCAACAAGGGCAGCCTGGAAATCGGCGGTTTTTGTAGTATCAGCCTGGAAGAGGCCAACAGCTGTAGTGATTGAGGCTGCCCAAGCGGGAGCCGCGACTACACCATGGAAGAGACTGCCGACGACCACATTGGCGGTCCAGTCCTTGGCTGCATCCTGCGAGTACTCGCTGAACAGAGCTTGGTTGCAGTCTGTACGAGCGCAAATGGAGCCCTTAAGAGGGTTGAAGGCTTCCTGACCGGGCCTGGAGGCAGCAACGGTCAACCAATCCAAGGTGGCATCCGGGTGCTTGGCGCCAACTGGCAGAACGAAACTATCCGACAGGAAATTGAAGACGCCATATGTGCCCGGAGCGACAGCCCAATCGAAGTCAGTATGGGGGGTCAAAGCTAGGCCATTGGGAGCCGCGTTCGCGAAGTAGCCATAGGCCCAGTCACCCATGATGTTGAAGGCAGCATCGCCGTCAGAAACCAACTTGGAAGCAGGCTGCCAGTCGGTCATGGTGGAGGCATCAGCGTTTGTGTAGGATAAAGCCTTTGCGAAGTTGGCAATTCCTGCAGTAACATCTGCGCCAGCCCAATCGGTGGTGGGCGGGGTGGACCAGAGGCCGCTCCACTTTTGAGCACCAATCGTGCCGATCATTATATTCTCGAACAGATGGACAGCGGTCCAAGGGGCGCCTAGGGACAGGCAGATCTTGCCAGCTGCTTTGATCTGGTCGCAAACGGCGAAGAAAGCATCAAGGGTTGCAAAATCGGTCTTTGGGTTCGCAGTAACGCCAGCAGCGGCCAGGACCTTGGGGTTGTACCACAGGACATTCGAGCGGTGAATGTTCACCGGCACACTGTAGGGATGACCATTCTGTGAAATAAGCGGAAGGAGGGTCGCTGGTAGAACCTTATCCAACCCAGTCGATTTGAAGAGGTCATCCAGAGGTAAAACCTGACCAGCGGCCACGTAATTGGCGATGGTTTCCTGGCCAGCATGAGCCTGCCACGAATCGGGCGGGTCATTCGCTGCAAGGCGGGTTGCCAGGACGGCTTTGGCGTTCGTGCCAGCACCACCAGCAACGGCTGCGTTGATAAATTGGATATTGGGGTACTGGGCGTTGAAGACTTTGACCATGGCGGCCAGACCATCAGCTTCGCCGGGGCCAACCCACCAAGAGAATACTTCAACTTCGGTACTGGCGGCTGGGGTGGGGGTAGCCTTTGGACCGCATGCTGAAAGGACTGTTGCAGCTACCACAAGGATAGCCACAATCCCATACAAATTCTTTTTATTCATTCATTCTTCTCCTTGTGAAATCAGATTGGATAGGTAATAGTCGGAATGTTATCTATATTTATTCTCGATGTCACCTCCCTTTGTCCGTGCGGCAGATTTAATAACCTGTCCACGTATAGTGTAATTGCCTTTATCCTGTGAATTATAAACAGAATATGAAAAATAACAGGCGGTTCCAGCGTTATTGCGAGATAGATCCAGATCGCTACCCGGGAACTAACGTTAGCTTATTTAATTTGTCAACTTACGATTATGAATTCCCTACAATAATATCGAACACCAGTGATGAAATAGGAAAAAACGATCCACCAGTTCGTTTAACCATTTTCGTAAAACATTTTAAGTTATTATACTACTTAGAAATCGGCTTGTGAAAATTACCACTTTACATTGGGAGCGCTCTCAACTGTATTTACATTATATAGAATTAGTTCCGCAGAGTCAACATCATTTTCCAAAATTGCTAAATACTTCAGTGGTGGGCGAGTAAGTAGGGCTGGCGGGACAATTGACAATCCTAAAGTAACTTACCTCCAAACTGTTTTATTTCGGTATTAATTTCGGTTTCAAACAAATATACGGTTTTTATCCGTGTCCTAAACTGAGCTTTGTTCGGACATGATATCCCCCGCCCCCAATGGAGTGAGGAGAATTAAAAAAACAAGGAAGTGAGAGAGAGACTGGCAGTTCCTTGTTATTTTCTTTCCATCCAGAGAGGTAAGACCGCGGATACCTATCAATAATAATTCATCCAGGAACAGTGACAAAGCGCCCAAGTTCCCAAAATTTAGCGTCTATGGGATCAGTATTTTTTTTATTTTATTTCCCGTAATACTTATGGAAAGCAACTCCACGTAAGAACAAATGATGGATAGTCCTGCGAATAGAATTATCCTTTGACCGCGCCAGCGGTCATGCCACGAACGATGTAGCGTTGGAAAAGGAATGCCAGGATGACGGGCGGTAAAGCAGCCAGGATCCCGCCCGCCATCATCCCGGTAATGTTGACCGAGTAGCGTCCGACAAATTCGGAGATCGCCACCGGAGCAGTTTTGGAGGCCAGGGTACTGGTAAAGATCAAGGCGTAAAAGAATTCGTCCCAGGCCAGCAGGAAAACAAACATGCCTGTTGAGATCAGGCCGGGAATTGAGATGGGCATGACCACGCGGAAAAGGATCCCCAAGCGGTTGCATCCATCGAGACGGGCAGCTTCCTCCAACTCGATCGGAACCGTCTGGAAATAAGTCATTAAGAGCCAAATCGTGTAAGGGAGGGCAAAACTCAGATAGGTGACGACCAAGACGACCGGTTTATTAATCCACTTAAGAGTGGAAGCGATCATGAATAATGGCAGAACAAGCGAGACTTCAGGAATCATGCGCGTTCCCATTATGCCAAGCTGAATGGCCCGGTTCATCTTAAACGGGATCCGCACCAGCGCATAAGCTGCCAGGCTGCCGATCATTACGCAGATAATGGTAACCATCGAGGCGATCCGGAATGAGTTCCATATGGAAACGGCAAATGTGCGCGGGACGGTCGAAGCAGCCAGGCTGGGGACGAAGATATCCAGATAGTTTTGGATGGTTGGATGCAACGGGATCCAATGGGGCGGAATGGAAAACAACTCCACCTGGGTGGAAAAACTCGCCATCAGCAGCCAAAGGACCGGGAAGAAAATGAAAACCAGGACCGGCAGAGTAATGAGGGATAAAAAGAACTTACTCAAATACTTTCTAACGTGCACGCTCAATTCTCCTCAGGCCGGTACAGAACCCGGATATAGATGATGGCCATGGCTATAGTAAAAAATGAAATTAGAAAGGATAATGCCGCTCCGATGCCCTGCTTGCCGTAAGAAAATGAGTTTAAATAAGTCAAATATGTAATCGTCATGGTTTTGGAAGCAGGTCCCCCATTGGTTAGAATGTAGACGATATCGAAAACACGAAAGGCATCCACCGTACGGGCAATCAGAGCCACAAGGATGGCTGGCCTGAGGAGGGGAAAGCGGATCTTCCAAAAGCGCTGCCAGGCATTGGCTCCGTCCACAGAGGCAGCTTCATCCAATTCCGCTGGTAAACCCGCCAAAGCGGCCTGAAGAATCAAGGCCACGAACGGCATCATATGCCAGACATCCGCGACGATGACCAGGGGCATTGCCAGGTTCGGAAAGGTTAACCAGGGAATGTAATGCTTAATGAGGCCCAACTGCATCAGGACGCCATTTAACGCACCAAAATCCGCGCTGTAGATCCAGCGCCACATCGATCCATTAACGATGGTGGGTACGGCCCAGGGGATGATCAGGCTAAAGCGCAGAAACTTCCAGCCCCAAGGGCGGGAATGAATCAATTGGGCAACCGCCAGACCAAGGATCAACTCCACGGAAACCGAAGCAACCGTGAAGTACATGGTGCGCCCAATGGTTTCCCAAAAACCCGTATCTTTGAGCATTTCCAGGTAATTCCCCAGCCCAACGAACGTGCGGACCTGGTTAATCCCCGAAGGAGCATTCTGGAAGCTCAGGATGAAAGTGTACAGGATCGGCCAAAAGGTCACGCCCAGAAGGACAATCAAGCTGGGAACCAGGAGCAGCCAGGCAACGCGGGCATCCTGTTGTCGCAAGGAGAATGGTCTTTTAACCATGGGTTTGGATAGTTGTGCCATTATGGTTCAGTGCGGAATCAAAACCCGAGATTGATTTAGGGTGGACCTGCCCCAATGGGCAGATCCACCCCTCCATAAATGATGTTGCTATTTACCGGCTAATGTAACCCAAGTGGCGGCAGCTTCGTCCAAAGCCTGCTGCGGGGTCTTGATACCCGTGAGGGCTTGCTGAATCGCCAGTCGAAGGGCAGCGGAGCCTTCATTGTAATATGATACGGTCGGGCGCTCGTTGGCATAAGGGAACTGACCAAGGAAGGCCGGAACCGTTATCGGATTGGTGGGGGTGGCGGCCAACAATTGGGTCAGGGCATCACCCTGGAAATCGGCCTGCCAGATGGGCAGCATTTCAGCCGAGAACTTGGTCTGGATCGCGTTGCTGGTCAGATACTCGAGGAATTTCCAGGTCTGATCTGGGTTAGGAGTTGTAGCCATAATCCCGAACGAGCTTGAACCATCCACGCTGGAGCTTACTACCCCAGCGGAAGCGCCAGCTGCGAAGACCGGCATAGGTGCAAAGGCTGCCTTACCGACAATCTTTGAGATAGCTGGATTGTTGGAATCGCTGTACTGGAACAGCCAGTTGACGGCGAAAGCTGAATTTCCTGCGATGAAGTTATCCCGGACGGCATTCTCATCCGCAGTGATCGAAGTGGGATTGGTCAGGCCAGCGTCGATGGTCTGCTTCATCCAGGTGAGAACCTGGACACCCGCGGCATTATTGAAGGATGGTTTGCCATTCGCATCCAAGAATGTGCCTCCATCCCCGTATAGCAGGACGGTGAAATCACAGACCACCGCTTCAAGCTGGGCCCAAGACCAGACAATCGGAAACTCAACCAAACCCATCTGCTTAATTTTCGTGGCCTGGGTAACCAATTCCTCCCACGTCTTGGGGGGTGCGCTGAAGCCAGCCTGCTGCAAGATATCCTTGTTGTACATGAAGTACTTGGTATCCATCAGCCAGGGCATGCCGTAAATTTTCCCATTGCGGGTGACGCCGTTCCACGCGGATGGGAAAATGCCGGTTTTCATATCGGAAGTTACGCGGGAGGTAACATCCAGCAGATAGCCAGCCTTGATGAACTCGTCCGGCCAAATGACATCGATCATGGAGGCATCATAGGCGGGAGGGTTGGCAGCCATGCCGGTGGTGATCTTGTCATGGATGGCATCGTAACCCACATATTCCATGACGACTTTAATATCAGGATTCAGGGCTTCAAAATCCCTGGCGATCTGGTCGATCTCAGCGGGTTTCATGCCTGCCTGGTCCTGAGTCAAGATATGGATGGTGACTGGTCCGGAGGTTTTGGCGCCGCACCCCACCACGCTAATAATCATGGCGAGGGTAAGGAGCCCGATAAGAAATTTATTTATGGGACGCATATTCTTCTCCTTTGAATCATCTGAATAGGGTGGAAACACGATTTTTCCTGTAGATAGACAAAATCTGGAGACACCTCCTTTTTTGAGAGACCTCAAATTTATGAAAGCTTATGGACGACATAGAAATTCGAGGTATTGTGGAGAACATTAGTAATCGCACCCATGACCGTGGCTCGCAATCCCAGATTGGAGACGACCAATTTGGGTGGGTTGGGGATTGCCACTTTAATCCGATCCAGGATAGGGGTGATGAGCATATCTGCAGACCTGGATACGCCACCTCCGAGAACAACTACTTCCGGGTCAAAAGCAGAGACCAAGTTGGCGATAGCAATGGAAAGGTAATCCACCGTTTCATTGATCACTTTCCATGCCCAAGATTCGCCTTTACGGGCAGCCTCAAAAACGTCTTCGGCGGTCAGGCTGAGGAGCTCCGCCTGGCTGCGGTGTGACTTGAGGAGCTCGCGGGCTCGAGCAGCGATCCCCGTCCCAGAAGCGACACTTTCCAACGCGCCAAAATCCTTGTAATTCTTTCCGAGGAACTCACGTCCCGGGATCATGTTCCCAATCTCGCCGGAGGCTTCGTTCGAACCGCGGTAAAGGGCACCATCAATGATCACCCCGGCACCAATCCCCGTGCCAACGGCAATCAGGATCATGTCCTGGATGTTCTGTCCAGCCCCAAACCAAAGTTCCCCGAGAGCTGCCAGGTTAACGTCATTGTCAACAATGATCGGCAAGTCATAGCGTTCAGCCAACCTGGCTTTCAGCGGAAAGTTGTCCCAGTGCAGCGTATATGCCCAAGTAACGATGCCCTGCTCATGGAGAGTAACTCCCGGAGCCCCCACCCCGATGCCACGCACTCGCTGCCGGTCAACCTTGGGGCTGGCAAGCAACTCATCAATCAATTTAGTAAGATAATTAAAACTTTCTTCCCCCGAAGTCCCATGGTGACCGATATTTACTTCATCGAGGATGTTGCCCCCCAGGTCTGAAAGCGCCCCGTACATCTTGGTGCCGCCCATGTCCACTCCAAGGACTACGCCACCGTCGGAATTGAATTCGATGAGGGGTCTTCGCCTGCCTCCGCTCCATTCGGTAGTGCCTTGGAGGCGGATGAAGCCTTCTTCAATTAATTCATCGACAATGCGCATGACCGTTGGCAGGCTGACATTCAGTCTTTCGCCGATGGCCGTCCGTGAAATTGGAGATTCCCGACGGATTATTTCCAGGATGGCTGAACGATTGATATCCCGCATGGCAGAAGCAGTGATCGTGAGTGGGTAAGTCATTGATCCTCAATTAAAATAGGGTTGTAATACTTTCATCATGTAAGAGTTATTTTCACGATGAAAATATTATAGCAAGATGGATAATGAAAGTCAATAGGCAATTTTTGATCACCTTCCCTCCGAGGCGCAGCCGAGATTATTCCTGGATTTTTGAGATAATACATTCGGAGAAAACGAATTCCTATATCCATTAGCGAATGATAAAACCATGCAGCGAATCACCTTTAATAGGTTCCATAGATGAAAATGAAAGGGAATCGTTGTAAGACTATAATTATTAAAGTAAATAGTGAATATTATTAATATTATGTATTGACTTTTAAAAATTTCCGTATATAATATCAATAAGATTGATGTTTTAGCTTTGTTCTTGAAAATGAGACAAACATGAAATCACTATTTCAAGCATTTCAAGTGCTCGATCGCCAGATGATCCGGGGAGAGATCGAGAGCTCCTTGGAGAAAAAGCAATGAAAACTGCATTGAGCAAATGCCCGGTTTGCGACGGTGAATTGACCGTGACCCGCCTGCATTGCGAAACCTGCGATACATCCATCGAAGGCCGTTTTGCCAACGGAGCCTTTGCCGGGCTGTCACCTGAACAACTGGATTTCATCGAAACATTCGTACGCTGTGAAGGGAAAATCACCCGCATGGAAGACGAAATGGCACTTTCC
>JADGQC010000034.1 GCA_017882125.1 Anaerolineales bacterium
TTTTTCATAAGCCAGTCCTGGACATCAAAAGGATGTTCAGACAAAGGCTTCTTGCGGGGATAATCCCCATCGGGCTGCATGATACGCGCGTGTAAATTATCCTTAAAATAATTCTCCAAAACATCCTGGTGGAGATAGCGCACGTGGACCGGATCATCGACCGGGAACATGATCTCTACGCGACGATCCAGATTCCGCGGCATTAAATCGGCGCTGCTGAGATAGACCTCTTCGTTGCCATTATTGAGGAAATAGTAAACGCGGCTGTGTTCGAGGAAGCGGCCGACAATGCTGATAACCCGGATCCTGTCGCTTAAGCCTTTGACGCCTACCTGTAAACAACAAATGCCGCGCACCAACAAATCCACTTTTACGCCCGCACCTGAGGCCTCGTACAGCAATTTGATCAAGTCTGGATCAACCAGGGAATTAGTCTTTAAGATCAGGTGTGCTTTCTTTCCATCCTTTGCGTTTTCTATCTCACGCCGGATCAGTGCTTCCAGTTTTTTCCTTAGATTTACCGGTGAGACAAATAATTTTTTATAATCCTGTTTTGCGGAATACCCGGTCAAATAATTGAACAGGTCTGTGGCGTCTTCACCGATTGCCTCGTCACAGGTGAACATGCCGATGTCTTCATAAATGGCGGAGGTTACTGCATTATAGTTTCCGGTGGAAAGATGGATATAACGTCGAATGCCTTCCCCTTCCTGGCGGACAACCATGATGAGTTTGCAGTGAGTCTTGAGGCCATCCAAGCCGTAAACAACATGAACGCCGGCATGTTCCAACATGCGCGCCCAGCCGATGTTGCTCTCTTCGTCGAAGCGAGCTTTAAGTTCCATTAATACAGCCACTTCTTTGCCCCGGCCCGAGGCTTCCAACAGTGCCTCAACCACTCCCGCGTTTTTTCCGATGCGATAGATCGTCTGCTTGATGGCCAAGACCTGCGGATCGCGCGCGGCGGCGTAAAGAAAATCAACAACCGGGTTAAACGAGTCGTATGGTTGGTGGAGAAGAATATTCTTCTGGCTGATCACTTCAAAAATACCGCTTATCGCGCTAGAGGACTGAAAAGCCTTGGGGACGAAAGCTTTATAAGATGGAAACTTTAGATCGTCCCGTTCGACATTGGTGAATAACTGCCACAACTTCCCCAATCCAAGCGGGGCAGGCAAAACATATACATCATTCGAATTAATCTCCAGGTTTTCGATCAGGAGATTGCTGACATCTTCCGGCATCGATTCATTTATGGCTACTTGGACAACCGACCCAAATTTCCGCTTGAGGATGCTTTGCTGCATTGTTTGTAGAAGATCATCTGCCTCGATTTCCTGGATCTCCATATCCGCATCGCGGATGATGCGGAACGGGTGCGTTTCGACAACTTTCATTCCGGGGAAGAGAGAAGAAATGTTGGCAGCGATGACTTGTTCAAGCCAGACAAAGTAGTGATGATAGGGAACGGTCCCGTTTTTGCGCACACTTCCCGATGATCTTTTAATTGGCAACAAGCGCGGCAGCGTATCTGGTATCTTTAAGCGTGCGAACTTGTATTTCCCTTTTTCATCTTTGATCACCACCGCAAGATTCAAACTGAGGTTCGAAATATGCGGAAATGGATGGCCAGGGTCAAACGCCAGTGGCGTCAGCACCGGGTAAATTACTTCCCTAAAATAATCGTTCACTCTTTTCTTCTGGGACTCATTCAGTTTGTTGTAATCCAAAAGATGAATGCCGGATTTATCAAGAGCGGGCCTGATCTTTTTATTGAAATAATACAATGCCTCTTCATACAACTCAAGTGATAGCTTGCGTATTGCCGCCAGGGCCTCGGTGGGATTGAGACCGTCAGGGAAAATTTCCAGGATGTGAGCCTCCACCTGCTTGCGGATGCCGGAAACACGCACCATGAAGAACTCGTCCATATTGGTACCGAATATGGAAAGAAATTTAACGCGCTCCAATAACGGGTTGCTTTCATTCTGTGCTTCTTCGAGGACACGACGCTGAAATTCAAGAAGACTGATCTCGCGGTTAATAAATTGGACTTGGGCTGTTTTATCTGTGGACATATGAATCAGCCTTTCAATAATAATTTTGGAGGGAGCAGCCATTCAAGCGCAGCGCGCCTTTCCATTCGGAGGTCGTCTGTCGAAAGGCAGCACACACCGCCTTTCTTAATGTTGATTGCAAGGTCAAGATTGGCCGCCGTCAGAAAGCTAATCAGTAAACCAAGACAAGGTTCATGACCAACAATGAGAAGTTCATCCGCCAGGTAGTTCTCCACAATCGCGTTAACGATCGTATCAGCAGTTCCAGCAGGCTGGAGAAGATCTGAAAGTATGATGTGCTTCTGAAGGTCGAATTCCTTTGCCACGATGGAAGCAGTCTGTTGCGCACGCACATATGGACTAGATAGGATCAGATCGGGGTTAATCGCCAGTTTCTTAAGCTTGCGGGCGATTTGTCCGATTTTTTCCCGACCATCGTCAGTCAATGGGCGTTGCCGGTCCTGTTCTAAGCTCGGATCGTTGGGCTCACTGGCAATCCCATGACGCATGATATAGATCATCATTGGGCATTCTCCCAGGGGAAGGGGTGGTCAGGTGCGTCACGCCAGAAATGGTTTAAATCATGCATATCTACCATGTACTCTGTAATTGCGTCTGTATGACGCTGCTTAAAGAAACTGAATGCTGGTTCCGGATCGAAGGTGGATTCGGATGATGCAAAGTTTGCCAGGATCACTAAAAGGATCTCGATATCCTGTATCCTGCCCATGGCACCCTGATAGTCCTTCATGTGTTTCAAATTTACCTGCGGAAAATTTCCGAGGGCTGGATGGATCATTTCCACCAGGTAGCGAAATTTCTTAAATGCCAGACGAACGCTGTGTATAGTGGCTGCTTCAAAAGGACGAACCCAACTGACTCTTTGCAGGGTAATAAGGAATGCTTCATCGACCGTATGGAGCATGCGAACCGTAATGTTTTCCATTTCCTCAGGGTTGAAAATTTCACTTTTCTTGACAATCCGTTTGATGGATTCGCCAGGTTTGATCTGTCTAAATTTCTTTTTAATAGTCCGCAACAATCGTTTTTCAGTTTTTTGCAGGAATTCCTGGAACGAAAGAAGGTCGGGGATTTCTTGAATGGTACCTGAAATCTCAGTCAGTACAACCTGTGTGTCGCGCAGGCTGTCAAAACCGTCCAGTTGGTCTTTGAGGGCACATCGGATATTTCTCAGGTTTGCACCCAGGTTGAGCCTGTCCAGCAGTTGGACGAGGGCGAGCATGCGCCGCGTTGCGATACGTACGGCGCGAATGGCATCGCTTGAAAATTCGTACCGGCAAAGCTCGCATTCGGATTTGTACTTGACCCAGTTCTGATCAATTAAATCCATTAGAAGCTGGGGAACATTAATAAGTGTACCGGAATCTTGAGTTGGAGCTTGTAGCCTCATTGCATTAACCTGTGTCAAGAGTTACGCCGAAGACTTCCTGAAAAAGTTCCTTGCGTTTTTCGATCGTCCATTTCTCCAGCATCAGCCCATCCGACAATTTCAACTGCCAGCCGTTTTTCTCGCGCTTTATTGTCACATGGGTAATTCGGCTGGTATGGCTCACATCCATGCTGTCGGCGAGGCGTAGTAAAGCTGAAAGTTTTAATACCGTCAAGCGATCTTTTTGCAGCAAGGATTTAAAACTTTCTTCGTCTGGGAATGGAGATTTACCGCGATGGAATCGGACAAGGTTGGCGACAATAATCTGTTCGCGTTCACTCAGTCCAATAAGATGGTTGGCTTGCAACAAATAGAGTCCATGCTTGTCGTGGTCAATCGTACCAATGAAATGACCGATGTCGTGTAAAAGCGCTCCAACTTGCAGGAGCAGGAGATTGCTTTTATCAAGATTGTGCAAGGAGGTTGACTGAAGAAATAATTCTGCAGACAACTTAGAGATCAGCAAGGCGTGTTCTTCATCAAATTGGTATTTGCGCCCCAAATGCAACGCGGATTCCAAGACCTGTTCTCTTCGTTCCGGGCGGGGCGCGCGCGATAACTCTTTGGCGATGTCAATCAAGATGCCGTCCTTCAGACCCACGTTGGGGATGGCGATCTGTTTGACATGCGCCTGATTTGCAATGAGATGCAAAACAATGGCAGCTGCCAGGATCACGTCAGCCCGGTCGGGGCGGAGCTTGAATTCACGGATGCGATCTTCGACACTCATCGCACTCAGGCGATCGATCAAAAGTGCAAGTTCGGTCAAGGTAATGAAGCGGTCGCTCTCAGTCTTGAATAGTTTTTGGCGCAAGCGTCCGATCTCCTCCACGTTTCCGCCCGTTCCCACGCACACTGATATTTTTTCATCGCCTATCTCCAGATCAATTAGCCGGCGGGCGGGCTCAGCGTATTCGTTCACGAGCTGGTTGAAGCTCTTTTCAGTGTCACCTTTCTTCTCCAATATTTTCAAAAGCCGCACTGCGCCTATGTTATAGCTGCTGGTGAAAACAATATTGTTCCCGGTCGAAAGGGTGACTTCCACGCTGCCACCACCGATGTCCATCACCAACGTACGTTTGTTTTTTATATCCAATGAATCTGCAACCGCCAGATGGATCAAGCGGGCTTCCTCATCACTTTCAATGATGTCCACCTGGATCCCGCTGACGCTAAATATGCGATCGACCAAAAGATGGCTATTGCCCGCCTCGCGCATGGCACTGGTTGCAACCGCTCGCAGGCGGGAAACGTCAAAATACTTAGCCACGCGCTGAAATCTGCGGAAGGCATCCTCTGTATGCTGCATGGAGGTTTCTTCGAGCGTTCCACCAGTGAAAACGTCCTGTCCCAGCCGCACTGGGATACGGATATTTTCAATGGTTTTTACCGCCCAAGAATCATCCACTTCCCCTACAGTCATTCGAAGAGCATTAGAGCCAACATCAATTGCTGCGACGTTTAACATTGTTCAAACCTAATTTCCTTTGAGCTTCTCCTCTACAGCCTGTTTGGCGCTTTGAAAAGGGGGAGCAAAGGCCATAAGCTTATAAATGGGACCGAATATGGATACCCTCTCGATCCTTATACACTGTACAAGACCAGGCGGATGGTTATGCCTATCCTTAAACTTAAATATCTCCTTTAGAATTAATACTGAAACGTTTACACGCCCAAAGTGAAGTGCCTGACTAAATCATATATCAAACACTCCCCAACCACATCCATCGGCTGGGGAGTGTTTGTCTCCGCCACTTGGGGGACATATCAATTTGGACTGGAAACCTATATTTAACCAGCCACCATTATCAAAAAACGCAGCACCAGTCGGATCTAAGGGTCATTTTGTCCAATTAGACATATTCCAGTCCAATTAACCCGATGGAATGGGTATTTCCAGTCAAAGCGGTCAGTCACAAGAACTTGGAATTATCAGGACAGAGTTGATATTTAGGCCTTAACCTATCCAAATTCAAACTACCAGGCGGTTAAAGAATGAGCGATAGTGCTGCAAAGCCTTACGGAGATCTTCAGTAGATACATCCATCCCCTGATTCCACTGGCTTTCCAGAGAGCTATGTTCGCTTGTAAACATTTGAGTGATTTTTTCGACCACTTCAGATACCAGCACATCAGCCTGCTGGACCGCAGAGCGTGGTTCGTCTACAAACTTGCCCTGGATCTCATTCCAGCGTGTACGAAGGTGCTCTGAATCCTCACGACTCAGCAAGGTTGCCGGTGAACGGGTGGTTGCTCCAGTAGGGGCTTCAAGGATTTTCTCTTCAGACATAGGGGTTTCGTGGATAATTGTATCGCTTGTAGGACCAACTACAGTCGCAATACTTGACATTGGCGTCTCGTGAATAAGAGTCGCATCCACCGGACCTTTGTCGGATATAGGATCGAAATTAACTATTGGGTAGTTCACGTCTGGATCGTTCGATTCAAACTTATCTGAGGTATTAAGAGGTTCTCCAAAATTCTGTGTGTTCATCTTTATTTCCTTTCAGGGATCAGGGTTTCATCTTTGAGGAGCTCATCGAACAGAGACCGATAATAGATCAATGCCTGTCTTAATTCTTCGGTATTTGCTGAGTGCTGCTCATTCTTTATCGCTATCTCTCGCGCCGCACGGTAATTACTCACCAAAGTTGGATATTTTACCGAGACATCGGCTGCCCGCTGGTCAAAATCAGATACGGGATAGGCACGGAGCTTCATCACCTCCATGATCAGGTGGTCGGCCTCCACCGTCGCCTGCCCGGGCTGGTCGACAAATTTAGCCTGGATAGCTGTCCATTCAGCCTGATAGCGCTCGCGTTCGCTCAAAGACAGGGGACGAATATTCATCGTGTCTACATGCTTCTGCCGTTGATTCAACTCTGCCTGGGCTTTTTTCTCGCTGCCGGCAGTCTTTACCGCGCGGTCATACTCAGGTCCAAATTTATTTTGGAATTGCTGGGAACGTTTCTTGGGGGAAAAAACCAGCGCCAATATAACCCCTAAAACCACCAAGACTACAACAACAATGATGATGATATAAGTTGTACTCATCGGATTGCTCCTTTTACTTGATTTGCGGAAATTTCCAAATTTAGATTTTCATCCACCCTAACATTATATGGTTCTCACCTTTGAGGCACATCCATCAGCTGGGGAGTTTGTATCTAGGCCATTTGGGGGAGAGCCTGTTATTACCCAGCCTCATCTCAATGCCCCCTGGTTTTAGGAGCTGCGATTTGTCTGACGCCATTGAAGTGAATTCCAGCCTTTTCTTTCTACGGTCCACATGGATCGCCTCGCCTTCATGAAACTCTCCACCCAGGATCTTGACCGCCAGCGGGTCTTGCAGTTCGCGCTGGATAGCTCGTTTGAGAGATCGGGCACTATAATCGGCATCGTAGCCAATCTCGGCCAGGTAGGCGCGTGCCTCCGGGCTGATGACCAGATGGTAGCCGCGCTCTGCCAGTAACGCAGAGACATATTGCAGTTGAATTTCCACCACCTGGATCAGGTCGGCGCCTCGGTTTCTGCCGACTGTCCATGGGTTTTTGTGAAACTGAAATTAGCCGGGAAGGCAGCCTGAGACTTTGCGGTTGCCATACAAAATGCCCCACAGGTTTTTGGCTCTGATATAATCATCCCGCCATGGGTGCGAAACTAGAACTCGGCTCATTGCTTCATAATCGCTACCACATTGTTGAAATACTCGGCCAGGGGGGCATGGGATCGGTGTACCGCGCCGTGGACGAGAACCTGGGCGTTGACGTGGCGGTAAAAGAAAATCTATTCACAACTGAAGATTACGCCCGGCAGTTCAGGCTGGAAGCAGTCATCCTCGCAAATCTGCGTCACGCCCACCTGCCGCGCGTGACCGATCATTTCGTGATCGCTGAGCAAGGCCAGTATCTGATCATGGATTATATTGATGGGGAAGACCTGCGCGACCGCATGGAACGCAATGGCCCCATTTCCGAAGAAGAAGCCATCCTGATCGGAGCGGCCATGTGCGACGCACTTCAATATTTGCACACCCGTAATCCGTCCATTATTCACCGCGACCTCAAACCCGGAAACGTTCGCATCTCCAAGGATGGACACATCTACCTGGTGGATTTCGGTCTAGCTAAACTGGTCAAAGCTGGGCAGGCCACTACAACCGGGGCGCGTGCCATGACCCCCGGGTATTCCCCACCCGAACAATATGGCACAGCCCGCACCGGTCCCCGTACAGATATTTATTCCCTTGGCGCGACGCTGTACGCGGCCTTGACCGGTACCATCCCCGAAGATGGCCTGGCGCGGGCCGTGGACAACGTCGAACTGGTCCCCCTCCGTGCGTACAATCCCAAGGTCTCGCGCAAACTGGCAGCCGCGATCGAAAAAGCCATGGCTGTCCATCCCGAAGACCGGTTCCAGTCCGCGCAGGAATTCGGGCAGGCATTATTGAACTCCAAAAGCAATACCCAGCGACAGGATGGAGAGATTGTGATCGCCCCGCCGCCGCAGTCCCCGGGGTCTGAAGATAACGGGAAGCTTGCCCATGAAATTCCAGATGACATCGGGAATGGTCCAACCCCGCCTCCCCCGTCCAAGTCCCCCAGGAAACCCCACTGGGCTCGTCGGTGGGTATTCCTTTCCTTCTTCCTGTTAACCATTGTTGTGGCGGTTGGTTCCATCCTCATCTTTTGGTCGCCGATCACGAAGGCACTCCTGGGCAACCTAATTACCTCAACCCCCACCTCATCGATCGCATTAGCTATTGATACGCCTGCTGCCCAGCTTGAAACCAGCCTGCAGCCATCAGCAACGCAAAGCAAACCACCCTCCCTTTCACCCTCCTCGACATTTACCAGGACGTTGCTGCCGAGTTTGACCCCATTCCAAACGCCCACACCTACAGAGACACCGGCAGCAACTGCCACCTCCCTGGGCGGAGGCTTTAGCCAGCTTGCATACGTCTCAGATCATACCGGGATGCCACAAATTTTCATCATGAATTCCGACGGCAGCAATCCCCTGCAGATATCAAACCTGACCTTTGGCGCCTGCCAGCCCTCCTGGTCACCGGACGGGGAGCGCCTGGTTTTCACTTCCCCATGTTCAAAACGCCAGGACGATTATCCGGGAGCAAATTTATTCATTATCAATTCCGACGGCAGCAACTTGACTCCACTGGAGACTGGGGCGGAAGGAAATTTCGACCCAGCCTGGTCACCTGACGGGACACGCATCGCCTTCACATCCCTGCGTGACGGATCACGGCAAATCTATGTTCTTACCCTGGGAAACAACCAGGTTACCCGCCTTACCGGTGTTTCCCGCGATGTTCGCCTGCCAGACTGGTCGATGCAGCCAGCCTGGTCACTTAGTGGTACGCAGATCGTCTTCACCGGTCACGGCCTTCTTACAGATTCCCTGCAAATATGGGAAATGAGCGATGCCGGTCTCGGTCAATCATTTCTCATCCATAGGGGAGCGGACCTGTGGAATTCCCTTCCGGACTGGTCGCCTGACGGCAAAACCATCCTGTTTAGTGAGACCATGGGTGCCCAGGAACTTGGCTGGCTGATGCGTTTTAATGGCGCAACATTAAGTGTCGATCACCTTAGAACAGGTGCAAGCGGCACTCATGGCAATTACTCACCCGACGGAGCGTGGGTTGCATACGAAAGCAAGGATAATGAAGATACAAACCGTCAGGATTTCGATATTTACCTGGTCAGATCGGATGGGACAGGAGCCATTGTCCGCCTGACGAACGCCCTGACCATGGAGTTCGATCCCGCCTGGCGGCCGATTATTGCACCATAATAAGAACTTGATATCTTAAAATTCCCCGGGATTCGCCTTGGGGAATTTTTTTATGGAGTGTTTGTCGGGGATGGTGACGGAGAGGGCGTCTCGGATGGGATCAGCGTCTCGGATGGGATCAGCGTCACGGTTGGAATTTCCGTTGGAGTAGGAGTGAGAGACGGTGTTGGCGTGGGTGTCTCGGTTGGGGTTGGGGTCGGAGTGGGTGTAGGCAGATTCAAATTAAGGTGGATAATTTTTTCAGCATAGGTATTGCCATCCCCCTGCATGAACAGACGCATGGTCACCTGTCCGTTGGGGATTCCAGTAAGGTTCCAGGTGTAAACGTTGGTCGGATTCTGAACAGGAATAAATATATCGCCAAACAAAGTGGGCAAGTTTCCAGAATCACTTCCTGGACCCCCTTCCAACCGCCAGGAGCGGAATCCACTGGTTGCGTTGGCAACGACGCTGATATCCAACAAATTTTGAGAAATTGTTTGTCCATCCGCCAGACCGATAAAATTCAAGTTCGGTCGCGGGTCAGTGGCAGCGCACTTTCGATCGGGGACAAAGAAAATATTATCGAAGCCCATATCGCGTGCCCACTGCTGCCCTAGTGGTTCCTGGTAGATCCAATTACGTGCCCATTGCTCAACGACATTGATCGCCAAATGTTCTTTTATATAGGCGTCCGTGCATTCGGGGGAAGCCTCCAGGTTGGTCCAGGTGTCCACCTGGACATTGCGCCAAAGGTCATCCTCAGGGGGCAGGGGAGGTTGCCCTGCAGCGAAATACTCTTCGCGCACGCTGGGGCACCACTGGGAAGGCTGTGTACCCGAAACGGTACAGATCGTGTGTTCCTCAATTCCTGCCGGGCGCACGAAAGGCGCCGGGTTTCCAGCGGTGAGACGGTCGATTGCATAAGTCATGAATTCGGCCCAGATCGGCCCTGCACCGGTTATCCCGGTGGTGTTTTCCATCGGAGTAAAGTCGGCATTTCCTACCCAGACACCCACTGCCAGGTCGGGGGTATAACCAAGCGTCCAGTTATCGCGCGAGTCGTTCGAGGTACCGGTCTTGGCCGCCACCTGGAAAGGCAGGTTGATGATCGAATTGGGACCGAAAACAGGCAAACGTGCAGAATTATCGGAGAGAATGGAAGACATCAGGAAAGCGTGTTCCGGACTGATAACCTGGTCACCAGCCGGGGGCTGGTACTGGTAGACCACGTTACCCTGGAAATCCACGATCTTCGAGATCGCGAAAGGTGGCATACGAAGTCCGCTATTGGCGATGACGGCGTAGCCGCCGGTCATCTCCAACAGGCTGACCTCACCGCCGCCCAGGGTAAGTGACAGGCCGTAGTCAGCCCGGGTAAGGCTGGTAATGCCCATGCGCTCGGCCATTCCAATCAAGCCGTCTATCTGGGGAGTGGACGGGTCATCGTAGACACCAATAAACTGAAGAGTCTTGACCGCTGGAATGTTGTACGAGTTTGCCAGCGCCGTCCGGACAGTGACCGGGCCGTGGAATTTGTGGTCAAAATTGTTCGGTATATAAGGTGGATTCGGGTCATTGGGCAGCCCGGACGGAGGGAATTCCGAAGGCACATCCCAAATCAGTGTGGCAGGGGTCCAGCCCTTTTCAAAAGCCGCCAGGTACGTAAAGGGCTTGATGGACGAACCAGGTTGTCGCGTAGGACTGACTGCCATATTAATTTGCCCGGCATTGGCATCATTGAAGAAATTGGGTGAACCGACCATTGCCAGGATTTCGCCTGTCGAAGGTTTGATTGCCACCAGTGCCCCGTCTGTGACGTGTTTGTCAGCCAGGGCCGCCACCTGGGTGGTAACGGATTGCTGGGCGGCATCTTCCAGGTCCGGGTCGAGTGTGGTGTAAACGGTAAAACCGGACCTGTAAATTGTCTGCGGGTCAAATTGATCTTCGAGAAGGGTGCGAATGTACTGGACCCAGTGGGGGTAACGCATGACAGTTGTGGGGGGAGAAAAGGTCAGGTTTTGGATATACTGGATGGCTGCCGCAGCGGCAGGTCCATCAACGCAGACAGGGTCGGTGGCATTGCTGACATGAATGCAGTGTCGTTCGATGCTCAAAGAAAGCATTCCCATGACTACGTTTTGGTACCGGACCATGGTGACATCCCGGTTTGTGTAAATGTCATACACCGAGGGAGCCTGCGGGAGACCAGCCAGGAAAGCTGCTTCTGCGAGGGTTAATTGGCCGGCTGACTTGTTAAAATAGGTCTCGGCGGCAGCTTCCACACCGTAAGCGAGGTTGCCGTAATAGATTTCATTCAGGTAGAGTTCGAGGATTTCGTCTTTACTATAGCGGCGTTCAATTTCTGAGGACAGGATGGCTTCACGCACTTTTCGCATGTAAGATCTTTGACCGCGTTCTTCGGGCGTAAAGAGCAAGGCCCGCGCCAATTGTTGAGTTATCGTGGACGCACCGGAGACGGTCTCGCCGCTGGTAATGTTCTGCCAGAAAGCGCGCAGGATGGCAAGCGGGTCGAACCCGCCGTGCGTATAAAAGTCCTTATCTTCGGTCGAAATCGTTGCCGCCACCAGGAGGGGGGATATCGCATTCAATGGCACGTATGTACGCCGGCCGGCATTTGGATCATTAATTTCATATAAAATATCCCCGTTTCGATCAAGGATACGGGTTGTTTCGAACTGCGAAGCACGCTGCTTCAAATCACTTACACTGGGAAGACTGGCAGCAATGGAATAATACTCATACATGCCGACCGCGGTCATGACCAATCCGACAGCCACAAGGATAAAAATACTGATAATCAGCCCGCGCAACAAACAACCGCCAGCTCTTGCCCTGTTGAAAGGCTGGCGGACAGGGACCGGTGGGACTCTCGGGACAGTTTTTGGCCGGCGGGCAGTGGGAGTTGGCGTATGCTCATATGCAGCCTGCCTTACATGAGTCGCCCCCATGTCGATCTCTTCCACGTGACGCGGCAACGGCATGCCGTTCTCGTCCACCGCGGGGTGACGGACGGGGCGTGTTCCGCTGCCGGGAGTGTATTCTTCGGCAGGCAGTTCGGCTTGTGTCTCACCTTCCGGATCCACCAAACGGTGGAATTTATCACTTGGTTCTTCGGGTTTTGGCATGGTAAATCTCAGTATTTGAATAATTCTAGCACAAAACCTTTGACGCTCGGTGAAAACGACCGTATACTTGCCTAATGCGTGACTGGACCCTCGGCCCCGGTGACCCACTTGCCCTTACCCTAGTCGCAGATTTTCGCTTTTGCACCCCCGATTACGTCAACGATCATATCTGGGAACTCAAAACCGGCGGCGGTGATCCGCCGGCGTTAGCCCTATATACCACCTATGGGTTGCGCGCCCGCAGGATGCGAATTTTCCCGCGCTTCACAATAGGGAGCCAGTCAATTTCGGATCCGGCTGCATTTTTTATTCCACCGCGCCTGCATTCTTTCTACCCAAATTTCCTATCACTCGATTTTTCTCCTTTCTCCAAGCTTGAAGTGACAGCAGAATACTGGGCGCCCGATTCGCACGCTACTGCGGGGCGATTCACGGTGACCAACCGTGGTGAAGAAACGACAAACCTCCTGTTTGAACTGTGCGGACAACTTACTCCCCAGGAAGGACAGAGCCTTGCACCGTTATCCCTGCAATTGGTAAATGTACTGGCTGGTCACTGCGCTGACCTCGCGCCGGTCATCTTCTTAACCGGGGGACCTCAGCCCGGACCAGGGCCATATCCCTCCCTCACGCTTGTCCTGGCACTGTCTGGGGGAGGCATGCGCACGTTGACCTGGGCACAAGCCGCCCTCTCCACCCCAACAGAATCATTCGATCATGCCCGGAAAATTGCAGCCCGTCACTGGGAGGCCGAACGTGCAAAGATCGAAAATGTCAATTCCTCCCAAACCATTGATGTAATCACCGGCGACCCCGAGTGGGACGCCGCCTTCGCCCTGGGTCAAAAGACCGCTTTCGGACTGTTTTTTGGCTCAAGCCAGCATCTTCCCTATCCAAGCTTTATGCTCACCCGCCAACCGGACCAGGGGTATTCGCCGCGCGGGGATGGGAGCGATTACGGCCACTTGTGGAGCGGGCAATCGATCCTTGAAGCCGGCTGGCTCTCCAGCCTGATACCGGGGTCACCGGGCCTGGCTGCCGGCCTGATACGAAATTTCCTTGCCGGGCAATCTGAGGCTGGGGCCGTAGACGGTAAACCTGGTCTGGCTGGTCAACTTGGGCGCTGGCTGGCTGCCCCTTTGCTGGCAAACCTCACCTGGCAAACTTTCCAACAAACGCAGGACTTGGAGTTACTCCGGGAAGTCCAGCCCGGTCTGGAAGCCTTTATTAATTGCTGGATGAGCACGGCTCATGACCGGGATGGCGACGGCTTTCCGGAATGGGACCTTCCCTTGCAGACCGGGCTTGAAGATAACGCGGCCTTCAACGTCTGGCTGGCAAATGGCCAGGGAGCTGATATTTCCACATCCGAAAGCCCAGCCATGGCAGCCTTGCTATGCAGGGAAACCCAGGCACTGGCCCTGATAGCCAGTGTGCTGGACCAACCCGATAAGTGCAAAAAATGGGAAACGGAATCCAAACGGGTATCCCTCCTTGCCGAAGAATGCTGGGATAAAGAGGAGGCGCGTTACCACTGGCGTGACCGCGATACTCATCTGAGCCCCGCCGGGAAATTAATCCGCACCCGGCGCGGACCTGGGACTATTGCCCTCGCCCGGAAATTTCAACAACCTGTCCGTCTACTTATCAGGATTGAACTTGTTGGGGAAGCAACGCGCCGGCCGGAAATCATCTTGAATGGGTTGAATCACGAGACGCCCCAATGCGAGCATTTTGAACGAAAAGATTTCCATTGGGGACCCGGATTGGCGGTTGCCACAACCCGGATGGTATATACCAGCATTGTAGAAATCGTCGTGAACGGGTTGGAAAAACGCGACCGGGTTTCAGTATCAATCATGGATTTTTCCAGCGAAGACATGACACTCTTCCTGCCATTGTGGGCCGGAATCCCCGATCCGAGCCGCGCCTTGGATCTTGTCAAAGGAACTATTCTAGCGCCTGACTGGTTCGGGGGAAAGTTCGGTATCCCGGATTGCTATATAGTCCCTGTTGCAGCGCGGGACGAAGTAGTCCCGGTTGCAGCAAGGGAAAAAGAAGGGGCTTCTTCAAAGAAAACGGCAACCTCCCCGTTCCAACAACCTACTCCCTCTTGCAGCACCGTCCACCTGCCCTGGAATGCGTTGATCGGCGAAGGTCTATTGAAATATGATCTTAGGCAGGAAGCCGCAGTTTTAACGACCCGGCTGATGGCCGCGGTCATCCGGAACCTCAAGCAGGAACACGCTTTTGCACTTGCATATCACGTGGACAGCGGTGCAGCGATCGGTGAACGGAATCCCGTTCAAGGACTTGCACCACTGGGGCTGTTCCTGGGCACGCTTGGAGTTCGGATCGAATCAGACCCTGGCAAACCCGGTTCCGGCCACCGGGTTGTTTTAAGCGGAAAAAACCCTTTTCCATGGCCAGTTACGGTAAAATATAGAGGTCTGACCATTACCCGCGGCGCTGACGCATCCGTGGTCACCTTTCCAGATGGGCAGACCGTCAGGCTGGACGACCCGACCGATGCGGTGGTTTCTTTGATCCCGGTTCCACCACGGGACACCGGATAAGAGGCTCGTATGGATAATTCCCCCATTCGCTTTCTGATGACCGCCATCGTCCAGGAACAGGACGTGGACCTGGCAACACGTGCCTTGGGGGTGCTGGGTGTGCCTGTGTTTCACCTGGCAAGCACCGGCGGCTTCCTGGGGCGGCGCAACGCCACATTGTTGGTGGGCCTCCCGGAAGGCAAGGAGGAAGAAGTGCGGGTGGCACTGCAAAAATCCTGCCGCCAGAGGGTTGAATATCTCGCCATCCCGCTGGAAGGTTCCCCTCTGCCGCTGCCTACCCCGGTGCCAGTAACAGTGGGTGGCGCGACAGTCTTTACGATTCCGGTGGAACGGTTCGAGGAGTTCTAGGCTTCGCCCTTTGCGAAGCAAAGGAGTGTGCACCATGAAAATGATTATTGCCATCCTCAGGGATGTGGACTCTGACCCGGTCACCCGGGCTCTGACTGACGGACATTTCCGCGTAACGCGGATAGCTTCTACAGGCGGCATTTTGCGGCGCGGGGTGACCACCCTGCTAGTGGGTGTGGATGATGAGAAAGTGGATTCCGCCATCCAGGTTTTGAAAAAAACCTGCTGTCCAGCCCCCGAGGGTGAAAAGCGCGCCACCATCTTTGTGGTGCCCGTGGAAAAGTATGAGCAGGTCTAAAAATTGTTGAAGTGGATAATTAGTGCTCAATCCAAGCGTTCGGGCCAGGAAGCACGTGGTGGTAAGGAAAATCCAAAACTAATACCAGAATAAAGGGAAACCTTAATTTTAGGGGGAAAAATGATTGGAAAGAGCATGTTCAGAATTTAGGATGAAATCCTCGAGCAGCTCAGTAATTGATTGAACTGATAAGGTCTACCTATGGACGCTCAAACAGATGTTATCCGCTGGCTTCTGGAAGAAGATAATCCATCCGTACGATACCGTACGCTCAAAGAAATCCTGGGTTACAAGGATGACTCCCCCGAAATAGTCCGGGCAAAATCAGCGATCCTGCAGTCACACCCGGTACGATCATTGCTTGAGGAAATGCACCCGGATGGGTACTGGCTTCAGAAAAACCCCCGGACTCAAAGGGTGGTGGGAGATGGGGTAGAGTATGGATCTTTTGGAACAACCCACTTTTGTCTCGCTTATCTCTCTGAACTCGGCGTGGATCGTTCCAACCCTCTCGTGCAAAAAACTGCAGAGCGGTACCTGGGCTTACAGCAACAGGATGGAGACTGGTTAAGGCATTATTCGTGCCTGCTGGGGTACAACATCCGGACTTTCGTGCGTTTGGGGTTTATGGAGGACGAGCATGTTCAGAGGGCGATGGATTTGCTGAACCAAACTTGTCGCAAAGACGGCGGTTATTTATGCGACATTCACGAGGGAAAAACCAGGACCGGTTCAGTAAAAAGTTGTTTTCGAGGCTCAGTCAAGGCTCTCCTGGCCTTTTCGGAATTCCCAATATATTGGGACCAACCGAGATGCAAGCAATTGGTAAATTATTTCCTTGGACGGGGGGGCATCTTTCAGTCTCAACACCCTGGCATCCCGGTCAACCGGGACGTGCAAATTCAGTCATTTCCCATTACCTGGCGGGCTAACGTATATGAGGTCCTCTATGCATTAAGTAAGATGGGATTTGGAAGCGACGAGAGGCTGCAAGCCGCCTGGAAACTGCAGGAGGGCCAAGCCGACTCAATCGGTCGGCATCGCCTGGACTGGACCCCTACACAATGTCCTTGGATGGCAGGCAAGCGGGGCGAGCTGAATAAGTGGATCACTTTTTACGCTGAGGCAGCCAGGAAAAATAACAGGCAAACGTTGATAAACTGAATCGCCTTAATTTATCAGCATCCGGTTAATTTTCCTCGGGGGCAAGATAAAGAAATATAATCCGCATACAATTGGAACGCCTCCGCAGGAGGCACCCATAGATGAATGCGCCCTGAACTACTCAGTTCTTTTCTCGTGATTAATTTGTTGCAGGACGAAATTCCTCCCCAAAATTTGAATCGACAAGTTGCCGTATCTTCTGCTTATCCCCCGATTACAAAATTATCGATCAACCTGGTTTTCCCCATAAAGACCGCCATTGAAATCATGGCCTTGCCACTGACCGATACCAACTCTTCCAGCGAATCATAATCGGAACAAGAAACATACTGCAATTTTGCCAGGGGCTCGGCAGCAACCGCTGCACTCACGAGTTCCCGCAGTTTTTCAGCGCCACGCTCCCCTGAATCATAAGCTGATTTGGCAGCGCTAAGGGCACGAAAAAGAATTGTCGCTGCCCGGCGCTGCTCGGAATTGAGATATGTGTTCCGGCTCGACATTGCCAGCCCATCTGGTTCGCGCA
The DNA here is from genome assembly GCA_017882125.1 of Anaerolineales bacterium. Taxonomy (GTDB): domain Bacteria; phylum Chloroflexota; class Anaerolineae; order Anaerolineales; family Villigracilaceae; genus UBA877. The sequence continues at coordinate 17,359 of JADGQC010000034.1, forward strand.
GGGTGGGACAGACCACGATTTCGACCGGAAAATCAAGATCCCTGGTCATCCGCCTCACCACCGCGGCCTGCTGGGCATCTTTCTGGCCGAAGTAGGCCCTGTCTGGTCCGACCGCGTTGAACAGCTTGGCAACGACAGTTGTCACACCCCGGAAATGCCCGGGACGCACTTCTCCCTCCAGCCGTTGAGTTAATTTCTCCACCTGCACCCACGTCTGGAACCCGGTCGGGTACATGACCTCCACCGTGGGAGTCCAGACCAAATCCACACCGGCAGTTTCGAGCAGGGCCAGGTCGTGCGGCAGGTCGCGTGGATAATTAGCCAGGTCCTCATTTGGTCCAAACTGGGTCGGGTTCACAAAGATGCTGGCAACCACGCCAGCGCATTCGTTTTTGGCAGCCTCCACCAGCGATATATGACCGGAGTGCAGGAACCCCATGGTCGGTACAAATCCCACTGATCCGGATAATAATTGGCGATCGGCACGCAGGTCAGAGAGTGTGGTCACAATTTTCATAATATTCCCTCCATCCATCTTGACAATTGCCTGAACATCAGTAAACTAATAATAATCAATTTCTATTCCATGCAAAAGGAGAATAGTAAATGCCTGCTCTAAATCGCGTTCTATTGATCGGCCGTCTCGGCAAGGATCCTGAAACCCATTCCACTCCCACCGGCAAGAAAGTGGCAACCTTCAGCCTGGCGGTCAGCCAGCGTTGGAAGTCAGCCGAAGGTGAAAACAAGGAATCCACGGAATGGGTCAATGTGGAAGCCTGGTCAAGGCTGGGGGAGGTCTGCCAGCAATACCTGCACAAGGGCAGCCTGATCTATCTCGAAGGCCGCCTGAAAACCGATAAATTCGATGACAAGGGCGGCGAGACCAAATATTACACCAAGGTGGTGGCATTGTCCATGCAGATGCTGGACCGCAAGCCGGAGGACGAACCGGTGGCGACGATAGAAGAAGCACCTGCCGAATACGATGCATAGTCCGGCAAATTAATTAAATAATAAAAGGTGCGTTCTGCTTTCGCGACGCGCCTTTTAATTAATTGGACAAATTATAAACTCGACCGGATGTGGACGATGTCACCATCTTTCACAACGTATTCCTTGCCTTCCAGTCGAAGTTTCCCCTTGGCTTTTGCCTCGCTCATCCCGCCCAATTCGATCAAATCCTGGCAGGCGATCACTTCCGCCCGCACGAAGCCATGCGCCAGGTCGGTATGGATTTCGCCGGCTGCTACCACTGCCGTAGCCTTGCGCCTGGTTGTCCAGGCCCGGACTTCATCTTCACCGACGGTGAAAAAGGATTGCTGGTCAAGCAGATCGTAGGAAATGCTTATCATACGGTTGAGCGAAAGTTCGGTGATGCCATATTCCGACATAAAGACCGCGGCATCGGCTGGCGGCAACTGGGCGATCTCCATCTCCAACTTGCCTTGCAGCGCAACCAGTTTCGAGCTGGTTTGCACTTTGGGTTCCACCTGCCCTTCCCCCAGATTTAATAGCACGAGCAGGGGTTTCCGGGTCAGAAGACCGAAGCCAGAGAGAAATTTCTCCTCTTCTGCGGTAACTTCCGCACCAAACAAGGGTCTGTTTGCGGAAAGGGTTTCATGCAGACGAGTGAACAATGCCGTTTGACGCTCGTTGATAATCTTGTCAGTCCCCCCCTTCTTACGTTCTTCCACCAACCGTTCAAGTTTGCGCTCAACAGCGATCAGGTCATTTAGAAGAAGCTCCCCGTCCATGGCGGTGATGTCACGCGCCGGATCCACGCTCCCGGATGGATGGGGCACACTCCCATCTTCAAAACACCGGACGACATGTATCAACCCATCCATTTGAGACAACTGGTTCAGGAGTTGACCTGAGATCCCGGATTTTGCCACACCGCTATCCAACCCAGCGATGTCAGCGTAAGTGACCTTAGCATAGATGGTCTTTTTCGGTTTGAACATGGCCGAGAGGGTGTCGACACGCGGATCTGGAACATCCACGACCGCGGTGTGAACTTCGATTCTTCCGGCAGATGCCGTGGTTGGGGCATTGCCGCGCGTCAGGGCATTAAAAAGCGTTGTTTTTCCCGATTGTGGGAAGCCAATTATTCCAAGTTTCATCTGATCCTGTTGTTGTGGTAAAATTTGGGCGCTGGCCGGAGTGGCGGAACTGGCAGACGCGCACGACTCAAACTCGTGTTCCCTGACGGGATTGTGGGTTCAAGTCCC
>JADGQC010000146.1 GCA_017882125.1 Anaerolineales bacterium
ATGCACAATGATTTCATTGTTGTCGGCCCGGCGAACGACCCGGCGGGAGTCAAAACTGCAACTTCAGCTGTGGTTGCTTTCCAAAAGATTGCTGCCTCCGGCACACAATTTATCTCGCGCGGTGATGTGTCAGGAACGAACGCAAAGGAATTAGCATTGTGGAAATCAGCAAACATCACCCCGTCCGGACAGGCCTGGTACGTTGAATCGGGCACTGGTATGGGTGCCACGCTGACCATCGCTTCTGAAAAGGGCGCTTATACGCTAAGCGACCGCGCCACGTTCCTGGCCAACCAATCCAACCTGCAATTGGCACTCCTTTACGAAGGTGACAACGCGCTGCTTAATATCTATCACGTCATCGTGGTAAACCATGACAAGTGGCCATCCACCAACCTGGATGGGGCGATTGCCTTCGCCAATTACGTCACTTCGCCCGCTGGACAAACCCTGATCGGCAGCTTCGGTGTGGACAAGTACGGACAAAAGCTCTTTATACCCGATGCGGGTAAGACCGACGCCAGCCTGGGCTTACCATAATAAATCTGTCTGAAAAAAGCTGCCGCGCACATAAATACGCGGCAGCTGATCTCGATGGAGAATGTTTGAATGATTTTTAATAACCCGGATGTCTGGGAAATTACGCTGCTCTCGATCAAAGTCTCGGGCCTGGCGACACTCATCAGCCTTTTGATCGGGTTGCCATTGGGGACAATTCTAGCGTTGAGTAAATTCCCAGGGCGATCGGTCTTGCTCACGTTTGTCAATACCGGGATGGCCCTGCCCCCCGTTGTGGTGGGCCTGGCAGTTGCAATGGCTCTTTGGCGCTCCGGTCCCCTGGGAGGGCTGCACCTGATCTACACTCCCACCGCCATCGTTATTGCCCAGGTGATTATTTCTGCACCAGTTGTGACCGGCCTCAGCGCAGCCGCTTTACAGGCTCTCGACCCGCGCCTGCGACTGCAACTGCTGGGGCTGGGTGCATCCCGCCTGCAAATGGTGTTCAGCATCTGGCGCGAGGCACGCTTGCCGCTCCTGGCTGCATTAATGGCGGGATTCGGAGCCGTGATCTCCGAGGTGGGTGCGTCGATGATGGTCGGTGGCAACATCCGTCACCAGACGCGGGTATTGACAACTGCTATTGTCCTTGAGACCAACATAGGTGATTTCGCAAGGGCCATTGCTCTTGGCGTCCTGCTCCTGCTCATCACCTTCCTGATCAATTTTGCTTTGACATGGATCCAACAGAAGGGAGCCAAACGATGAGTATGCTGCTGGACATCCGTGATCTGGTCGTCTACCGCGCGGGACGACCTGTGCTGGAAATCAAAAGGCTATCCATTGAAAAAGGAAGGGTGTTGGCTGTTGCCGGGCCAAACGGTTCGGGTAAAACCACCCTTTTGCTGGTCCTGGCGCGCATCCTCAAGCCGGCGGGTGGAAAAATCCAATTTGACGGACAAGCACTTGAAAATATTCCAGATCTAAAATACCGACGCCTTATCGGACTGGTAATGCAGGATTCGCTCCTGCTGAACTGCTCGGTTTTCGACAACGTTGCCACCGGCCTGCGCTTCCGGCATATACCTAAAATCGAAGTAACCAGGCGTGTGGGCGATTGGTTGGAGAGGCTGGGAATTTCCCACTTGCGGCAACGCCCTGCCTCTCAACTCTCGGGAGGCGAAGCGCGGCGCGTGGCACTGGCAAGGGCTTTTGCGCTTCAACCGGATTTACTCCTACTGGATGAGCCTTTCAGCGCTCTAGACAGGTCCTCGCGACATAAACTGCAGGAGGACCTCAAGAAAATCCTGGCAGGGGCGAACATCACCACCATCTTCAGCACACACAGTGAAACCGACGTGCAAAAACTGGCTGACCTAAAGATCGAACTGGATGGGGGAAAATTGGAAGTGTAATTTCAGGGAGAGTAGCCGGGACGACGACTGGTAGTATCATTAATCCATGCGATTGATCCAGATCCTACTCCGCCCCTTTTTCTATCTGCTTTATCATCAATTTGCGTGGACATACGATCTGGTGGCGGCGGTCGTTTCCCTGGGGCGATGGAAGGAATGGGTGGGAACGGCGCTCCCGTATCTTAGCGGCAATGTATTGGAAATTGGTTTTGGTCCCGGCCATTTACAGGCATCCCTGATTGAAAAAAACATTTCGACCTTCGGACTGGATGAATCCCCACAGATGGTACGCCAAGCTACCAAGCGGCTCCAAAAAAAAGTGGCAAGCAACCATCTAGTCCGTGGCTACGCGCAGAACATCCCTTTTACTGGGGAGACATTTAATAATGTTGTTGCCACCTTTCCAGCTGAGTACATTTTCGAACCGCAAACATTAAATGAAATCCGACGGGTTCTGATTCCAGGAGGTCAATTGGTGATCATCCCGACGGCCTGGATCACTGGGGGAGGTCCATTGGAAAGGCTGGCGGCGTGGGTCTTCAGGGTGAGTGGGGAAGCACCGGGTAATCCGAATCTTATGGCAGCAGCTATAAAGGCTCGCTTCGTAAATGCAGGATTCATGACGATCAGTGAGATCGTTGAAAAAAGGGGAAGCCAAGTTTTGGTTATAGTGGCAAAGAAAAGTCCGGAGTTGTAAATACATCTCCCGGAATGAGGGGGCAATTCGGAGTAAAATGAGGGCATGGAAATTCAGATCGCCGTGGCAAAAACCAATAAATACGCGGTCACCGAAAGCGGCGACACGCTTGAAGTGGTGGAACGACCCAACGGCGGCCTGTCGGTAGTGCTGGCAGACGGGCAAACCTCAGGAAGAGGCGCGAAAGCGGTCTCGATGATGGTGGTTCGCAAGGTCATTGGCCTGCTGGCAGAAGGAGTCCGTGACGGAGCAGCAGCGAGAGCTGCATCGGACCTGCTCTACACAGAAAAAAAAGGAAAAGTGACTTCCACTCTAAATATAGTCTCGGTGGATCTGCATACCGGGACCGTAGTGATCACACGCAACAACCCGGCACCTTTTTTTATCGCGCGTGGTGAAAAAATCGACAGCATAGGTTCAGAATCCAAATCGATCGGTACCACCCGTAATACCCGGCCGGTGATCACTGAAATTCCGGTCGAACCAGGCTTGGTGATCGTGTTTTATACCGACGGCTTGATCCATGCCGGGAGCCGAACCGGGCACCCGATGGACGTGTGCACCTCCCTGCAGGCTATGCTCGAAGAACAGGAACCTTCCCCACAAGCGATCGCAGATACGCTCCTGGCAGAAGCGGTGAACCTGGATGAAGGTCGTCCCACTGATGATATCAGCGTGGTGGTCCTAAAGGTGTTGAAACGACGGGGGGACAATGTTCGCCGAATGACGGTCCGATTACCGATCAACACAGATTAAGCATTACTGTCGGAAAATTCCTCATATTCATGTCCGGAGCCTGGTTCATAATTAATACGACCAGGACTCCAAAAAACCAACTCCCACCTCTGCGCTGCCCGATTACGGGATCACAAGCATAGAGGTGAGGGGACTAAAGGGCCAAGCTAATTACCGAGAAAAATGATCGACCCAACGGAACCGGGGAACCAAAACAAACAGGCTCAACTCATTGGGATTGTCGGTCCTTGTGGAGCAGGAAAAACAACCCTGGCTGAAGGTCTGCGCAGCAGGGGGTTCCGGGCACGGGCGGTAGTGCAGGAGCATTCTTATGTTCAGGATATGTGGCAGCGCATCACCAAACCCGATGTTTTGATCTTTTTACAGGCATCCTGCCAGGTGGGCGGGAAGCGACGCAAGTTGAATTGGACCGAATCAGAATGGGAGGAACAACAAAGACGGCTTAATCATGCCCACGAACATGCCGACCTGGTGGTGAACACCGATCCACTTGGGATCAGTGAAGTATTGGAGCTCGTGCTGGGATTTTTAAGCAGTCGAACCCCGGTAAAACCGGTCGGATGAGGACTCGCCCTACCCATGACCTATCAATCGGAGTATAATCACCCCCGCCGCCAGCCAAAGGCTGGCATTTTTATGAATGGAGAAGCGTTTTATGAATCGTCGCCAATACAACTGGCTCTTCCTCATCATCCCTTTGATTGCACTTGCAATTTGGGTGGATGCAAGCAAGCAAATCACCATCCCCAATCCTTTCAACTCCCAATCAAGCCTGATTAACCGCAATGTAGATATCCAACTCGGGTTGGATCTGCGCGGCGGTTTGCAAGTGCTCCTGGAGGCGGACCTGCCCGCCAGCGCAACGGTCAGCACCGACGACCTGAACGTCACCCGGCAGATCCTGGAAAGCCGTGCCAACGCCCTGGGCGTAAGCGAAGTGGTCATGCAAGTAGCACCACCACGCCGCATCGTCGCCGAGTTCCCAGGTTTGCTGGACCCAGCACAGGTCATTGCCTCGTTACAACAGACCGGTTTGCTCGAATTCGTTGATATGGGTACAACCCCGGTTGCACCCGGGACGATCATCGAAACTGATTACGGTACTTCCACATCTTCCACAACAACCGGGACTCCCTCCGAAACCACGTCCCCAACCGTTACGGACACGCCTGCAGCAACCGCCACCACCAACCCGGCTATAACCCCTAGCCCAACTGCAACCCCCGCACCAACGATCTATCACACGGTCATGACCGGAGCAGCCCTCAGCTCGGTCAACGTGCAGGCCGGGCAGCTGAGCGGGTTCGTCATCGCTTTCACTTTGAAATCTGATTCTTCGACGTTGTTCGCCGACTATACCGGCAGTCATGTCAACCAATACCTGGCGATCGTTTTGGATAAGCGGGTGATCTCCACCCCAACCATCAGTAACCAGATCACCGGCGGGCAGGGAATCATCCAGGGCAGCTTCACGCAGGACAGCGCCAATACGCTTGCGATCCAACTTCGCTACGGTTCACTTCCAATCCCGGTAAAAGTTGTCGAAAGCCTTTCTGTAGGCCCGACGCTGGGTGCAGAATCCGTTCGCCGGAGTTTGATCGCCGGCATCATCGGTCTTTTAGTGGTGGTCGTTTTCATGGGTGTCTACTACCGGCTGCCTGGCCTTATTGCAGATGTAGCCCTGGTTTCATTCACTTTAATCTGCCTGATGCTCTACAAACTCATCCCAGTCGTCCTGACCCTTTCAGGTATAGCTGGTTTCATTTTGAGTATCGGAATGGCAGTGGATGCAAACATCCTGATCTTCGAACGATTGAAAGAGGAGCTGCGGGCAGGTCGAACACTGCGGCAAGCCATCGACCTGGGCTGGAAACGAGCCTGGCCCTCGATCCGGGACTCGAACTCCTCCACCCTGATCACCTGCATCATCCTTTTCTGGTTTGGCAGCACATTCGGAGCCAGCGTAGTTAAAGGGTTCGCCCTAACCCTGGCACTTGGAGTATTAATCAGTTTGTTTACGGCAATCATTGTCAGCCGCACATTCCTGCATGTAGTGCTGGATACAATCAAATCCACCGAACATCCCCGCTGGTTCGGTATTTAGGAGAACCCGCGATGAAAATCATCAAATATCGTTACCTCTACTTCGGCATCTCCCTGCTGGTAATCGTTCCAGGGATCATTGCATTAATCCTGTGGGGACTACCGCTGGGGATCGACTTTACCGGCGGCAGCCTGCTTGAAGTCCAGTTCGCATCCGGACAACCACCCAGCATAACCAACGTGGTCAACTTGTATAACAGCTTGTCCACTGCGCAAGTGGATATCTCCAACCCGGTGGTACAACCGGTTGGAAGCGATTCGCTCTCGATCCGCTCCAAAGAGATGAACGATACCCTGAAAAGCCAGATCGTAGCTGCGCTTAAAGACCAGTACGGCGGCGGACAGGATGTGGTTATTACCAACTTCACCCAAGTGAGCGCGGTAATCGGTCAGGAAGTTGCCATTCGGGCAGCCGGCGCGGTAGCACTGGCAGCACTGGCAATCCTGATCTACATTACCATCGCATTCCGGGGTGTCCAACACGCTTTCCGATACGGCACAGCAGCAATCATTGCCATGCTGCATGATGTGTTGGTTGTAATTGGGATGGAAGCCATCATCGGCCACGTGCTAGGATGGCAGGCTGATTCCCTGTTCCTAACCGCCCTGCTTACCGTGATCGGCTTCTCGGTGCACGATACCATTGTGGTGTTTGACCGCATCCGGGAAAACTCAAACCTTTACCGCAGGGTCGATTACGAGACGATTGTCAACCACTCGATCGTGCAAACTCTTGACCGATCGATCAATACCCAGCTAACAGTCATGATCACCCTGCTGGCTCTTGCCCTTTTTGGAGGGATAAGCATCCGCCATTTCGTAGTCATTTTATTGGTCGGTGTGTTCAGCGGAACTTACTCATCGATCTTTAATGCCTCCCCCATCCTGGTAGTGTGGGAAAATCGAGAATGGCGCAACTGGTTCCGCCGAAAACCAGAAACGCAGACAATCTAAAAGCGAAAACTTCCGAGGTTTGCTCTCGGAAGTTTTTTATCCCAATTTATCACACTAAAAATAAAGAAGTACTCAGTCCAACTGAAATCAAGCCCACCCCTCAGCCGCCAGGGCGTCGTGCAATTCGTCAGGATGGTGGCGGCAATGGAATTCCAACTTGCTTGATTCTTTGTGTGCTTCACTGTATGGCATCCCGGCAGACATGCGATTCCTTTCATGCAATTCGTGCAACAGGACAAATCCCCTTTCTTCCTCTTCAATGGCATCGTCAATCCAGACCTCACCCGTCGGAATGAATTCATAAACGTGGTCATGACCGCCAGCAGTGAAGTCAATGTCAAACGCGCTGCGGACCAGCCGTCCATTCACAATCCACACGCTGATGCCATTCTCCAATTTTTTCCACAATGATTCGTGAACCTTGCTGGCATCGGGCAACCCCTGACCTTGGCTTTTAATCTTGCGAACGTCTCCCGCCCGCCGCCTTTCTTTACGTTCAACCTGGTCAGCCTGGGTGATAGCATCGGCATAAGTTGCGCCTTTCGCCATGAGGTCGTGCTCCACCAGCAAGTGGTCAATAAAGAAACTGCGCTCATCATGCTC
>JADGQC010000147.1 GCA_017882125.1 Anaerolineales bacterium
TCCTATTATTCGCGGCGGGGTGGGCATGGACCAGTCCACCTTGATCGTCGTCATCCTCATGATCCAGTTCATGGCTTTCTTTGGTGCCCTGCTTTGGGGTAAACTCGCCGGCTGGGTGGGCGCCAAACGCTCGATCATTGTCAGCCTGGTCATCTGGGCCGGGGTTGTGATCTACGCCTATTTTGGTTTGAACGGCGAAGGCCGCGTGCTCCAATTCTTCATCCTGGGCGCATTCATTGCCGTGGTGCTGGGTGGCTCTCAGGCCATCAGCCGCAGCCTCTACGCCCAGATCATCCCCTCCGGCAAGCAGGCCGAATACTATTCCTTTTACGAGATTAGCGAGCGCGGCACCTCCTGGACCGGGCCTCTCCTGTTCGGGCTGGTGAACCAGCTTTTTGGCAGTCTCCGCCCCGCCATCCTTTCGCTGATTTTCTTCTTCGTGATGGGTCTGATCATCCTGCCGTTTGTCAACGTGAAAAAAGCCGAGGCGGATGTGAAGGCATTTGAAGCGAGGTCGCAACCCCCGGCGTGAACCGATTGACCCATTTTTCAATGGGAAAAGTCCGGAGGCGAACTGCACCTCCGGACTTCAAAATTCTTTTCGGACCTCTTGCCTGCTACCGTTTCAATGACTTGAACCAGGCTCCCATTTTTTCCACCCCCTCCTCGATCACCTCCATCGAAACAGCGTAGACCAGCCGGATATACCCTTCCCCCCCTTGCCCAAAATCTGTTCCCGCTAAAATAGCCACCCCCGCTTCATCGATCAGGCGCGTGGCAATCTCCTTTGAACTCATTCCGTACGATTTGACATTCGGGAAAACGTAAAAAGCTCCTTGCGGTTTTTGCGCGTGCACCCCGGGGATGGCGTTGACCAGTTCCAGCATCCGGTCGCGGCGGTCCTGATATTCCGTCACCATCTTAGCCACGAATTCCTGCGGACCGGTCAGGGCTTCCATCCCGGCATATTGGGTGAATGCCGCGGTGCAGCCGGTGGCATGCGTGATGAGCAGTTCCAGCCGTTCCGCCAGGGCCGTCGGCGTGATCATGTACCCCAGTCGCCACCCGGTCATCGAGTACGTTTTCGAGAACCCGTCCACGATTACTGTGCGCTCGAGCATCCCGTCCACTTCGGCAATACTGTGGGCTGAGCCTCCATCATAGACTAACTGTGTGTAGATTTCGTCCGAAAGCACCCAGCAGTCATGTTCCCGGGCTTTTTCGGCGATGTGCTTCAGGTCTTTGAGCGGGATGACCCCGCCGGTTGGGTTGCCTGGCGAGTTCAGCACGATCAACTTTGTCCGGTCGGTAATTTTCTCGTCGAAAATATCCAGGTCAAATGAGAATTGGTTTTCCTCCAGCAGCGGAACCGGCACCGGGATCCCGCCCGCCACGCGGATCATGGCTTCATAGGTCGGGAAACCTGGATCGGGATAGATCACCTCATCCCCTGGGGCCACCAGTGCCAGGGTCGGGAAGAAAAGCCCGGGCTTGGAACCGCATCCCACAACCACCTGGGCGGGGTTTATTTTCAGCCCTCGCAACCGCCCTGCATAGTCGGCAATGATTTCGCGGAATTGTGGAATACCTGCCGGAGGGGTGTACTTGGTCTTTCCATTCTGGATGGCATCGATTCCCGCCTCGCTGACATTAACCGGGGTAGGGAAGTCGGGTTGGCCAATTTCAAGATGTACGATTCTCTTTCCCTGGGCTTCAAGAGCCTGTGCTTTGGCCAGCACTGCGTAGGCGCCCTCGGGTCTCAGGGGAGTAACACGATCGGTGAAAGTTTTCATGGCTTTTTTACCTTGAACAATCCGGCTGGGTTTGTACCGATCATCCCTGCCCGCAGGCTGCGCTCGTCCATCATGGATAAACCGGCTGCCATTTCGGGGCTGATGACGGGATGGACCTTGTACCGGTCCATATCGTTGGATAGTTTTTCAAGTCCTGCGTCGCTCCACATCCAGTCCAACCGGTCGAAAACTTTCAGGTTGATCGGTCCGCGGTAACCCACCAGGGTTTTTTCACCGACAGCGTTGAAAAAGTCTTCGAAATACGACATGACCAGTTCGCGCAGGCTGCGGAAAACCGGTTCCCGGTAGCGCAGCCCGGAGAAATTGGACTGTGCCACTGCCCCCCAGTGGTTGTATTGCTTGAAAAGCACCAGGATATGATCATCGTCGCGCTCGTTCGGGATGAGTTCCAGGATCAGGGGTGGTCGCCCGCTGCGGCGGATTGCCATGGCTGCGAACAAAGCCCCATCGAAGCAATGCGCCTTTCGTTCCCGCAGGACTCTCAGTGGGCAGCGGTAGAATTTATCTTCGCTGTATGGAATGCTGTTCAGGAAAGTTTGGATTTTGATCGGGCTGTCCAGGCCATCCAGCAATTTCCGTTCGGAGGGTTTAAGTTTTGCTTCGAAGGTTTCCATGGCTCTATTTAACCATAAATGTCACCCGGGTCAATTTTCCAGGCTGGATTTCAACCCATCTCTCGATCCAGGCGCCTGCCCATATAAACGTGATCCGGTACCATCCGGCAGGTTGGTCGCCTAAGGCGCCGATCTCCCCCCACGGGTCGCGGGGGTTGACTGTCTCTATCGGGTAACTATCCACTTCGAACGCCCTGGTCGCGGCTTTATCCCGGTTTGGAAAGTACTGGACATTAAAAGTTGGATGGATGGTTTTCCCGCTGTTGGCCGTTACCGAAATGGCAAGCGTTCCGTTTCCGGGGTGGGGCATCAGCCATAGTTCCGGGTTGAGTGTGGATTGATAGTCATTGGGGTCAACCCGCACCTCGAAGTGGAGATGGCTCCCCTGCGCTGATCCGCTCGATCCCACCTCCCCAATCTTCTGCCCGGCTGTGACAGTCTGTCCTGCGGTCACCCCTTCTTTCGACAGATGAGCATATAACGTGTAGAGCGTGCCAAAAGGTGTCCCCGGTTCCTCGTGTTTTAGAATGATCAGGTTCCCATAAAAATTTTTCCAGGGGCTAAAATACTGGGTCATGTCATTTCCTGCAAAATATACTGTCCCACCCGCAGATGCAAGGACCGGGGTCCCGGAGCCATTGTAGAACTCCACACCGTGGTGCACTTCACGAGTCCCGCCTTCGGTTCCGCCATACGGGTAGTTATGGTCGATCGTGTCGGTTCCGGGCGGGTCGATGGGTCGATTAAAAACAAAAAAAGCATCCACAATGCAATAATCCTCCTCCTCGGGAACGCAAGGTATTGGAGTGGCTGTTATGGATGTGATGGTTTGTAGGGGCGCGGAGGTGGGGAAAGCAGTTTGGGGAGTTCCGGTCCGGGCAGGAAGAATAATGGTCGTTGTAGGAGATGGTATGCTCAAGGTTGTGTTTCCACAAGCCGACAGAATTAAGCTGGCGCCCACCCCCAAAAACATGAATATTTTGGTGAACCTCATCCCAGTGAAAACCCCCCGCGCGACTGGATGGATTTCTGGACTTCTTTTTGCAGGTATACTGCCTTGACTTCAAGATCGTGCAATTTGCTGAGAAAACTGTCCCCCGCAGTCTTGTCGTTCAATCCCGCCAGGTTGATACGCACATTATAACTTGCTGAGGTGAATGCCGCGAATGCCATTGCGGCTGCTGAAGCCCCGTCACTGATCGCGTTCAGGTTACCCAGTGCCACAACCCGTTCAGCCAGGGCCATCACGTTAACAGATTTTTGGGCAACGGTCAATGGAACCTGTGAGGCGAGCATCGTGGCGGTTTCGATTGCATCCGCACGCGTTTTTTCCTGGCTGGGAGTGTCCTTGGGTAATTTGAAAGCAGACATGACCTCTTCAAATGCGGCTGAATCCTCTTCCACTGCTGCGGTCAATTCGTGCCGGAGCCGCTCGGCTTGGATAAGGATTTCTTTCATCTGGTCTTCGACAGCTGCATATTTTTTCTTGCCGATCGTAAGTCTGGCGACCATCGCAACTAATGCGGCTCCCATCCCGCCCGCGTGGGCCGCGGCGGAACCTCCCCCTGGGGTGGGAGTTGCTGCAGCCAGGGCTTCCAGGAAATCGTCTGTTCGGGGCTCAGGTTTTGGCAGGGCGAACAGCCGGTTCTCTAAGATCTGGTCGGATTTGAAATCATCCAGCTGCAAATATCGTGCCGCAGTTTCGGTCATGGCCTCCTGGGGAACGAGACCAACCAGTTCACTATGGTGAACGCCAGCCCCTAGTTTGGCTGCTTCTTTGCGGACGGCTTCGACCGCAGTTTGGATGGACGTCTGGCGGAAATTGGTCAGGTTCATCGAGACTTGCGCCCTGCCCTCCACCAGCATCCCCAGCGCCTTTACACTCGCCAGACCTCCGGATGATTGGCGGACAGCCTTTGCGACGGTTTTTGCAATGGACAGGTCCTCCGTATCAAGATAAACATTAAAGGCGATGAGTGGGTGGCGCGCCCCGATTACTGTAGCTCCAGCATGCCCAAGTTGAGCCGGACCGAAGTCGGGTTTTCGCTCAGGATGAGTCTCGATTTCGGACTTAAGCCCTTCATACTGACCGCGCCGGATGTTTTCCAGGTTGACCCTTTCAGGCTGGGTCGCAGCTTGCTCGTACAGGTAAACCGGGATGTTCAATTCCCGCCCAACCCTCTCCCCCAGGTGGCGGGCAAGGGCCACACATTCTTCCATGCTTATGCCCGAAAGAGGGACAAATGGGACTACATCTGTGGCGCCGATTCGTGGGTGCGTTCCGGTGTGTTCATCCAGGTTTATTAATTCGGCAGCCTTGCGGATGCCTTGGAAAGCTGCTTCTTCAGCAGCCTCGGGCGCGCCAACATAAGTGATGACGGTGCGGTTGTGATCGTTATCAGAGTGGCGGTCGAGCACAGTCACTCCTGCTGAGGCGATTGCGGATGCAATCGCCTCGACGACTTGCGGTCGGCGGGCTTCAGAAAAATTGGGAATACATTCAACAAGAGGGGAGGGCATAGAGTTTAATTATTCACTGTTGGATTTGAAAGAACGGGGCAATTATACCGTAACAGAAAAAACAAAACCCAGCCGCTAGGCTGGGGGAGTGAAAACAGACTTGTAAATCATAATGAACTCTCAACCAACGGAGTATTATGTGGAATTCTTACTCCTCATTGTCTTCCTCTTCTTCCATACCAGGATAGTGCCTGGCGAGAGCAGTTTCCACCTCCGCTTTACTATGCATGTTGCATGAGGCCAAAGGCCGTAATTTATCCATGACTACCCGGCCGCCAGTGCTTGTTACCGTGCAGTCGATCATCTTGCCGGAAGCTGAATACACTACCAGCATGGTATGGATTTTTCCGCACACAATGCAACCGTGTTGTTCAACCATATTTTTGTTCTCAGTCATTCTAACTCCAGAATTTGGAATTTTTACCCTGTGAGATTTGCTTGCCTGGAATAGGACTGGCGCCTTGCATGGCTTTTTGCCAATGCCATGGCTCCTAACACGCCGGACCGGTTGCCCAACGCTGGTGGGATGATGTATTCTTCCATGGAACCAGTCAGGACTGGCATGGCTGGATATCCATTCAACAGTTTCTCCACTTTTGCTCGGATGGAAGGGAAAAGCTGCTTGTGATTCATTACACCGCCGCCAAGCACGATCCGCTGCGGGGAGACTGTAAGGATGACATTAACCAGTGCGTAAGCGATGTACATGGCCTCCAGGTCCCAGGCGGGATGGTTATTTGGAAGGGTTTCTGCTGGTTTTCTCCACCGGCTGGCAAGGGCAGGACCGCTGGCCATCCCCTCGAAACAATCCCCATGAAAGGGACAAATGCCGGGGAAGGGGTCTCTTTTTCGATCATGCGGTAGGCGCATGTGACCTGCCTCTGGGTGGGACAGACCATGAGTAACTTTCCGATTGATGATAAAGCCTGCGCCGATCCCGGTTCCGATCGTGAAATAGGCAAGGGAATCCAGCGCCAGATTATCAGGAATTAAGGAGAACTCACCGAAAGCCGCAGCGTTAACGTCCAGATCAATAGAAATCGGAATATGAAACGCCTTTTGGAATGGTGCAACAATATTAGTCTCAGACCATCCGGGTTTGGGAGTGGACGTGATGCTGCCAAAGGTCGAGGATGCTGGGTTTAGGCCCAGCGGGCCAAAGGGAGCCAGACCTATGGCGGCGAGGTCAAAATTTAAAAAGAACCCGACAGCTTGGTCAATTGTTTCACTGGGAGATGTGGTGGGGATGCGTATTTCATCGATTATGTTGCCTGATCCCGTGCCTACTGCACAGACAAACTTGGTTCCGCCGCCTTCCATGCCCCCGTAGAGTTTTGTCATCAGGGCCTCCGCTTGCTGTGTGCCGCGTAGAATCGTTCCGGGTCCGAAAGGAATACACTTAAGCAAGTCTCTGTGCAGAAATTAATGATATGCCCGTGAAACTCTGCTTTCGGATAATAGGTTGGGTCTCCGCGAATGGTGCGGTGGCAGACGGTTTCAGGGAATGCAATTTGTTCCTCTTTGGATACCTGTCCGAGACCAGGACGGAAGCCTTCATCTGTTCGAAAACTCATAATTTCTCTTTACGATCCTCGCATCTTGCAATGCAGCAATATATTTATTCTCTTCTTGAATACCCCGCATCTTGATGCGAGGGTTCATCGCTTTTCCAAAATCCGTACCCGAAGGGGCAAAATTCCGTAATACACCGCAGCTTGCTGCGGGGATAGGAATTTTGAGGATTATGGAAGTTTATTTGAACCGCCGCTTTGACGTTTCTATACACTACTTTCTAATCTCAAAATTAAACCCGATAAATAAATTCTTTTCTGCTTCCGGATATTGACATTCCTCCCCTTCCCCTGTAAAATAGTTTCAGTATGTAACCATTAACAATGTTAATCATAATCTCATAGAAGGAAAAATGGACGAATCGGCTCGTTCTTCAGAATTACTCAGGCAGGCAGTGGATGTATTTTGGGAAACATATCCTCCTCTCTGGCGGATGATCCAAGCCCATATTCGCGAGGTGGCAGTGGACCAATTTAACATCAGCGTTGAAC
>JADGQC010000148.1 GCA_017882125.1 Anaerolineales bacterium
ATTCCCATCCCTTGATGCTGCCGGACCGAAAGACCAGCATTCATCATTAGGGTTCGAATCTCTCGGCGACTCTTCACCTTCTCACCCCATAGCTTGGAAAGCAGAAACGCATGATCGGCGAGACAGAAAATCCCTCCAGGACGAAGCACCCTGGCAATCTCATTAACCGCCCGCTGGTGGTCGACCCAGTGATGAAAGGATATGCTTGTCACAACCATGTCCATGCTTTGATCTGGAAAAGGAAGTGTTTCCGCCGGAGCAAGCTTAAAAGTGGCTTTTGGATTTAGCCGTGTGGCTTCTGAAATCATTTGGGTGGCTGGATCGACGCCAAACAACTGCGCCTTGGGCCAAAACACCGAGGCAGCCCGTAATAAGCGGCCGGTTCCGCAGCCCACATCAAGAATGCAACTTGGCTGTGCCTTCTGCAATTCGCGTACCAGCAGGTCCAGCATTTTTGCGTGAACCGGTCCAAAAAACCAGCGCTGAGCGATCGATTGGTCGTAAGTTGCCGCCCATCGATCGAAGCGTTTTATGTCCGCATTTGTGGTAACAGGTCCCTTTTTTTCATTCATGGGTCTTGCGACGCTCCACGTAAAATGCCGTTAATGCCATTGAGCAACAATGCTTCATTGAATGCTCAAACTTCGTTGTGCTCCTCTTCTTCTACATCGTAACCGAATGGACGCATGTGCCATTCATCGGGAGTCAGCCGGAGTGTTGATACTTCTTGTTCAAGTTGCCTTGCGAGTGTCGTCTTCACTGAACAGGGAAGCCCGACCATGAGATGAAGTGTTGCCATAAGCGCCTTATTTATAAAGAACATGTACCCGGTTATACCATGCCCTATGCTTCAATTGCTTCTAGGGTCCCATCAGGAATAAATGAAACCACTGGATTTCGTATCCCATCCGAATCCTATCTGCTCCAATCGGTGTTAGCTATCGATGGGAGGAAATATTACTTTCTCAATAGCTGGGCTGTTTCGGGCAAAAAAGCCTGCAATCCCGGTGACCGCCACAATGGCCGCTGCATAAAGAACATGTGAATTGGGCACCAGGTACTCATAAATACCCAAAGGTGGCAGGGTTGAGGTTACTGTAATATCGATCGCTGAAGCGAAAGTCAATGCAAGGCCAACTAAAACGAACACTGAAGAGACCAAAATACTTTTACCGGCCCGAAAGATCACATACCAGGCAAGCGCTAATAAAGCAATAGCCAGTAGAAGGTTGGCAACGCCCGCTATCCACAGAAAAGGTGCGATTACGAAACTCTGTGTTGCTTCTATCCTGAGCAATTCTATCCATCGATCACAGACGAAGGCCACGAAAAATGTGATTACCAATCCAGCGAATGACAATATCTTTGACATAATGATCTCCTCTATTTTGTAAAAAGATTTGGAAAAATATGAGATATTTTTACCATTTCTTTCAATTTTTATTCTCAATAACTGGTAATCCATAATTTGTACAATCTTCGCTCTGAGAGAAAACGCCTGACCATTTCCATATACATCCTTAGTCAGCTCAACGCCTAATGGATCTAAGTGGATTAACAACCAAACTCAATGGAGCATTGATCGACAAAGATTTAACCATCCTATTGATATTATACGGCGATCTTCAATAACGCAATCCTGCGACATTTGTGGTGGAATGATGGAAGTTGGGGGATTAGACCTTCATCCCCCATGAACAGAGCTAGTACGTACCCCATGCTTTATAAGTGACATTGTACCCAACTCAATGTGACATTGGACACTACATGTGCCATTCTTCACAATGTATCATACCCATTATTCAATATACGCCTATATGAATAAGGTCATATGATAACTTCAACTCTCACCCAGGAAATTACTTATCTCCATGCCGACCTGTGCTCTGCCTTGGCCGACCCCACCCGACTGTTGCTTCTGTATGCCCTTTCGGACCAGCCGCGCAATGTCTCCGACCTGACCCAGGAATTGAAAGTCCCCCAGCCCACTGTTTCGCGCCACCTTAAGGTGCTGCGTGAGGGCGGCCTGGTAAAAGCCACTCGCCAGGGTACCTCTGTCCAGTACGAGCTCACCGACCATCGGGTCATCGATGCTCTGGATATACTTCGAAGTGTCCTGCGCGAACGGATCCAGCATCACGCAGATCTCATGGATGAATTTATCCCGGCATAATCCCCCAATATTTTTATTTGAGATATTCATAACCTTCTCCCAGAACGAGGACTCATGAATCGAAAAAGGATCACAATAATTATTATAGCGATTGGGATTTTGCTGGTCACCGGCAGTTTTTTTCTGATGACCGCCACCCCGGCCGCGGCCCAATGCGGGTCACAGGCTTCTTCCTGCAAGAACTGCCACGAAACCCAGGCCCAGGACCCGGTCAACGCTGATGGTACTGCCTGGCACACCCAGCACGCCTTCGGCGATTTTTGCTACCTGTGCCACGCCGGTAACAACCAGGCCACCGATAAGGTTGCCGCCCACACCGGCATGGTCCCTCCGCTTTCGGATATCAATGCAAGCTGCAAAAGCTGTCATCCCACCGACACACTTGCAAAAGCTCAAATCTACGCAACGACCCTGGGCCAGGTTGTCGGCACCGGCGGTACCGGCACATCGGCAGCCACCTTGCCCGCTGGCTCCGCAACTTCCGCTCCCTCTGATGTTTCCTCGACTCCTGCCCCTGCGGTGGTCGTCCCCTCTGCCGATATGGTCGATTACTCGCAACGATATGATGCTGTGGCTCTCGGTAAAACCCCGACAAATGTTGGGAACATCATTCTGATCGCCATCCTGGCGGTCGTCGTGCTTGGCGGCGGCTTCTTTGTGCTCAGGCGCGAGGGGCTGATCAATGTCTCTTTTGAGGACCCGAAGCGCCTTCCTATTCAGGAAAAATATCCGGCCGACTTGGTCGAACTGCTGCCCGCCCTCTCCAAATTAAAACCCGCCTCCCGCCAGACTCTGAAAACCATCCTGGCGAAGCCGCAGGCCGCCGCAGCCCTGCTTGCCTCAATCGACACCCTTACCCACATTGAACCCGCACAGGCTCAACCGGCTGACTCCGAACAGGATGATGAAGGTCGCGCTGAGGACCAGTCTCTGGAAAATCAGGAAGAATAATTCATTCGGTCTTGTACTTTTACCAATCCATTATTTCAACAAGGAGTAAATATGAACTGGCTTATGACACAAATTCGCAAGGAGGAATGGTCACCCTACGTAGCGGGTGCGCTGCTCGGCATCGTCGGCATACTCACCGTTGTGGTCGCCCACCAACTGCTAGGCGCTTCCGGTGGCTTTGAAAACCTGGCCGCCTATATCGGCAAGGTGATCAGCCCAAACAATGTGTACTTCGGTTTTATGATGAAACCTGAGATCACCTACCCAGTCATTCTGCTGGTCGGTATTTTCTTCGGCGGGATGCTTGGCTCCCTCTCCAGCGGCACTTTCAAATTCCGCACCATGGATAGTGAGCAATGGAAGTCGGCCTACGGTAAACAGACTTGGAAACGCTGGCTGCTGCTCTTCGTGGGCGGGATCGTCGTGGAATTCGCGGCTGGGATCGCAGGTGGCTGCACCAGCGGACTCGCCATTTCGGGCGGGATGCTCCTCGCCCCGGCAGCCTTCCTGTTCATCGGCGGAATGTTCGCCTCCGGGATCGGCACCGCCCTGCTCGTCTATGGAAAGAAATACTAAAAGGAGGATGCCATGACTTATATATATGCTCTCGTTCTTGGCGTGTTGTTCGGTGTTGCCCTCAATAAAGCTGGTCTCACCAAGTATCACAAAATCGCTAACCAGTTCCGGCTTACCGATTTCACGGTGTTGAAGTTCATGATGACCGCCCTGGTGGTCACCATGCTCGGCGTATATCCCTTGCGGGCGATGGGTCTGATCACCTTCCCGGCTATCCCTGAAACTTATGTCGTGGGAAATCTTGTTGGCGGCCTCATCTTCGGGGTCGGCATGGCTGGGGCAGGTTTCTGCCCGGGTACAGCCGTTGCTGGCGCCGGTGAAGGCAAGCTGGACTACATTGTCCCCGGTCTGCTCGGCTTCCTCGTAGGAGGAGTCATATTTGGTCTGACCTATCAAAGCTTCATGCCCCAGCTCAAGGCAATTGGTAATTTTGGCAGCGTGGTCATCCCCGACCTGTGGCACATCAGCCCATACCTGGCAATTTTTGTCTTCGCCCTGATGGCTCTTGTGCTCTTTTATCTGATCGATCGCATGGGCATGCATCGCAAGGAAAAGAAGGGTTAATCGTCACCTCCGGCCGGGCCTGCGAGAAAGCTTTTCGCAGGTCCGGCTATTGATTGGAGAAAGTTATGCCGTCTACTCTATCCCGCCGCGATTTCCTCAAAATTAGCGGCGCAGCCGTCGGAGCCTTGGTCATCGGGGAATTCCTCCCGCCCTGGGTTGCCCAGGCGGCCCGTTCCAATGGGCTGCTCGACGTCTCGGACAGCGGGTATATCCCCAGCATGTGCGAAATGTGCGTTTGGCGTTGCGGACTGCTCGCAAAGATCGATGCCGGGCGCGTCGTCAAGCTGGAAGGCAATCCCCATCACCCTCATTCCAATGGCAAACTGTGTCCGCGCGGCCAATCCGGCCTCATGAACACCTATGACCCCGACCGGGTTCTCACTCCGCTTATCCGCGTCGGTAAACGCGGCCAGGGGCTCTTCCGCAAGGCCTCCTGGGAGGAAGCGCTGGACCTGGTGGCTCAGAACATGCTGGATATCAAGCAAAAATATGGCCCCGAGGCCATGCTCTTCTCGTCCACGCACAATCTGAGCCAGGTCCAGTTCGAAAACCTGCTCAACGCCTATGGCTCGCCTAACTACGGCACCCAGCGCAGCCTGTGCTTCAATGCCATGATTGTCTCCAATCTCACTACTTATGGCATGGAGGAGCCGGATCGTAAATATGACGACCTAAAGTTCATCATCCTCACGGGGCGGAACCTGATGGAAGCCATCTCCACCTCCGAGACCTCCGCCCTCAGTCAGGCGATCGACCGCGGTGTCAAGGTGGTCTCGCTGGACCCGCGTTTTACCAAGACGGCTGCAAAATCCGCCGAGTGGTTGCCCATCCGACCGGGTACTGACCTCGCCTTCCACCTGGCGTTGATCAATGTCATTATTACCGAAGGGTTATACAACCGCACCACCGTCTTAAATCAGACCTCCGGGTTCGACCAGCTGGCAGCGGCCGTGACCCAATATACCCCTGAATGGGCGGCACCCATTACCGAGATCCCTGCCGATACCATCCGGCGCATCGCACGTGAATTTGCTGCAGCCGCTCCCTATGCGCTCGCGCATAACGGTTGGCGCACTTCCAATTTCGTCAATTCCTTCCAGACCGAGCGCGCCATCGCCATCCTGAATGCCTTGGCGGGGAACTGGGGCGTGGCAATGTTCCCGACCTCCGGCGAGGAGACCGGGGTGCTTGGCGCTCCTCCACAGCCGGCTTATCCCCGCGTTTCTGCCCAACGTCTCGACGGTGTTCCCTGGAAGTATCCATTCGTCCCCCTCAAGATCGGCGTCTTCCAGGAATTACGCGAAGCCGCCCTGAGCGGTATGCCTTACCAGGCTCATGGCTGGTTCATCGCCCGCCAGAACCCCGCCATGTCCCTGCCCGACCGCGGCCGGACGTTGGAAGCCTTTGCAAAAATGGATTTCATTACCACCGTCGATATCATCATGAACGACACCTCCTGGTTCTCGGATGTGGTCCTCCCCGAGTCCTCCTACCTCGAACGTTACGATCCCCTTAACATTGTCGGAAATAAGGCCTTCCTGCGCCAGCCTGTCATCGAACCCCAGGGCGAGGCAAGATCCGCCTTGTGGATCTATAAGGAACTCGGCACCCGCCTTGGACTGGGCGACTTCTTCCAGTATTCCGACGAAGAAGACTACCTTAAGCAGCAGCTTGCTCCACTGGGTGTCTCGCTCGACCAGGTCCGCCAAAAAGGTTATGTTGACCTGCCCGGCGAAGGACCCGATTTTACTGAACCAATCTGGAACACCCCCAGCACGAAGATCGAATTATTCTCGACGACCCTGGACAAAGGCGGTTTTGCCGCTGTGCCGCAGTGGGAGGAACCGCTTGCTCCCGCCCCGGGTCAGTTTTACCTGCTCACCGGCAAGGTGGCCCAGTCCACCCAGTTCGCCAGCCAGAACAACCAGCTCCTGAACAAATATTCGGACGAACCCCGCCTGTGGATGAATGTCGACACAGCCAAAAGCCTGGGGCTCTCCGATAACGACCTGGTGGAAGTTGCCAGCACGGCCGGCAAGATCCACATCAAGTTGGAAGCCACCCAGGCTATCCGCCCCGACTGTGTTTTTCTCACCCCCGGATATGGGCATCTCTCCAAGGGGCTGACGGTTGCCTACGGTCTTGGCGCCAGCGACTCTGATTTACATCTCACCTTCACTGACCCCATCAGCGGCGGCCAGGCCCTCAGCCAGACTTTTGTAACGGTGTCTAAGATATAAACGGGAGCTGTCTCATGACGGATATTCAACACAAAACATTCCTTTTTGACGCCACGCGCTGCATCGACTGCCGCGCCTGCATGGTTGCCTGCAGCGTCGAAAATAAGATTCCCATGAACAAGACCCGCATCTGGGTTGCCGGGGTCGGGCTGAAGGGCGAGTATCCAGCCCTTGAACGCGCCTCCATGGCCTACCACTGCATGCATTGCAATGAGCCCGACTGCCTGTCGGCATGCCCGGTGGGTGCCTACAGCAAGCGCTCGGATGGTCCCGTCATTTATGACCCCAAAAAATGCATCGGCTGCCGCTATTGCATGAATGCCTGTCCCTTTGGCGTGCCCCACTTTGATTATGACAAGGGCCTGATTGATGGGGCCTTCATCGATAAATGCTCCATGTGCACCCAGCGCATCGACGTTGGTCTGGAACCGGCTTGCGTGGCCACCTGCCCCACCGGTGCCCTGATGTTCGGTGAACGTGACGAGCTTCTCAAGTATGC
>JADGQC010000149.1 GCA_017882125.1 Anaerolineales bacterium
TGCAACGGCCGGTGCCCAACAGCAGGCGCACAGTGCATTGGCTGCTATGGTCCCGCCGAAGGTGTGGTGGATTATGGCGCCCGTCTGATCGCCGCTTTTGCCTCGGTTATCGATAGCGACAAGCCGGAGGAAATTGACCGTATCCTCGACGGACTGGTGGACCCTGCTGGACAGTTTTATCGTTTCAACCTGGCCGGTTCCCTGTTGCGTTCCAGCAAGTCCGCACAGAAAGGATGATGATACATGCAAAGGATCACAATTGACCCCATCACCCGCCTGGAAGGCCATGGCAAAATCGAAATCTTCCTGAACGAGGAAGGCAATGTGGCCAATACATACTTCCAGATTCCCGAACTGCGCGGCTTCGAGCGTTTCTGCGTGGGGCGGCCGGTCGAAGAAATGCCCCTGCTAACCAACCGCATCTGCGGCGTATGCCCCGAAGCGCATCACATGGCTGCTGCCAAGGCTGCCGACGCAGTCTATCACGTGGAAGTGCCCCACACGGGAAA
Organism: Anaerolineales bacterium; assembly: GCA_017882125.1. Lineage (GTDB taxonomy): Bacteria > Chloroflexota > Anaerolineae > Anaerolineales > Villigracilaceae > UBA877. Next base: position 510 of record JADGQC010000149.1, read on the forward strand.
GATGCTGCGTGAACTGCTCTACAGCGCATTTTACTGCACCGACCATACCACCCACTTCTATGCCCTGGGCGGACCGGATTTCATCATGGGTCCGGATGCTCCCGTAGCCGAACGCAACATTTTGGGAGTGATCCACAAGGTTGGGTTGGAAATTGGGGGCAAGGTCATCCAGATGCGCAAGTACGGCCACAATGTGGTCGAGATCATCGGTGGTCGCAAGGTTCATCCCTGCACCTCCATCCCCGGCGGGTTGACCAAGGGGATTAACGAGGAACAGCGCAATGAAATCGAACAAATGGGGCGCTGGGCAATCGAGTTCGCCCAGTTCAGCCTGAAGGTCTTCAACGACATCGTTCTGAGCAATAAGACCTACCTGGACCTGATCCTCGGCGATATCTACACCCACAAGACCTATTACATGGGCATGGTGGATGAAAACAATAAGGTCAACTTCTACGACGGCAAGGTGCGCGTGGTCGGACCGGATGGCAAGGAATATATCAAGTACGAGCCAAAGGACTACGCAGCTCATATCGCCGAGCATGTGGAACCCTGGACATATTTGAAGTTTCCATACCTGAAAAATGTTGGTTGGAAAGGCTTTGTGGATGGAGCTGATTCCGGGGTCTATATGGCCACTCCGCTCTCCCGGCTCAACGCTGCCGACGGCATGGCGACTCCTCTTGCCCAGGCGGAGTATGAGAAATTCTACAGCACCCTGGGCGGCAAACCCGTCCATCAACGCCTTGCGATCCACTGGGCCCGGCTGATCGAATTACTATATGCTGCCGAACGGTGGGTGGAATTGGTCACAGACCCGGAAATTACTTCACCCAACTTTCACGCCATCCCGACCGCCACGCCCACTGAAGGTGTCGGTATCGTCGAAGCCCCACGCGGCACGCTCACCCATCATTATTGGACCGACGAACGCGGTGTGGTCACGAAGGTCAACTTGATCGTTGGCACGACCAATAATTACGCCCCCATCACCATGTCCATCAAAAAGGCGGCAGACAGCCTGATCAAAAAAGGCAATGTCAATGAGGGCTTGCTGAACATGGTCGAAATGGCCTTCCGTGCCTACGACCCGTGTTTCGGTTGTGCCACCCACTCCCTTCCCGGTCAAATGCCGCTGGAAGTCACCATCCATGATGCAGAGGGCAATCCAATTAATGTCATGAAACAATTCTGCAAATAGGTTTAATAATGGAAGGTTGAAGGACGCAAGCTTCAACCTTCCAACTTTTTAAGACGGCCTTATGAAAACTCTTGTAATCGGACTCGGCAACCCCATATTAGGTGACGACGGAGTCGGCTGGCGCGTTGTGGAGGAAATTGCCCGCAAAACCGCTGACCGAAACGATATCGAGGTGGATACCGTCTCCCTGGGAGGGCTGAGCCTGATGGAACGCATCACAGGCTACTCGCGAGTGATCCTGGTTGATTCCTTTTTCACCGGAAAAAAACCGATCGGCACCGTCAGCATGTTCCCTTTGAAAGAACTGCCTGAGCTGTCTTCAGGGCATACTACTGCCATCCACGATACTTCCCTCCGTAACGCACTGAATGTAGGCCGGAGCATGGATATCTCCCTGCCCCGGGACGAAGACGTCCTAATTGTCGCTATAGAAGCTGAGAACGTCTTCGATTTCTCTGAAATATTGTCGCCTCAAGTCGAAGCGGCTGTACCTCAAGCAGTTGAGGCTGTGCTACAATTAATTGAGTTAAAATAAGGAGAGAGAGATGATTTCCATTGAACTTTTACGTCGTTATCCATTCTTTTCCATGCTCACCGACGACCAGCTCAAAGAGATTGCCATGATCGCCGAAGAAAAAAATTATCCCAAACAGACTCTCCTGGTCAAGGAGAACAACCAAGCCACCAAATTAATCCTCCTGCTCGAAGGCGATGTTGACCTCATCTACAGCGGCGGAGGCGAAGGCGCCATCTCCAATGCACTGGTCGGCTCGATCGCCCCTGGGGAGATGCTGGGAGTGTCGTCAATCATCGAACCGTACATCTACATTTCTTCAGCCCGAGCGACCATCCCGGTCAAGGTCGTTGAAATTGACGGGGTGGGTGTGCGTGCATTGATGCAGGCGGATAAAATGCTTGGCTACGCTTTGATGAGCAATGTAGCAACTGCTGTGCTTGAGCGCCTGAAATACACCCAGGTTGAATTGGCTGCTGCCAGGGCATGAATTTCTTGTAATGGATCGATCTTCCGCAGATCTTAACCGCGTCAAATGGCGCGGTTTTGTTTTACTATTTTGGACATCACTCCATCAATGAAACCGGGGAAGGTTTACCAGCGTATATTTAATGACATGACTTCTCATTTTTCAGGAGCAGAAAATGAACCAACTTCCTCCACCCCAAAATGCAAATGACCATACCAAAGCAATTATTATTGCCACGACAATCGTTTTACTGACTTGCATTCTTTCCTGTGCAGCTGTATTGATCATTCTGATCATGAGGACAGCATAATTAAGGAGTTAATTCAAAAAGCGCTTCGAATCCTACTCGGAGCGCTTTTTGATCTCAATATCTGGTTCAGACTTCGCTGGTCATAATAAACAAGGGCTTCATCTCGAAGTTCTCATACTTGGGGCGGTATCGTTCGATATCATAGAAATGATTTACATCGACAACCTTCTTGGTGCCGGTAACAACGTCCAGGGGCACGTTATCGTAGCGGCCATTCTTGAGCACGACCAGGCGTCCATGGATACCTTTCAGGAGCAAGTCAAGCGCCAGGTTGCCGAAAGCCATCGGGACGATCGAATCAATAGCGTCCGGGTCACCGCCACGCACCATGTACCCCAATTTCTGGTCAATGGTGTTGATGGTTTTACCGTTATTATGCTTCGCGGATAGTTCCTTTATCCGGCTGGCTACCAGGTCACCGATTCCGCCTAATTTGGCATGCCCATACGCGTCCGTGGAGCGGTCTGCAAAGACCATCTCACCTCCCTCGAACATTGCACCTTCTGACACCAGCACCACCGAGTAGCGGCTCGGATTGTGAGCGCGGTCGTAGATCAGAAGGTCGGTTAATTTTTCGATATCGAACTTGTATTCGGGGATCACGCAACGGTGTGCTGCGCCCGCCATGGTTGGCAGCATGGCGGTAAAGCCGGCATAGCGTCCGAAAACTTCAAGGATCAGGAAGCGCTCATGGGACCCTGCAATGGTACGCAGGCTGTTGGTCAGGGATATCGTGCGGGTCACACAGGTGCTGAAACCGATACAATAATCAGTACCCGGCACGTCGTTATCCATTGTTTTTGGAATGGCTATGACCTTTAGACCTTCCTGATACAAGTGAACGCCGTAGCTCAAGGTATCATCTCCCCCAATCGGTATCAGGTAATCAACACCCAGCCAATCCAGATTTTTGATCACCTCGGGAGTCAGATCATTCTCGCCTGCATTGTATGCATCCTTCAAATGGACAGGCACATCTGCTTTTGCCATCTTGCTGGGTTTTGTCCGCGAGGTGTGCAAAAAGGTGCCCCCAGTCCGCCCGGACTTATTGACAATTTCCTCGGTTAGAATTTGGAAGTTGTTACTGTTATCAGCGTCCTTATCCCGGATGATTTCAGTTACCCCTGCCCACCCGCGGCGCAGACCAACTACTTTGTATCCTTCACGGATCGCACGAATGGTGACGGCACGGATGGCCGGATTAAGTCCCGGGACATCGCCTCCCCCCGTTAATATGCCAATCACTCCCGATTTTTTTTTGCTCATGTTCTTCTCCTTAGATTAAATATTAGTGCAATTGGCGGCAATTATAATCCTCGCGAGTATAATTACAAGGAAGAGCGAGAGACCCATGCCATTGGAAAATTCCGGCCCATTTCTCACCGACCCTAATAGCCAGGAACACCGACTGCCAGGCCAAACCGCAACTATTGGGCGAGCTACTGAATGCGATATTGTCATTGCGAGCAAAGCCATTTCGCGTGAGAACACCCGCATTCGACGGGAGGGGCGGCACTGGTTTGTGGAAGATTTGGGTTCCACCAATGGCACTTATCTCAACGGAGAACGCATCCTGACAGCGATGAACCTGCGCGACGGTGACGCCATCAAAGTGGGGGATGTTATCTTTATTTTCCACGACCCAGACACAACCACGCGTGATAATCCCGTGCCGGATGTTGAAGTGGACACTACTGCCGGTGTGGTGCGGGTTAACCGTAAAGTCGTCAGCCTTTCCCCCAAGGAGTACCTGCTCCTGGCATATCTCTATGAACGCCGCTGCCAGGTCTGCTCAAAAGATGAAATAGGGCGGGCAGTCTGGCCGGAGTATGAAGCAGGGGGGATATTTGATTATCAAATCGAGAATCTGGTGCGCAGGTTGCGGACAAGGATTGAATTCGATCCCGCCAACCCGAAATTGCTATTCACGGTACGCGGTCTGGGATACAAATTGATGACCGCATAAGGCTTGGAAATGCCAGAGCCCTGTACCAATCATGGGGTCGAATTTGTGGCAAGGTTATTATCAAACTTGAGCAACCTGATTTGATATTCTTCTCATCGCAACCCATTAGCCCGATATTAGCTAAATGTTAGGTTGATTCTTGCCATCCCGGGTATCATCTGCTCCGGATGAACCCCATGGCTATATTACATGCACAGAAAGTTGAAATGACACCCATAGTCCTGGAAGGACAAAACCTCGGCAAGTACCGTATCCTTGAGCCATTGGGCCGGGGTGGCATGGCACAGGTTTATAAGGCCTACCATCCGCAGCTTGACCGATACGTGGCGATCAAGATCCTGCGTTCTGACCTTGTTGAGGACGCTGAGTTCCTGGCTCGATTTAGACGGGAAGCACGGGCTGTAGCCGCATTGCGGCATCCCCATATTGTCCAAATCTACGACTTTGATGTACAGGACGACCTTTATTACATGGTCATGGAATTGCTCGAAGGCGACACGCTCAAGGCGTATTTGAATACCCTGCGGGTACGCGGTGAACGCCTGCATTTAGGAGAAATCGTACGCATCTTTACTGATGTATTGGATGGACTTTCCTATGCACATGGAGAAGGGATCATTCATCGTGACCTGAAACCGGCCAATATTATGTTATCCAGACACGGCCAGGCGGTGCTGACTGATTTTGGGATCGCCCAGATCGTTGGCGGGACACAATACACAGTTGCAGGCGCGTTGATGGGCACATTGAACTACATGGCTCCCGAACAGGGAATGGACGGCCACTGTGATGTACGCAGTGATATCTATTCATTGGGGATCGCTTATTTCGAAGCCCTGACTGGGACCGTTCCTTTTGATGCTGATACACCTCTGGCAATTTTGATGAAGCATATTAACGACCCTCTGCCCATGCCCCGCCGATATGATCCAAATATTCCGGAACCTTTCGAGAGAGTAGCTCTTAAAGCCCTGGCCAAACGCGCCGATGATCGGTATCAGACCGCCGCTTCGATGGCTGAAGCTCTTAATGATGCCGCCCAGGAAGCCGGCATCCCGATCCCGGAAAAGATCAATCTTCCCCAGGTGATTGGCACTCCTTCTGCCCGATCAGCCGGGGTGGCCGTTTTCTCGGGGGCGGCGCGCCAGCAAATCCGTGACGCAAGCTTTGCCTCCGGTGATACGGATATCACAACAGGCAGGACTCCAAGCCATAAGAGAATAAATGGCGGTGAATTACTTAGTAAATCCAAAACCATTTTCAGTCCCCCACCTGGTTTGACCGATGTGCCAAGACAGAATGTTAGAAAAGCAGTTCTTTTATCTGTAGCAGGATTTGTCATTGCAAATATGCTGATGTTATGGGTGAGCGGGATCTTTGGCTGGAAAATTTTTGGGCACCTCTGGCCTTTGGAATTAGTAGCGGTTGGAATATTGTTGGCAGCACTGATGAGTTCCCTGCCCAGTGCCTGGCTGCTGATTCCGGGCGGGATCGTTCTCGGAAATGGAATCCTTTTTTCATATTATGCTCTCAGTGGATTGTGGCAACATTGGACTTTTCTCTGGCCACTGGAACCACTGCTTATTGCAATATCAATTATTGCGCCCTTCCTGTTATACCATCGCGGAACAGCCGGTCTTTGGCTGACTCGCCGAATAGGGAATACCCTCATCATCCTTTCTGGAATCGTTTTCATTGTATCGCTGAGCATCGGGATACTTACCAGGTAACACAAGTCCTTCGTATCAGGCTTCATTAAAAATCATTCTCTGGAAGCATTAGCCGCCAGATCTGTTCAACGCGGCCTATTCAAACAAAGAACCTAAAGGAGGTTAAAATGCAAAAGAAAACTTCTCTTTGCGGTCGGAAGGTATATACCAATTTTAGAAAGTCAAGAGTATAAAACAGCCCGGCAAGATCGCCAGGTTGTTAATTAGGTACACTTGTTCTAATTTCGTAAGTATATACCTAAAACAATGGATTGTCGATGAATGGGAAAGTATCCCACAGGTTTCTGAAAGAGATGTCAGCG
>JADGQC010000150.1 GCA_017882125.1 Anaerolineales bacterium
CCCGGCCGCATGGGCGGCAACGGCAAGTAAGGGGTGCGCTCGAAGGTGGCATTAGAACACATTACATCTCGCCAAAATCTGGCTGGGTAAAGGATTCATTCTCTCAAAAAAACCAGCTGACAAAACATACAGGACATGGCAATCCTTGTTGCACGCCGGCCTTCGTTGGGCCCGTGGACAATCGATCTGCCATGTCCTTCTATATCTTACTAGTGGAAAATGGGGAATTCGTCCACTTAATCGGAGCTCTGCAACGCCCAGGAACCGCAGGTGACGCTTCAGGCACAGGTGAACGGACCCGTTCCTGGCAAAAGTGGAATTTTATGTGGATAACGTTTCGGTGAGGGAATCCGACCTGGCGCTTTATGGCAAGTTCTAGCAGGCCAGAGCCGGCAGGCACGGCCTGCGCGTTGTGGCAATGACCGGGCTGGACAGAGCGAGCATCCATCCCTCTCAGAAATCATTCGAGGGACATTGTCACCGGCAGAAATCACACGGGGATACAGTCCGCCGGGAAGTTCAAATGGCAGATGGGCTGAATCGTTACCAGTCAAAAACGAGGAAGTAAATTTGGTGCCTTAGAGATGGATGGCTAGATGAGGCACAGTTTATCCAAAAAGAGGCATAAATTCGACCCATGGTTGGGGGAGACTCGTATTAAAATTCTTCAGTGAAGACAATGAATCGTTTGGTTGGAATCATCCTGATCATCATCTCCGCGGCGGCATTCGGTACGCTCGGCATCCTGGGCCGGTTCGCCTACGCGGCGGGCTGGGATACCCTGTCGATCATGGCGTTCCGTTTCTCGCTGGCGGCACTGCTCCTGCTGGCAGTGCTCGTCCTTCGGGGCGAGGCGCTGCCGCGCGGGAGCAGCCTGGTCCGGCTGATCGGGATGGGCGCCGTGGGATACGTGGGCCAGGCGTTCGCCTACCTGACGGCGCTCAAATACGCCTCCCCCGGGCTGGTGGCACTGCTGCTGTACCTCTACCCGGTCTTCGTGGTGATCCTGTCGGTCACCTGGAACCATGAGTCCATCAACGGGATCAAGATCTTTGCATTGGGGCTGGCGGTAATTGGAGTGGCCCTGACGGTGGGACCGGAAGGGGGCCAGCTGCCCGGCATCCTGCTGGCGATCGCGGCCGCGGCGATCTATTCGGTTTACATCGTAGTCGGCACAAAAGTGATGCAGCAGGTCTCGGCGATCCAGTCGTCAGCCGTGATCTTCCTTTCTGCCGGGGTCACCTCCAGCCTGCTGATGCTGGCGAACGGGGCGCACGTGCCGGCGACCGGGAAGGGCTGGATCGTGATCGCGGCGATCGTCCTGATCGCGACGGTGGTGCCGGTGGTGACCTTCCTGGCCGGTTTGAGGCGCATTGGAGCCACCAACGCAGCCATGCTCTCCACCCTGGAGCCAGTGGTTACCGTATTACTGGCCGCGCTGCTGCTGGGGGAGATCCTGAAGCCGGTCTCATTGATCGGAGGCGGGCTGATCCTTGCGGCGGTGCTGGTGCTGATGCGCAGTGAAATGCGCCGGTCTCCCATTGAGCAAGCTGGCGAAGGGAATAGGTAATGAGGTTATGGGGGCAAGGCGTTTCCAGCGTGTAGAAATAGAAAACAAGTATCTGCGCTCACCTCCTTTTGCTTTCGGAAGTCTCGATCCAGTTTGTTTCGTTGATAATATTGCATTACGGATAATTTGGATATATAATGTGCAAAATATGTCATAAGATAAGGAAAAAATATGCAAACCAAATTGAATCCGTATTTGAGCTTCAAGGATAATGCACGGCAAGCCATGGAATTTTACAAGTCCGTCTTCGGGGGCAAGCTGGAAATGAGCACCTTCAAGGAATATCATGCCTCCCAATCCCCCGCCGAAGACAACCTGATCATGCACGCGGAGCTGAATGCCGGGGAAGTCCTGACCTTCTTTGCCTCCGACACCCCGGCACGCATGGAGTACCATCCCGGGACGAACATCAATATGTCGCTTACCGGCGAGAACGAAGCTGAGTTAAAGACATTCTTCCAAAAGCTTTCCATGGGCGGCAAGATCACGATGCCGCTCGCGAAGCAAGTATGGGGGGATGAGTTCGGGATGTGCATGGACAAATTCGGCGTAGGCTGGATGGTGAACATCACCGCCAAGAAAGCATAAGGTCCGCGGGTTTTCGAAAAACTGCACCATACACAAAGCTCACCCTGAAAGGTGAGCTTTTTCGGATTTTGTGGATGAATTAATTAAGAGCCTTCATTATTCAGGAGGATGCCTTGAGGTTCTCTTCGTCCCGATTCCAATGGGCAGGGTTGTCGAGGATGTACCCGGCGATGCGCTCGTAATTGGCCGCGTCACGGAGGATGTGTTCGTAATAATTGCGGCTTCGACGGAATAGTATCCTATGCTGTCCGCGCTTCCTTTTAGGTCTTTTTACTAAGATTTTCTAAGAGGTTTTCCCTTGTAGGTAGAGGTCAAGAAATTCACGGGGTCTGATAATTTCCACATTTCGATATCCGGAGACTTTGAGTAGATGCCTGTCTCCACTGACAACGAGATTACTTCCACTTGCCAGCGCGCAGGCAAGAAATTTATCGTCATCCGGGTCGCTGCAAACGGGTTCAGGCAGGTTCGGCGATAAGACAACTTCTCCGCGCTCGATTACATATTCAAGGATTGGTCGAAGGTCGATCGATGGATGGTCTTTGGCAAGAATTTCTCCCACCTGCCGATATTCATCCAGGATCTCAAGAGAGAGCTCAAGTTGGATTTTCCCGTCCTGCCAAGCTTTAAGAATTTCATAAGGCGGTCCATTAAAAAAGACTCCGGACACAAATACATTCGTGTCCAGGACAACCTTCACTTTCGTCCTCGTGCACTTGACAGGGCGGCTGATATTTCTGCACGTTTCAAGCCAGCAAGCTTCGCCTGCTGGCGCGCCTGTTTTATGAGACCATCGAATTCATCCATACGGGGAGCAGTGATAGTTTTGAGGATCACAACATCATCTTCACCTAAAACGATAAACTCGACACCAGGCTTGAGATTCATTTGCTTCCGGATGGCATCCGGGATGACAATTTGGCCTTTAGAGGACATGCGGGTGGTAGCAAGTGTATTCATTGGTTTCTCCTTTGTCTTACCAGTAAGATTATAACACGGAATATCAGGCGACCTTTGCAGCTGTTTGGTTACTCATGTATATTGTCATTATGGTCCCAAGCGACAGAGTGAATACTTTTATGAGGGCGAGACAGCCCTAATCCCCCAAATTTCGGGGGACAAGCGAACAGGGCCAAAGTCCCCCAAGGACGCTCTCCAGGGAGAGTGCTCCGCGAGGGACAAAGTCCCCCAAGGACGGGGACAAAGTGTCTCGCCCATACGGGAGGCGATGATTTTGCAGATATTCGATTATGTGGATTTACGATATTGAATTTCAGGATCGGATTTCATAACTTCGCTTCCTTTTAATCGTCATTGACCGGCTTCAGAATCGATTTTACTTAAATACCGTGTATGATAGGTAAGATTCGCTTACCGAACCGTGGCACAGGTTGAGCACCAACCAACGCATATCTTGTAAAAAGCCCGAAGGAGCAAAGAAAATGAGTAAAAGTGCCCGCAGTGTCCTGATATTTGGGTTATACCTCGTGGTGCTCGGCTTCACCCTGCTGGTGGTGCCCAATTTTCTGCTTGGGATATTTTTCCTTCCCAGCACAACTGAAGTTTGGATCCGTGTTGTCGGAATGTTGATCCTGATCCTGGGCTTCTACTACACCCAGGCGGCACGGAAAGAATTGACCGACTTTTTCCAATGGACGGTCACCGTCCGCGTTTCCACCATTCTCTTTTTCACCGCCTTTGTGCTGTTGGGCTTCGCTGGTTCGGCCCTGATCCTGTTTGGGGTCGTGGATTTGCTGGGGGCGCTTTGGACGGGCCTGGCATTACGATCATCAAAAATCAGCGGGGCAAAAAGCTAATTCGCGGTCATAACCCGATACCTTCAAGGCACGGGTGCGCTGACCCTGCGGGCGGTGGACGCATGTGGTTTCACAGGTCGAAACCCGGGCCTTTTTCCGGAAATTGCGCGATAATTATATGAATCATCTGTATGATACCCTCTGTGGAACATGGGGACTTCACCGGGGTGAATGAACGTGACCGGTACTTATATTAATGAAAGGAGCTGCCATGGTAAAGGGAACATTAACCGTGCAGGTGGCACGCAAGCTGCAGGAAGAATTTGGCGGGCAGGGATTCGATATCCTTTACGACCACGCGAAAAAGGGGGTCGATCCGGACGACAAACTCGGAAAGCTGCATTCTTTTTTTAAGGACAAGAATGGTTCGAAAAAGATCCTGGCAGACCTGGATATCGCCGTGGTTTCCCGGGATTCAAAAAAGTATTATGCGCTGGTGGAAATCGAAGAAAATACCTGCAAACCCAAGACTCTCTTGGGAGATGTCCTTGCCATTCTGCTGGGGAGTGGTATTCTTTTCAAGGGAAAGCCCGATCTAAAGGTTTGGAAGGGGACGACTTTATTGGTGATGGGAAACGATGCCACCCAAACCCATCATACGCGCACACAGTACCTGAACGGAAAGATAAAATCCGTGAAGCCAAATCCAGCCACCCCCAATTCAAAAATCGGGCATGTCATCATCGATAGCTTCGTAAATGCAGACGACCTGGGAGAAAAGCTGAAGAAATACATCCACAAAACGATCGATCTCTCCAAGGCATCGTGAGCAGCAGCATGCTCAATCCGCCTGACCGGCGATTTTTCCAAATTAAATCCATCGACGCGTAATTCCATGCTGATCCGGTTTGGTTTATTTGGCTGGCTGCTTGGAGCAGGCATTCTTGCCGCGCTGCTGCCTTTCGTGTGGCGGCGAAAGCGCAGCCTTGCAAGCCTGCTTTTCTTTTCGGTGTTCTGGGTATATCTCCTGGCAGTCGTGCAGTTTGTAATTTTCCCGATCGCGATCACTTCCAACCCAGCCGGGGCGAGCTTTACCCCCAGCATCAACCTGGTCCCGTTTTATTTCGGCAGCTGTTTCAAGAACATGCCGGGGCTGTGCGCGCAGGGACTGCTCCAAAATATCCTGCTTACCATTCCCTTCGGCTTTGGACTGAATTTCCTGCTGAGGGTCAAACCGGGGAATTTCCTTTGGCTGGCATGCGCGGTTGGGATCGGATTCGAGCTGTCTCAACTGGTGATTTCCCTGATCTTTCGCAGCGGATTCCGTGCCGTGGACATTAACGATGCGATCTTAAACGCCACCGGCGTTTTGCTCGGGTTCACCTTGTTCAGAGGATTCGCCATTATATATATGAAGGCAACCGAGCGCTTTAGGCTCAAGCATAAGGGATTATTCGCGGATATTTACGAAGTTGTAACCCAGCCTGCTGACAGGTAAAAACAAGACCCGCACCTGCCCAGGACCGGAAAAGTGTCCTGCGCGGCAGCGCGATCTTCACAGCGGAGAACAGGAGCGACAAAATGACCAATACCAAGGGAACGCGTATAAAAGACTGGAGCACCAAATCGTTCGAAACCAGGGCAGTCCATGCTGGGGAGCGCGCCCCGACCCCGGATTACACCCCGGTGGCCTCCCCCATCTGGCCGGCAGTCGGTTATGTTTACGAGAGCATGGACGACACGGATGCGGCCCTGGGGGGCACCAAGGCGGGACCCGTCTACCAGCGTTACGGCAGCCCGACCGTGTCGGCCTTCGAGACTGCGATGGCGGCGCTGGAAGGCACGCAGGCAGCCCAGGCAACCAGCTCGGGCATGGCGGCCATCCATGCCGCCCTGCTGGCTGCAGGTGCGAAGGCGGGCACCTCGGTGGTGGCAGCGATGGACGTTTACGGTGCCACGTATACACTGCTTGGCAAGCTGCTGACAACCCTGGGCGTGGGAGTCATTTGGGTTGACGTGACGGACCTCCGGGAAGTCGAGACGGCGTTGAAAGAAAGCCATGCCACGATATTGCTGGTAGAGTCCATTTCCAATCCGCTGCTCAAGGTGGCGGATATCCCCGGGCTGACCGCGCTGGCGCACCAGGCAGGTGCGGCGCTGCTGGTGGACAACACATTCGCCTCCCCTTACCTTCTAAATCCAGCCTCGTATGGTACAGATTACGTGATCCACAGCGCCACCAAGTACATTGCGGGTCATAACGATGTGCTGGCGGGCGTGACGGCTGTTTCAGCGGAGAACAAAAAAAAGCTGGTTGAATTGAACAAGCTGGTGGGCGGCGTGCTCGGTCCGTTCGAGGCCTGGCTGGCGCTGCGCGGCCTGAAAACGCTGTCCCTGCGGATGGAGCGGCAGTGCCGGAATGCGCAGAAGGTGGCCGAATGGCTGCAGGCGCACCCGCGCATCGCGAAGGTGAACTACCCGGGCCTGCCAGGTCATGCCCAGCATGCGCTGGCGACGCGACTATTTGAGGGCAAGGGGTTTGGAGGCGTGCTGTCGTTCGAGATCGAAGGAGCGGATAAGGCCGGGGTCTTCCGGTTCATGGAGGCGCTGAGCTTGTGCCTGCCCGCCACGAGCCTGGGCGACATTTATTCCCTGGTACTGTACCCGTTGATCTCCTCGCACCGCAGCCTGACCCCCGAGGAACGCGCACGGGTGGGTATCCCCGACAACCTGCTGCGGCTGTCGGTGGGCATCGAAGCCGTGGATGACATTATCGCCGATCTCGAACAAGCATTGGCGAAAATGGGTTAAAAGTGCCATTGCGAGGAGAATCGTGAAATGAAGACCAGGGTCCTGGCCGCACTGCTGCTGGTCGCCCTGACAGCGTGCGGTGCCCCGGCTTTTACGACTTATTTTGATAATTTCAAGATCAATTCGGGGCTGACTACCTATAAGCCGTAGGAGCAAGGTCAAACCCCGGCTTTATATCCATCCTCTTTCGCTTCCCACATTTTCCTGACCGG
>JADGQC010000001.1 GCA_017882125.1 Anaerolineales bacterium
AGAAATTTTCGGAGCAGGGTTCTAATCTCAGTCCCCTTCACGCCGGCCCCTCGTTATCATAGAAATGGCTAAATTAGAGCCTGGATTTCTCGTGTTATAATTTCTTCACCGAGACCATCTACTTAACGGAGGTCAAATGGAGATTACATCCCAGAAGTTCAAACATTGTGATTTGCTTTTTATCAATGGAAAAGTGGATAGTTTTACTGCACCTGACCTGATCAAAGCGATCGAAGCGCTCAACGATGCCAAGCGGTATAAGATCGTCCTGGATCTGAGCCACCTTGAATACATGTCCAGCGCTGGCTTTCGCGCCCTCCTGCTCGGTCAGCGCAACTGCAAACGCTACAACCGCGGGGAGATCGTGCTGGCCTCGGTGCCCAAAAAGGTGATGGATGCGCTTGACCTGACAGGATTTACTCCGCTATTTAAAATATTTGATGACATAACCCCGGCGGTCGGAAACTTCTAACCTGCTTTGACAGTTGAATTAGTATCAGGCCGCCTCCACCCGCCAATCGAGAGGCGGCCTCATTATTCTTATGCGCACGGCAATATTTGCAGCTAACCTTGACCAGTTGGATGCCATCCGTGAGTTCGCCGCCCGGGCGGCGAAGGATGCAGGCATGGATGATTCTGCAATCTATGCAGTTGAACTGAGCATGGATGAGGCCTGCACCAACGTAATAGAACATGCTTACGAAGGAAAAGATGGGGGGGAAATCGAATGCACCTGCGACCTGGACAAAAAAAACCTGACCATCATCATTCACGATCATGGCAAGTCCTTTGATCCTGAAAGTATCGCATTGCCAGATCTGGATGCTGATCTCGATTCCAGGCCCGTGGGCGGGTTGGGCATCTTCCTGATGAAAAAACTGATGGATGAGGTGCGCTATGAGCCCCTGGGGCAGGCGGGCAACGTTTTGACCATGATCAAGCATCTCAAAAATGATCCAGAAAAAGGGAAAAGCGTTTATCCCGTGTCCGACTGGAAACACGTGATCATGCTGGGTGAAGAACTCATGCGGGAGACGTCTCTTCCTGCCCAGCAGGACTTGATCATCAGTACTTCAGCGCACATCCTGGAATGCCAGGCGGAGTTGTGGCTGGACGAAAGGTTGTTCCGCCTGCCGGGGGTAAACCAGGTTTCCCGCTATCCGGCACAACCCCCAACAGAGCAGATGCTCAAGTCATTTTCGACCGGGCTTACTGTTTCCTCTAAAGGACCCAAAACACTCCTCGCAACTCCGCTCAAGAACGGTGACACGGTGATGGGCGTCTTGCAGGTGGATCGATCCGGTACCCCCTTTCGCAAAAAAGAAATAGATCTCCTGGACGGGTTGGCAGGACACATTTCATTAGCGCTGGTTGCCTCGCACCGCTCCGTCATCGAACAATGGCGAATCGAGCAGTTGACTCTCGTCCGGCGGGTGAGTGCACAGATCGCCAATGTATTCGACCTGGATAAGCTATCAAAAAGGGTCACCCGGCTGATCCAGCGCACTTTCCATTACTATTATGTTGCCATTTTTACCCGCGAGCCAGGTTCGGACGCGCTGAATTTCCGCTCCAGCGCCGGACCTGAGCGAGGTGGAGGCAAGCGAGTTAAAGCCAGGCTGGGCGAAGGACTGGTAGGGACCGTTGCCCAAACTGGTGAGGAAGCGGTCACAAATGATGTCGGTTTCGACTCGCGTTATAAATTCGTTGAGTTGCTTTCTGAAACCAAGTCTGAAGCCGTCCTCCCGCTAAAAATCGAAGAAAATATCCTGGGTGTTCTGGATGTCCAGTCAAACCAACTGGAAGCGTTCCACCCTAATGACTTGCTGGTTTTGCGGGCGTTAGCCGATACGATCGCCATTGCAATCAACGGGGCGCGGTTGTATGGCGAATTGCAGAAGCGCGCCGATCACCTGGCAATGGTGGCACAAGTCAGTGAAGAAATCACCTCCACGCTAGACCTGGATGAATTACTTAATAGAGTTGCAGTCCTTATCCAAAAGCATCTGAAATTTCCTTATGTCCACCTGTATACGGTTCATCCCATCCGACGCCAGATCATTTACGAAGCCGGCAGCGGAGAGCGAAGCAGTTCGCTAAAGGGTTCCATGCTCGACCTGGATAATGATGAAGGAATAATTTCCTGGGTAGCCCGCAATGGCAAGACCATGCTGGTAAACGACGTGACGAAGGAACCTCGCTACCGCCCCTCGCCCCTCCCACCCAAGGACACACACGCCGAGATGACCATTCCCCTGGTCTTTGACAAGGTAGTGACCGGAGTGCTTGACCTGCAAAGCAACCACCTCAATGCGTTTGGCGAAGATGACCGGTTCCTGTGTGAGGCTTTGGCTGATAATGTAGCTGTTGCCATTCATAATGCCGAGCTATTCCGCACTGAACGATGGCGGCGGCAGGTTGCAGACAGCTTGCGTGAGGTAGCTGGTCTCATTTCAGCAGACGTGGGACTGGAAGATGTGCTTGACAAAATATTGCGGGAACTCGAACGCAATCTGCCCTGTGATGTGGCTGCCATTTGGCTTCTGGATGGAGACAACCTTTACCTGGCCCAGGTGCATGGAGCGGACATCATGGAAGTGGACAGCGCAGCCCATCGGTGGCCTGAAGCTTATGGGTTTCTCTCATCTGCCCTCACCTCCGAGCAGCCCATCATCCGTAAACCGGATGATCCGATCGGACCAACCGGGACGGCGCTGGGGTATTCCGCCGATTATTCCTCCATCGCAGTTGGTTTACGGGCGGGGGACCGTCCCCTGGGGGTGATAACGCTGTCGCACCATACGGCCGGACGGTACGGGCATGAAGCCCAGGCAATGACTGCAACGTTTGCCAACCATGCCGCCGTCGCAATTGAGAACGCCCGCTTGTTCGATTCTGCCCAGGAACAGGCGTATGCCTCGGCGGCCCTGTTGCAGGTGGCGCAGGCAGTTGCAAATTCGAACAGCCTGGATGAGACAATCGGCAGTATTGTTCGTATTACGCCCATCCTGGTCGGTGTTAAAGCCTGCGCAGTCTATTTATTGGAAACGGACCAGTTTCACCCGACTCATTCTTATGGTTTCTCAGAAGAAGCCCAGGCCGTCCTTTGGAAACGTGATTTCAAAGCGGGGGATTTTCCATTGCTTGATTCTGTCCAGGAAAGCTCCCAAATGGTGGTTGGGCTGCTGCCTCCCGGTATGTCTGAAGATTGGCTGGACCCGGAACTTGCCCGCACGGAACAGGAAACCTTTTATGCCTTGCAGACCGGCGATCATCTGCTGATCGGCTTCCCGCTGATGATCAAGAATGATTTGTTTGGGGTTATGCTGGTGGAAGAAGATTCCGACGCAAGACGGTTCCGTCAGAAGCGCGTCGATATAGTCAGCAGCATTGCCCAGCAGGTGGCATTCAGCATCCAAAATGAGCATTTCCAGCGTGAGATGGTGATCCGGGAACGACTTGAGCATGAGATCCACCTTGCCCGGCAGATCCAGAAAACCTTCCTGCCTGAGCACCTGCCCGAGATTAACGGCTGGAACCTGGCAGCCACCTGGATTACCGCCCGTCAGGTGGGTGGCGATTTCTATGATGTATTTGAACTACCCCGGGGCAGGCTGGGCTTATTTATTGCGGATGTGTCCGATAAAGGTATCCCGGCTGCCCTCTTTATGGCTCTAACACGGACGCTGGTGCGGGCGGTTGTTTTCGAGACACCTTCCCCTGCCGATGCTTTAAAGCGCGTAAATGCTTTGATCATTCCGGATAACAAGCAGGAAATGTTCGTATCATCAGTATACGGGGTACTGACGTTGGAAACAGGCGTTTTTACCTACGCAAATGCCGGGCACAACCCTCCGATCTGGTTATCCGGTGAAAAACGGACGATGGAGTTGCTTCGGCGGACCGGAGCGGCACTGGGCATTATCGAGGACATGCCCATGGAAGACCGTACGATCACCCTCGCACCCGAAGATTTTCTCCTGCTCTATACCGATGGAGTAACCGAAGCCTTCTCGCCGGAAGATGAGACTTATGGTGATGAACGCC
Source organism: Anaerolineales bacterium (assembly GCA_017882125.1). Lineage (GTDB taxonomy): Bacteria > Chloroflexota > Anaerolineae > Anaerolineales > Villigracilaceae > UBA877. The sequence continues at coordinate 4,048 of JADGQC010000001.1, forward strand.
TCCAGCAGGCGCTCAAGGGGGCTCAAATGACGAGCGCCCGGGGGGTGTTGGATGCGCTCGAGGCTTCTGTGAGGAAGTTCATGGGTCCACAACCGCCGGCGGATGATTTAACCATGCTGGGGGTCAAGCGGACGATTTAGACGGTTTTGCATCATTTTCTGAGAGCAAGCCTTCCAAGCCCAGCGACAAGCCGGAAAAGTCGTCAAATTTAGCCCCATGGTATAATATTGTGCTGGAAATCTCAATAGGAGCATCCCAAATTGGCTTTCAATCCCCTCAATTGGCTTCTGGGTCTTTTTTCTCTGGATATCGGAATAGACCTGGGAACAGCCAACACGCTTGTCCATGTTCGAGGCAAAGGGATTGTTATTAACGAACCTTCGTGGGTGGCAATCGACAAACGCACCCGCCAGCCGCTGGCAATTGGGCTGCAAGCCAAGGAAATGGTCGGGCGCACCTCTGGGAATATTCTCGTTTTGCGTCCACTGCGGGACGGCGTGATCTCCGAGTTCGAAATTACCGAGGCGATGCTGGAATACTTTATTGGTAAAGTTCACGAGCAGAGTGTGGTTCCACTGCCGCGCCCGCGGGTAGTGATTGGCATCCCCTCAGGCGTGACCGAGGTGGAGAAGCGCGCCGTATACGATGCCTCCATGTCTTCTGGAGCGCGCGAGACCTACCTGATCGAGGAGCCTACTGCCGCAGCACTGGGGGCGGGCTTGCCGGTCGGAGAGGCACGCGGATCGATGATCGTGGATATCGGCGGCGGGACCACCGAGGTGGCGGCGTTATCCATGGGCGGCGTGGTCGTGTCCCGTTCCCTGCGCGTGGCAGGCGACGAATTGGACCAGGATATTGTCCAGTACATCCGTAACAAATATAACGTTTTGGTGGGCGAACGCGTGGCCGAGCAAATTAAATGGAAAATCGGCTCTGCTTTCCCCCTCCCGGTCGAGAAGACCGTTGAAGCACGCGGGCGTAACCTGGTGACAGGTCTACCGGAATCGATAGAAATTTCGTCGGTCGAGGTGCGCGAGGCGCTATCGCAGTCTGTCCAGGTCATCGTCGAAACCATTAAAGATGCGCTCGACGAGGTCCCTCCTGAAATCATAGCTGACCTGATGGATATCGGTATTTGCCTGGCAGGGGGCGGTGCCCTTCTGCAAGGGCTGGCTGAGCGTCTTTCCGACGAACTCAAATTGCGCGTTTGGGTCGCTGAAGACCCCCTGACCTGCGTCGTACGCGGCACTGGCATCGTATTGGAAAATTTCTCTACCTCCAGCCGCTTCCTGGTTGGTCTGGAGCGCGGCAGCACGCATCACTCCTGAGCGTGCCCCCGCGTCCCAACGGCGCGGTTTCCTCCCATTGACTATGAAAAACAATTTTCCTCGTTTCTTTCAGAATATGATTATTTTATTGGTGGTGGTCGGCCTGGTCGCCATTGCCCTGGGCGGTTATTTTAACCCGGTCAGCTCCTGGTTCACCCGGCTTATGGTCGATGCTCAGACCTGGATCTCCACCCGCGTCCTGGCGGTGGAGGACTTTTTGACCGTCCCGCGCGATGTCGCTTCCCTCCGCCAGCGCAATGCCGAACTGGAAGCGGAAGTGGCCCAACTCCAGACCCAGGTTATCGATCTCCAGCAACAAGTGACGGAGACGAACATCCTCTCTGCCCTGGTGGACTTTGCCCGCGCCAACCCAAATTATTCCTACAAGGCTGCCGCCGTGATCGGCCGGGATCCAAGTCCGTTCCTGCGTTATGTCATCATCAATATCGGTTCCAACCAGGGTGTTTTACCCGGCATGCCGGTCGTCACAGACAAAGGCCTGGTTGGGAGGGTGGATGCCGTGATTGCGGAAGGGTCACGCGTCCAGTTGATTACCGATGCCGCCTCCGCAGTTAATGTCCGCCTGCAGTCTTCAACCACCGAAGCGATGTTGATTGGCTCGGTGACCGGGGACGTTTCGCTCGATATGATCTCCCAGGATGCAACTGTGAACGTTGGGGATGTGGTCCTGACCTCCGGGCTGGGAGGAAGCTACCCCCCCAATCTGCTGGTGGGTCAGGTGGTCAGCGTCCGTAAACTGGCTACCGAATTATTCCAACAGGCAGCCATCCAACCCAATGTGGATTTCAGCCAGTTGGGCTTCCTACTGGTGATCACCAACTTCGCTCCCGTGAATATCACCCCCCTCATCGCCACTCCCGGACCATAAACTAAATATGAGGCGAAGTATCCTGGCTGCAATCCCGGTTCTTGGCCTGGCGATAATGCTCCAGACCTCAATTGTGGAGCGCATCAACCTTCTCAATGGTGCCGCTGACCTGGTCCTTCTGATCACCGCTGCATGGTGCCTGCAGGAACGCGCCCGGGGTGCCTGGTTTTGGGGAGCGCTGGCTGGCGTCCTGGTATGGTTTGTTTCGGGCACCCCATTATATGTCCCCCTGGCTGGGTATTTGGTAGTTGTTGTCCTGGCGCGCATCCTGGCGCACCGGGTTTGGCAGGCACCCCTCCTGGCGATGTTTACTGTTACTTTGATAGGAACAATGGTTTTGCTTATGTTTACATTTATGGAACGAACACTTTTGGAAGTCAACCTGCCGATTAACCTGTCGTTTGTGCAGATCATACTGCCGAGCATCCTTTTAAACCTGCTCCTGGCGATCCCGGTTCATTCCATGATTAGAGACCTGGTAAACCGACTTTATCCACAAGAGATGGCTTCATGACCACAAAAATGGATGGGGTGCGGGTTCTGAACTGGCGGCATCTGTTCGTATATGCTGTTCTGATAATCGTTGGGGCGATTTTCATTTGGCGCTTGTTTAACCTGCAAATCCTAAACGGGTTAACCTACGTCGCACAGGCGGAAAGTAATCGCACCCAGCTGATCAGCGTGCCCGCACCACGCGGGATCATATATGATAGGAACGGCACCCTGCTGGCACGGAATGTGGCTTCCTACAGTATTGTCATCACCCCGGCTGCCCTCCCTGACGATGATGGCGATATCCAACGCATTTACCGTGAACTTTCTGCACTGACCGGTATTCCGGTCAACCATGGAACGGTGGAAGATGCAAAATTACTGCAAGCCTGTACACCGGGTCCCGGGATAGCCCAACTGGTGGAACTGGAAATTTCCAACGCCCCATACGACCCGGTCAAAATCCAATGTTACGTCGATGAACAGACAGCCATGGTTGTCCGGGAGCACGCAGTTGACTGGCCAGGCGTTAGTGTGGAGATCGAACCGATGCGGGATTACCCCACCGGTTCATTGACAGCCACCATCGTAGGATTTTTGGGGCCAATCCCGGCTTCCCTGGAAATGGAGTACCGTGCCCAGGGCTTCCTGCCCAACCGCGACAAAGTGGGGTATGCCGGCGTCGAATATTCAATGAATGATACGCTGATCGGAACTCCAGGTAAACGCACCGTGGAAGTGGACGTGGCTGGACAGGTGCTGGGCAACCTGGCCCCCCCGATCGCTCCGGTGCCAGGCAACAATATTGTGCTTACGATCGATACCAGGCTGCAACAGGCCGCGGCTGCGATTCTGAAACGCGACATCGACTACTGGAACAATGTTTATTATGGGAAACATCAAATTTCCAGTGGATTGGTGATTGCCATGAATCCCAAAACGGGGGAAATCCTGGCAATGGTGCAATATCCCACTTATGAAAACAACCGCATGGCCAGGATCATCCCGTCATATTATTACAATCAGTTGGAACAGGATCCCACCCACCCCCTGCTCAATTTTGCCATTTCTGAGGAATTCCCGCCCGGGTCCACATTTAAAATTGCGACTGCCACAGGAGCTTTGAATGAGGGGGTGGTTACCCCCACCACGCTCATTGATGCGCCTGCCATGATCGGGCTGCAAAATACATTTTCACCCACCGACCCTGGCAAGATCCAATATTATTATGACTGGACCTATACCTTCTACGGCCAAACGAGCGGACTCGGCAAGATCCCGTTCCTGGAGTGCATTGCACGCTCCAGCGACGTGTGTTTTTACAAAGTCGGCGGCGGTTATGCCAATGAGATCGAACAGGGTTTGGGCATTGAACGCCTGCAGCAATACGCCCAGGCTGTTGGTTATAACCAGCCGAGCGGGATCGAGCTCCCGGGAGAATTGTCGGGGCTGATCCCAGACCGCACCTGGAAACGTATTTACCAGGGCGAAAACTGGTCCACGGGTGACACCTATCTCGCCAGCGTGGGGCAGGGATATGTTCTGGCAACCCCGCTCCAGGTGCTTATGTCAGCCGCCACGATCGCCAACGGGGGAAAGTTGATGCAGCCCACCATCATCAAGGAAATTGTGGATGGTGAGGGAAATGTAATCCAGCCTTTCACCCCGCGTGTACGCTGGGATATCACCGCCGACCCGGTCGTCAAGGATTTCAGTTGCGTTAACGGGGAATGCAATGACACAGGTACGATGAAATCTGTCAGCGCCTCTGCTGTACAGGAGGTCGCGGCAGGCATGCGCCTGGCAGCCTCCGACCCGGCCGGGACGCTCAACCACGATTTCTCTTTCCTCAATTATCCCATCGCCATTGCGGGAAAGACCGGGACTGCGGAATACTGTGATGATGTTGCGAATGCAAAGGGCATTTGTAATCCTGGAAACTGGCCTGCCCATGGCTGGACGGTGGCCTATGCTCCTTACGACAATCCTGAAATCGCCATTCTTGCCTTTTTTTACAACGGTGGTGAAGGTGGCCGCGTGGCCGCGCCTACGGTCAGGGATGTCATGAGCGCGTATTTTGAACTTAAAGCCGTGGATACGGCGCAAGGGTCGACGGGGAATCCCTAGAATTACTTCCGGTTTAAAAAATCAGCGCCTCGCATATTTTGAACGCGAGGCGCTCCTGTTTTATTGCCGGCCGACTACTGGACTCTTAAAAGTATTTTCCCCTCACTCCACAATTGCTCCAACTGGTAATACCGGCGGAGATCGGGATCAAAAAGATGAACCACGATATCCCCGTAATCGATGATCATCCAGCCGGCGTCCGGAGTACCTTCGAGGCGGCCCTTCTTTTTGTGTTCCACGCGAGTTTTTTCAATCACCCCGTCTGCCAGGGCATTCAGCATCCTATTGCTGGTGGCGGTACAAATAATGAAGTAATCGCTGAAAGAGATTATCCCCTTAAGATCGAGCAGGATAATATCCTCTGCTTTTTTGTCTTCCAGGGCGTTGACAATTGTGTGTGCAAGTTCCAGGGTATCCAGAAGCCACCTCTTTTCAATCTCAAAATGGTTATGAAACAGGTTGATCCTGCGATGATTTCATCGGCAGGTTGTATAAGCCTGTATAAACCGAGCCGCCCGGGAGCAGGTCGGACTTAAAAATATGGACGGCATCCACGCGTACTGACCCTAAAGCACCGACATTCATCCCCTCCAGGGCAGCACAAATTCGACGTAAATCCGTCGTGGAGGCATTTTGCCCCACCCGTCCAATGGTCAGGTGCGGGGAAAATGGCCGGTCCTCTGCGGCATATCCCAGGCTCGCCGCCACGGTTTCAATTCCGTGCATAAGTGCCTGCAACTCCGCGGGGGCTTCGAGACCGATCCAGAGGACACGCGCCCGGCGTGCAGTCGGGAATGCACCCAGACCGCGTACCGAGACGGTAAATATCTCATGATTCCGGGCTTCCACCTTCAGCGCTTCTGCCAGCCGTTCGAGGTTCGCGGGTGAGACATCCCCTAAAAACTTAAGGGTTAAATGAACATTTTCCGGTGCCACCCAGCGGACTAGCGGTCTGGGCAGGCTCTTTTGCAGAGGAGCTATGCTGCGTGCGACAGTGCCCTGGATCTCTTGGGGAATTTTGACCGCGATAAATGACCGCAGCATCATGCTTTGAGCGCTATCTCCTCGATGCCCAATACTCCTGTTTGCATATACCCATGCTCCTGCTGAAGATTGGTGCTTTGTTTCGGTCGAATGTCGACAGTATTTTTCTCACATCTATAAAAAGCTAACAAAATTACCAACCCTTTTACTGAATATTGAGAATAGTTTGCGGGGAAAACACGGGGCATGTTTATTTTGGAACCAATATTTTGGTATGTTCTCAGCAAGAAATGTTCATTTCAGGATGAATAAAAATAGCACAAGATGGAAGAAATTACAAGGGGATTACGGTCGCAGACGGGCATAGTCCGCCGGAGTATCCAGGTCTTGCAGGATGGTTCGATCAGCGATTACGTATTCCACCTGACCAGTATAGGTATTCAGGAACTGTCGCGCGGTGGTGGATGCAGGCAGCGCCAGGAGGCTCGACCAGAGCGGACGCGCGGCCAGCCAGGGATGACCGCGCCGGTTCTGAAAACTGGGGATGACTAGTGGAGCTTTTGTACGGATAAAGGCGGAACAGATCCCTCGCACTGTTTCTTCAATCAACTGGGGCTGGTCTCCCAGGCATATCAAGGCCGCAAGGATATGAGAGTTTTGGGCTGCCAATCCCACCTGGATGGAACTCAGCATTTCCCCCTCTGCATATCCCGAGTTGTAGACCGCCCGGACAGGAAAATTATTTGACAATTCCGTTACAACCCCCTCGATTTGTTCATGCGCCGCGCCGGTCACAACGACCAGGTCTTCCAACCCTGCTGCCGCAAAAGTGGATACAACCTGTCCAAGTACCGTGGTTTTTCCCCAGGGGAGGAGCAGTTTGGGCTGCCCCATGCGGCTCGAAAGTCCCGCGGCAAGCAGAATGGCTGAAATATTATTCCCCATTGACAAGTCTCCTGTACTCATCTGCCGTATCCACGTCTGATAAAAGACTCTCGTCGTGCCAGGTCAGGTAATCCACCGGTACTTTGCTGAAAATTGCCCGTCCACCCACATCTCCGCTGAGCATCATCAATTCCTGGAATGTGATTCGGTCGAACAGTACCGGGTTGGCACGCTCCCCCCTGACAAGCGGCGCTACGATGGGTGCCAGGGTACGGGCGTGTTCCTCGCCCAGTGCTCGCAAAATGGTGGGCGTGACCTGAGGTTGGTCGGTAAGCAGGAAAATGGCAGCCCCCACCCCATCCCAACCACTAATACCCTCATGATCTTTGGACGAAGCCACCTGAGAGGTTGGTTGGGGAAGGGCACGTAACCCAGCCTGGATGGAAGAACTCTGACCGGTTCGCCATTCCGGATTATGGGCAACGATCACCTTCAAATCAATCAGCGCCTCTTCCACTTGATCGGCATGAGCACCCGTAACAACCACTACCGGCGAAAGGCCTGCATTGAGTGCGGTTTCCGCCACGACTCGGACGAATGGCTTGCCCTGCCAGTCCAGTAATTGTTTCGGTCGACCGAAGCGGGTGGACCCTCCGCCAGCCAGGATGATCCCGGCAACCGGTTCGAAAACAGCGTGAATTTTGGATCGCTCTGCGGGCAGGGAGGGGGGAGGATTGAGGGAAGCGGAAATTACCGCGTGAAATCCGGGCATTAATTGCTCTGCGATCATTTTCGCCTGTGCCTGCAGTTCGGGCGTATCCGCCTGATTGAGTAAGGCGACGCGCCGTGCTCCCACCGGGATATTCTTCATTCCGCCGGAAGGGTGAGTTAAGACGCGGACGATCGACCCGGGTGTGATGATTTCACCCAAATTCTGACCGCTCAGGGCGGCATAGATTTCCGGGCGGTGAACGAACTCATTTGTCAACGGTTTCCCCAACCCAGCCAGGCCTGCAACGACCAGGACCACGTCGACAAATTCGGGAATAACGGGTTCATAGGCTGCGGGTGCTTTCAACGGCTTTCGCCTGGAACCGTCCGCTTCGATGAGCAGGGGCAGGTGGTGGAGATCCTGTATTGCGCGTAGCTGTGAGATAACATCAGGGTTCACGCCAGTGGTTCGATCCCCCTCCTTTGGACCGGTTACCAGCAATACCCCGTGAAGATCTTTATCCAAGTCATACAAATCTTCGGGCATTGCTGCCACCTTGTGGGAATCAGCCAATTTGATTTGTTCAACATGCAGGTGCGTGGTGGTGGTCACAATGACAGCCTCTTCCCGCAGGGACAGTTCACGCGCCAGTTGGAAAAGGGCGGTGGTTTTCCCGCCCGCGCCGACGAGTGCAAGACAGGTGGGATTTGTGACGCGAATGGCCTGGGATAAATTCATAATATTCCCGCAGGGCCCAGGGGCAATTGAAATACGGTTTCCCCTTTTTGAAACCTGGGAGTCATGTCCATAATTGGGAGCGGACTTCCGGCCTTGAGAGCAGCGCCTCCAGTACACCCCCGCCAATCGAAAGGGCTTTATCAGAAACCAACTGGCAGAGACGAGGGTCGTCCCGCAGGTCGATGTCGCCGATTTTCAGGCCGCGGGTGACTTGAAGCCCGCCGTGAAGCAACCCGCGCACGATTCCTGCCAGGGGTGAGAGTACTTCCTCTCCACCAACTTCAGCAACGAGCTGCCCTGCTTCTACATGATCCCCGATTTTGAAGTGATTTTCAAGTTCTCCATCAGCGGGTGCGCGCAAAACCCGTCTCGGGTCGCCGCTGGGTTGACCGGTATCCGCTTCCGGGCCACCCTGCCAGAAGACCCGCCCGAGGGTATGCCCTCGGCGGGTCTCGATCACAGCCTGGCAGTTCACGCCAGCCTCGAAACCCGGACCGAGACCAATATACAAAAGAGGGGAATATCCGATGGGTTCAGGCGCTCGTTTGGTCATGCGCCCATCCACGATAACGGCGGGATGCAGCAGCTTGGCGGAAGTGCAGCCTGGGTCCACCAAAACCGGCACCTCCTGTTTACCGAGGATGCTGAGAACCCGCAGGGAATCGCCCGGGTCCTTCACGCACCTTGCGGTGAGCCCTTCGACGCTGATCTCGCCCGAATAGACCGCCTCGGCAAATGAGACGGTGCGCCGCACAGCCAGCGGTTGGGGCAACTCGGTGATAACAACGCGCAGACCGGAACGGAAGAGACGCATGGCAACACCGGTGGCAAGGTCTCCACCGCCGCGGACAAGGATGAGGGATGGCATGCGGATATTAAACCACAAATGTCGTTTCTTGGATGAACGCCTGGGTTTTGGACGGCAAAATGCGTCTGCCTATATCGGAATCTGGTATCCCGTGCGACGCATGAATTGCGTGAGGTGAGAAAACCCTGCGGCGCGGACGGCTTCCAGGGCCGTGTCGAGATGCAGACCGACCTGGTCAGCGGCATGGGCATCCGAGCCAAGGGTGAGACGTTCGCCGCCCATTCCAGCATACCACTTCAGGATAAGAGGGTCGGGCATCAGGTTTTTAGAGGCTTTCCGCAGACCGCCGGCGTTGACCTCAAGTGCCAGGTTGCGCTTGATGATCATCCCCAGGATGCTGCGAATCTGGGTTTCGTAACGGGCAGGGTCGTAACCAAAGATGGGTTTCCCTGTCCGGGCGGGGATGTCGAAATGGGCGACGATGTCAATGTCAGCAGTCTTTATCATTAATTCTAATTCGGTGAAATATGACTTGTACACATCATCAGCAGATTGGGCGCGAAAATTAGCTTCGTCGAAAACAAAATTTCTACCAACGAAATGCACCGAACCGAAAACGTAATCAAATGGATTATGGGTGAGAATTTCGGCGGTTTCATTTGGGTAGAGGTGTGGTTCGGCCACTTCGATCCCGGCACGTATAATCAATTGATCGGCGAGAAGGTCGCGCAAGCGATTTAATTCCGTGAACCAGCTTTCAGGCTGGAAAAAACGCGGATTTTTCTCATAAGGACCGACATCCCAGTGTTCGGAGAATCCGATCTCGGGGACGCTCAGCTCGATGGCCCGCTGGCACATGGCTTCCATGGAATCGGCGCCGTCTTCAGAAAAAGTGGTATGCATGTGGTAATCAAGTGGAATCATGGAAATCCTTTTTTTAAAATCACACCCCCCCGGGAGCAGGGGGCGTGATATGGTCCTGTCTAATGTCTATTTGTTATCTGCTTCCTGGAATTGTCTTTCCTGCATCACTCTGCCGAAGGCATGGAAGGCGAGATATACAAACAGGAACAGGAGCGTAAAGAGTAACGTAAACCCATAAACGCGCAGGTTTGAAAAGGGATGTTTCAGCCACCCATAAATATCATGGACGATCGGCAGGGGGTCGCCAAAAATATCCCAACTGTTCCAGCGATAAAACCTTCCCAGGAAAATAGCCAGGCTGCTTAGGATGGTTACCAGGATCGTAAAGACCCAACCGGTTGCCCTGCCAAATGTGCGCGTGACGATCTCCTGCATAAAATGCAGGGATACCACACCAAGCAGGAGTCCCGTCCATGCAAACCAGAGCAGCAGGAGGACATCAAACCAGACAGGCGCATTATTGACATTTGTGCTGAGGTGTTGGAAATCCGTCAGGATGTACGGCGCATTTGGGAAAAACACCAGCCAAATAAAGGCGCAGACCGGCACCACCAGGTAGAGCAGTTTCCGCGACCAGGAAACCACGTAGGCAATAGAAGCGAATATGAACGGGATCCAGGCGAGACCGAGATTCCAGATCAAGACCGAGTAGTCGTTGGTATTGCTGTATGCAATACGCGCTCTTGCCAGCAAAACGGAAATAATTGAGGCTGCCAGCAGGAGTGAAAAAACGAGTAATTTGTATTTGTGCCCGGATAGCGCCCGCACCATTATTTGATTTTCCCCAATCCGCGCAGCACTCGCTCGGGGGTCAGCGGGAATTCGTTGAACCAGACGCCGGTGGCATCGTGCAGGGCTCCAGCAATAGCCGGTGCAAGCGGCAGGAATGGCAACTCACCCAGGCCGCGTGCCCCGAACGGACCATTCGGTTCAGCAACTTCAAGGATGACCGACTCGACCGCATCTGGGATGTCCAGCACCGTTGGTATCAGGTACGTGCTGAGCTGGTCGGTTAGAATGTGCCCATTTTTAGTGATGAAGTTTTCAGTAAGTGCATATCCCTCGGCCTGCACCACCGCGCCTTCGATCTGCCCCTGAACCAACGCGGGGTTGATGGCTTGCCCAACATCGTCTGCGGAGACAACCCGCAGGATTTTAATAAACCCAGTCTCCAGGTCCACTTCCAGCTCCACAGCCTGGGCTGCATAAGCATAGGACAGGTTCGGTGTCGAATAGCCGGTCTCCTTGTCAAAAGGAGTGGTTTTGGGTGCAAGGTAGGTATATTCAGAAATTGCCGGGCGTTCCTCGGCTTTCCATTTTGCCAGCGCTTTTTCCGCGGCTCCCTTGATCGCATGCCCAGCCATGAAAGTCATGCGGCTTGCTGATGCGCTGCCGGGGTTGCCCATGGTGGCAGAATCTGAAGTGACCATGGTTACTTTCTCGAACGGCACGCCGGTGGCCGCTGCCGCGAACTGTGCCATGACCGTGTGCGCACCCTGTCCCACCTCCGCCCCGGCATGCCAGACCACCACATGGTCGATCTCGGTTTTTCCGTGAAGTTCGACCCGGGCCCAGGAATTTTCCTGGTAACCGAAAGAGAACCCCACATTTTTAAAGCCGCAAGCAAAGCCGCGCCCCCGTACAAGCGTGGATTGGGGATCGGTGGATAAGGATCGTTTTTCAGACCAGCCAAACCGGTCGCGTGCCGCTTCAATGCATTGAACAATGCTAACCTTGCCAGGAGCCGGTGTACCTACATTTAGGGTGTCACCTTCGCGGAGCGCATTACGATGACGAAATTCCACCGGGTCCAGCCCGAGCTTTTCGGCCAGCTTGTCCATCTGGATCTCTGCCATCCACAAAGCCTGGGGAGCGCCAAAACCGCGGAATGCAGCGGTCGGGACATTGTTGGTGTATACGCCATATACATCTTCCTTGACATTCGGGATGAAATACGGTCCGGTGGCAGTGATGGTACAGTTGCCGAGCACCTTGTTCGTGGTGTACATATACGCCCCGGCGTCCGCGATCACAGTCGTCTCGGCTGCCAATAGCTTTCCGTCTCTGGTGGCAGCCCATTTTGTTTTAATGGTCATCGGGTGGCGTTTGCCGTGCCCGATAATCGATTCCTTGCGGCTCCAGACGATCTTGACCGGGCGCTTGAGTTTCATCACCGCCAGCGCCAGCACTGCCTGGACTGACAGGTCCTCACGCCCGCCGAATGCCCCCCCAATCGCCGGGTAGATTACGCGCACCTGTTCTTCGGCGAGGCCAAGGGCATGTGCAATGCTTTCGCGGTCGGCATGCGTCCATTGACCTGCACACTCCACCGTAATTCGACCCGCCTCGTCAATGTAAGCCAGCCCGGCCTCGGGCTGTAGGTAGGCATGTTCCTGGTAGGGAGTGTGGTACTCGCCTTCCACGATCACATCCGCCCTGGCAAATGCAGACTGCACGTCCCCTTTGCGGATCTTGTCCAGCACGCAGACATTGGAATCTCCCACTTCCGGGTGGATGCGCGGGGCATCGGGTTTCATTGCCTCAGCCGCATCGTAGACGGCGGGCAGGTCCTCGTATTGCACCTTGATCAAATCCCGGGCATGTTCGGCGATCGCTTCGGTCTCTGCAACAATAACAGCCACTTGGTCGCCTTCGCAGCGGACGATATCACCACGAACTCCCTGCCCCTGGGCATGCTGGGAGGGGCTGCAAAGCACCGGTTGGTCTCTTTTCTGCAAACCGTACTCATTGAACGGGACATCCCTGGCAGTGTAGATCGCAGCCAAGCCAGGCAGGGATTCGGCGGCAGAGCTGTCAATACTGACCACCCGCGCGTGTGGGCGCCCGGCGAACAGGATCTTCATGTGGAGCATATCAGCTCTGACGAGATCGCCGGAGTACAAGGCTGCGCCTGTGACCTTGTCACGGGCATCGATGCGGGGGACGGATTCGCCGATGGAAGTTGTCATAATTTTCCCATCTGGAACAAGGTGATTAATGATCACCCTTTATCTTTTGTATGCTTTTGCTTTATGCTTGGACGGAGGGGCATCCAACTTTGTATATTGCGCCGGGCCAACCAGCGAGTAGATCCAGGTATAAAGAAGGGATGCGATCGTGGTCAGGAGGAGTACTATCACGAAGAAAGTGATGATATTCAGCCACAGGTTATTTAGACTTCCGATAAACCGGGCGATGCTGGATATGATCATCACCTTGTAGGCCCAATCCGGGAAGTGAACGTATCCGACCAGTTGATAAGGGACTTTCCCGGTTTTAATAAGCACCGGGACCAGGAGTTCCATCAGCCCAAAGGCGAGCAGCGGGACGACAACAAGCAAGATGCAGCCGATACCGCGCCACACCGGATTCATTCCTTGCTTTGGATCCTGTCTTACCCTGTATTTTGCGTATTTTGACATTAATTCTCTCCCTGGAGCAGTAACTCCTTGTTGGGACGTGTCCCTGACCGGGAATCCTGCGCGATTGCCTATCCTTAGGCTTTGGCGGCGTCTTCTATGGCTTGCACGATCATGTAATACCCAGTGCACCGGCACAAATTGCCCGAAATGGCCTGGGTGATATCGTCACGGCTTGGATGCGGGCGTTCTTCCAGCAATTTCGCCGACGACATGATAAATCCGGGGGTGCAATATCCACACTGGACTGCACCATCGGCGATGAAAGCAGCCTGGACCGGGTGTAATTTTTCCATTTGCCCGCGGCCTTTGTTTTTCTTCGCCAGCCCTTCAACGGTGACGATCTCCGCGCCATTCGCTCGCGGGGCGGGTACGAGACAAGACATGACGGCTTTGCCGTCCAGGAAAACAGTGCAGGCTCCGCATTCGCCTTCCGCACAACCTTCCTTTGTACCAGTCAGACCTGCCTCCTCCCGCAAGAGCCGCAGCAGGGATTTTTCATGACCGGTGGAAAAGGTGTACGCTTTACCATTAATTTTTGTGCGGATGGGCTCACCTGAAGATGAATTATTGGCGCTGGACGTGGATCCATTTATGTCTTTGTCTCCCCACAACAGCACCGGGTCCTCCGGAACCTGGCTTTTCTCTTCCCCCGCGCGCAGGCTGCGCAGCCCGCGCGTGACGAGCACCCGAACCATCGACTTGCGATAAGCTGCCGAGCCGCGTATGTCATCGATCGGGCGGGCTGCCCCGGCTGCAAGTTCTGCTGCATGACCGATTGTTTCGTCGGTCAGCTCCTTGCCTATTAAAAAGGCTTCGGCTCCGGGTGCGTGGATGATGGTGGGGGCGACAGCCCCCAGGGTAATAACCGCAGATAAAACCCGGGAAGACTCGAGGGTTAGGACGATGGCAGAGTTGACCAGTGAAATCGCCTGGGCGCGCCGCAGTCCAAGTTTCAAAAACGTACCGCGTTGGCCCGGTTTTAGGGCAGGGAAGGCAATATCAACAACCATTTCATCCGGTTCGAGCACTGTTTTTCGGACGCCGGTGTAGAAAGGCTCCAAGTCAACCCGGCGCGTCCCCCTGATGGATTTCAGCATTACCCATCCGCCCATTGCCATCAAGGGCGTGATGGTATCGTTGGCTGGGCTGGCGGTGACCAGGTTGCCAGCCACGGTAGCCCGGTTGCGAATCTGGGGAGCGCCCACCTGCCAGGAAGCGGCGACCAAAGGGAAAGCGCGCTCCCGCAGGATTTTTGAAGCTGCCACCGCGTTGTGGGTCACCAATGGACCGAGGTGGATGATCTCGTCTTCATCAATGGTGATGCAGTCCAGGTCAGCAAGACGGGTGACGTCAATGACAGTCTGGATGCCTTTGCGGACGCCGCGTTCGAGTTCGAGCATCAAATCGGTTGCCCCGGCGATCAGGCGGGCTTTTTCACCTTTTTCAGCCAGGACTCGCAGCGTTTCCTCCAGGGAGGCGGGGGTGATATATTCAGTCCACATATCGTAATTAAACCACAAAGTAGCGCAAGTTGCCATCTAGCGCTACTCGATGAACTTGTCAGACAGTTTATGAACGCAGCCTGGGCAAATTAGGTCTTTTAGGCTGCTCCGCTGCCGGTAATGGCCTGGTAACGGCGGTCGAATGTTTCACCCGCCTGGCGGGAAAGGTCGTTGACCGAGCGGATGGCGGCTTTGAGCCCGTCGCCTGCGATCGCGGTTTCGACATTATCCAGCCCACTCGAAATTTGGTCAGCCAGGGTGAAGAAAGCCGTGTCGAATGTGTATATTGTTTGGAGTTCCTTTTCGTTGATCTTGACGGCATCGAAAAAGCCGGAGTAGCCGTAGGAGGCGGTCTTGATCCGGTCGGCGAAGGTGCGCAGTTTCAACCCCACCGAGTCGATATCGTCGAGCATGTCGATCTGACCGGCGTCGGCGATGTCTTTTTGCAGGCGTGAGGTGCGGGCAGCCAGTTCGCTGTACTTAAGTGCAACCTGCTCACGCAGGAGTTTGTCGGCGGAACGACGGTTGGATCGCTCGATGTATCCGCTAAAGCCGGGGATATAGGATAATAGTTTTTTGAAAATATCCTGTCCGCCTTTGACTGTGTCAAAAAGGTCGCTCATGGTGTTCCTCCTGAAAGGATGGTTGGCTGAAATTCAACGGTAATTAATTATACTTCAACGTGCTCAAAGGGATTTACGACATTCGCAAGCGAAAGTAGTATGCCCGTTGGACTTGGTATAATGGGTGAATATTGTAATAAATGGTCACATCATCGCATCATTCATCATGACTGAAGCTGATACATATTAAAGGAGCTTAAAATGATCGTTACCACCAAGCAACTCTTCGCGGCTGCGTATGGCAAATATGCCATCGGGGCTTATAACATCAACAACCTGGAACAAACCATGGGCTTGTTCCAGGGTAACGTGGACAGCCAGGCGCCGTTCATCATCCAGATTTCGAAAGGGGCGCGCTCGTTCACTCATAAGAATATGCTCGAGGCATTGATCCGCGCCGCAGACGGGATCTTCCCGGAAGCCATTTTCGCGGTTCACCTGGATCATGGCGACGAAGCAACCTGTTTCGACTGCATCGCCAGTGGCTTTTATTCCTCGGTTATGATCGATGCCAGCGGCGAAGCGTTCGCCAAGAACATCGAGATCACCAAACGTGTGGTTGACGCTGCCCACGCAAAGGGGATCGTGGTCGAGGCGGAACTCGGTCAACTGGGCGGTGTGGAGGAACACGTCAAGGTGGATGAGGCCAATGCCAAGCTGACCGACCCTGACCAGGCCAAAGAATTCGTTGAGAAAACCGGTGTCGACTCGCTTGCCTGCGCCATCGGCACCAGCCACGGCGCGTTCAAATTCGCCGGAACACAGGGCCTGCATTTTGAGGTTCTGGAAGCCATCCAGAAGCGATTGCCCAATTTCCCACTGGTGATGCATGGTTCCAGTTCGGTCCCGCAGGAAGAGGTGGCCCGCATTAACGCCGCCGGCGGCAACCTTAAAGGCGCCAAGGGTGTGGACGAGAACCAGTTCAAACGCGCCGCTGAACTGGGAGTGACCAAGATCAACATTGACACCGACGGCCGCCTGGTCTGGACGCGCGTCCACCGTGAATTCTTCCGCGACTTTCCCGAAAAATTCGACCTGCGTGACCCCGGCAAGATCTTCATGAGTGAATATGCCAACTTCATTGCTCATAAGAACGGGAAATTGGGGAGTGCCGGGCAGATTGAGTTTGTCCGGAAAATGGGGAAATAGCCAGGGAGAGGCGCGAAATATTATTCCCCAGGGAAATATCCCGTCCTTTTGGTTTTGAATATGCCAGTCTCTGACCAGGGTGTCACCCTTGATCGTTATATGCTGATCCCGCGCGTCTTGATTTTTATCAGGCGCGGGACGGATATCCTCCTGATCAAAGGCTCGCCGAAAAAACGCTTGTGGGCGAATAAATACAACGGGGTCGGCGGTCACGTAGAACCGGGAGAGGATATCCTGTCAGCCGCGCACCGTGAACTGCTCGAAGAGACAGGGCTGACTGCTGATTTGTGGCTGTGCGGGACGGTGGTGGTGGAAACCGGCAGGAACCCCGGCATAGGCATCTATGTTTTCAGTGGCGAATCCTTGCAAGGAGAACCAGTGGGGTCATCAGAAGGGACTCTGGAATGGGTTCCCGTCACCAAAACCCGGGATCTGCCGGTTGTGGAAGACCTGCCTGTTCTCCTCAAGCGCATCCAAAAAATGAAACGCGGGGATGCGCCTTTCAATGCCCGCAGCCATTACATTGGCGACAAATTGACCGTGGTTTTTGCAGCGGAATAAAACAGCCCGGGCTTTTAAAACCCGGGCTGTTTTTGATTTAAAACAGAAAGGTTTTTCTACCCGATCTTATATCCGATTTTTCGCAGGAACCCTTTTCGCCAGGTGATCCCCTCTTCGTCTTCAACCCCCTTGGGGGAGGAGCCGTCCACCACGCCCAGAATGCCGCGTCCCAATTCCGTCCCGGCGACCAGCACTTCGGTTGGGTTGGCGGTGGCGCAGAAGATCCGGCAGACTTCCGGTGTATTCTGGATGGCTTTCAATACATTAACCGGGAAGAACCCGCCCCCGAGGAACACAATGAACGAATGACCGGCGCCTATGGCGAGCGCATTCTTTTTGGCAAGTGCGATCATCGCTTCATCGGTGCCCGACCAGCGCACCAGGCATTTGCCTGAAGCCTCGCAAAAGGCGAGACCGAATTTGATACCGGGGACGGAGTTGACCAATGCTTCATGCACATCCTCGACAGTCTTTATGAAATGCGATTGCCCGAGGATAAAGTTGATATCTTCAGGCTTTTCGATCTTGACCGTGGTAATTTCCATGGCACCCTCCAGGTAAATATTATTTTTGGCTAATCATTCGTTACGAAACTTAAAAGTGCAGCAACAAGATCCGCATTACTTTTTCTCGAAAAACACGAGCAGGGTACTGCCGTATTTTCTCTGGTCAAACTCCCGAAGGTGTTTTAGTTCCAGTTCCTGGTATTCCCGCGGGTGAATTTGAACGATGACTTCGGGATCTTCCCCCAGCCAGCCGGGATTGGCATCCAGCAGCACCATCGCTTTAGACCACATCTCCTTGTATTGGGGTGGAGCAATGTAGACGTAATCGAAGGTGCGGTCGGGCGGGGCGGATAACATGGCAAATGCATCTCCTCGCCGGGTTTCAGATTGTGAAGTGAAGCCGGTGGATTCCAGGTTGGCCTTGATGGTCTCGATTGGGAGCCGGTTCAACTCGGAGAAACGAACGAAGGCTGCGCCGCGGCTTAAGGCTTCGATACCTACCGCGCCGGTCCCGCCAAACAGGTCCCACCAGGTTGAGTCCAGCACATCTCCCGCTAGGATATCGAACAAGGCTTCCTTGACCATGTCCGTCACGGGGCGGGTGGTGTCTCCGGGGACATCTTTCAACTTGCGCCCCCTGGCAGTACCTGAAATAACGCGCAGGCTCATTCAGAACCTTCAACGATTTGTCGGGCGGAGACCAGGTTCCCGTGGGGAGCTATGACCGGGACAACGCAGCCGGTGCCGAGCATGAACCTGCGACCCCCCGTCTGGAAGATGGCATCCATTGCTTCTTTCCGGACCGCGGACCTGTCCCCCAAAACGATCGTGTTTTGACTGATCCCACCACAGGCTACACCCATGTAATTTTTAAGCCCATCTGCAAGACTGGGTCCGGTTTCACGGTCGTGCCAGTTGACGATCTGACAAGGATATTCCCCAGCCAGGGTGAAATAGACATTGTCGCCATGCAGATGGAGCAGGTTACACCACAATTCCCGGGCAGGTTCGAGGATCTGCATATCAAAGGGGAGGCCGAATTTTCGGTATTCTTCCAGGGATAGAAGCCCGGCCTGGGCGTGCTGCACGGCGTAAAAGATCCCATCCAGCCCGGTTTCCACGCATGCTTCCACGAAACGGCGGGTTGTCTCGGCAATGGTTTCGAGTCCTTTTAGCACGGCTTCCGGGTGCGTGCGCAGATGGACGACCACGCGCTCGCCTCCGGCCAGGTTTTTTGCCTGGGCAAGGGGACTGAAAATGGTCTGCAGGAGCGGCGTTTCAGGGTTCAGATCGGCGCGGATCATTCGCAGGCAGATCAACTGATTGGCAAGGAACGTCGACGAGGGGGAGAGCACCTTTAGGTGTTCCCAATCCTGTGGCTTCTCAATCACATGCCTGGTATACCGGCGGGTTCCCTCGGTGTGACCTTCCCAAACATCTTCAGCTCCCCAGTCTTTTATGGAAAAAGAAGAGGCAGGCGTTACTTTTACCAGGTCGAAATCGTAATGCCTTTGGAAATCCAGGGTGGCGGCAGCCAGGGTTGCGGGGTCCTGGTCGTCCACCGGGAAATGGCGCCATAAGGCTACAGGCGGTCGGTCAAGTGTATTGTCATCGGCAAGACAGGCTTGCATGCGTTCGCGGTGAGTCAGGGTCATAATATTATTTAAATGAGTCTATTAATGGCTTCAACTTTTCTGGATTATAGCCCGGTTCTTGTCAGGAATTGGATTCCTACACCGGGTTTTCTTTTTGGCGCAACAATTCCCGCAGGCTGGATTGCATTTCCGGCGACAAACCCGCCAGGATCCTTCGAAAAGTCCGAAGCATGAGCGGAGCAGGGTTATCATGGGTGATTTCCCGCAGGAAGACCATGGTCTCGGTCAGGGATACCCGCTCCAATGTGGCGAGACAGGCTTGCAGCTCCAGTTGAGTGGTCGGCCCAGCAGATTGCACAGCCGGTTTTAGAATGCGGAAGACTGCCGGGAGGTTTTCAAAATTGGGATCCTGCAGCATGGAGATAAGAGCCCGCAATCCCCACACACGCAATGTTGTGCGCGGGGATTTCAGCCAATCTTCGAGCAGGGTAAAAAGCGCTTCCGGGTTCTCCCGGCGCAGGCGGGAGAAAGAATCACTTAGCAGCGCATTGAGAATTTGTTTGTCTTTCGATTGGGCAAGCCAATCAGGCAGTTTTAAAAGGGTGGGGTTGGACTGGTTAAGGGGAATGCAGCCTAACAAGGATGCTGCCAGTAGGCGCGACTCCAGCGAACCGGCCTTCCATAGAGCATTGGTGAGTGCAACAGCTTCAAGCGGATGGGATTCAGCCAGTGGTTCAAGCTCTCCCTGGATTTGACGCAAAACAGGTGAGGGGGTCCGGTAAGTCGGAAGGGAAAATCTACTTGCCGTTTGCGTGGAACGAAGGGTGCGGTTGGTATAAAAATCCAACATTTCGTTCAAATCGCGCACGAAAGCTTCCGGGTCGCTGAATTTTTCCGATAGCCGGGAAGCCTGGGTCTTGAGGCGCGCGAGGTTTATGGCGGGCATGGGAGGAAAAATCCAAGTAGAAAACTATTCAGACTCAGGTTTTAAATGGGACCGGTATGACTTTCGAAGTAATTTCTTCCTGCAGGGATTGTATCACCGACCGCAGGCGGGCTTCGATTTCCCCGAGCGGGATGATGTCCTTAGTGGGTTGGTGACGCAGTTTGAGCTCCACCCCGCCCTGCGCTAGTGCCCGCTCGCTGATGGTAATGCGCACAGGGATGCCGATCAGGTCTGCGTCATTGAACTTGACGCCGGGGCTTTCCTCACGGTCGTCATATAGGACTTCAATGCCGGCTGTCTGCAGTTCGGAATATAGTTTTTCTGCTGTCGTTTTGGCCTGGGGATTTCCTTTTCCGCGCAGAAGAACAAGGTGCACCTGGAAGGGGGCGACCGTAATCGGCCAGATCAATCCATGCTCGTCGTGATGCGCCTCTGCCACACATGCCAGCAGGCGGCCCACGCCGATCCCGTATGAACCCATGATGACCGGTTTCTGTGCACCATCCTGGTCCAGGAAAGTGCACCCAAGAGCATCCGAATAGCGTGTGCCCAACTTGAAAATATTTCCCACTTCCACGCCGCGCTCCATGTGTAATGGAGACCTGCATTCCGGACAAGCCGCGCCTTCGCCCGCGGCCGCGATGTCGGTGACGAGGTCGGCGGCATAATCGCGTGGATAATTGGTGTTCAAGAGGTGGTAGCCGCTTTCGTTTGCCCCGGCCACCAGGTTGGGGCTGGAGGGAATGGAATCATCCAGGACTACCTTTAACCTAACCCGCTCCTCCCCTTGTGCCGAAAGCGGAACCGGGTTGAGCGTAATTGGCGACGCGAATCCCGGGACAGCGCCGGTGGACTTGATCTCCTCCTCGGTGGCAGGACGAAGATCGCGTGCCCCGATGGCGTTGGCGAGTTTGGTCTCGTTCAAGTCCATATCACCGCGGATGACCGCGAAAATGAATTGTTCGGTCACATCCTGCCCTTCCGGGATGGAGGCCATAAAGAACACGGCCTTGGCGGTTTTGGACTTTGGCACACCCAGGAAGGTCGCCAGGTCGTCGATGGTTTTACAGTCCGGGGTGGGCACTTTCTCGATGGGTTTCATTTCTTCCGGCGCGGCTGTGTTCTTGTGGAAGCGCGCCACCTGGCGGTTGGCGGTATAGCCGCAATGGCTGCAGAGTAAAAGAGTGTCCTCGCCAATTGCAGTAAGAAATATAAATTCATGCGCCATTTTTCCGCCCATCATCCCTGAGTCGGATTTGACCGCGACCACGTTCAGGCCACAGCGGTGGTAGATGTTGAAATAGGCCTGGAAGTGGGCACGGTACTGTTTATCGAGACCCTCCCAGTCGGCATCCAGGCTGTAGCTATCCTTCATGGTGAACTCACGCACGCGGATCAAGCCTGCCCGCGGGCGCGGGTCATCCCGCCACTTGGTCTGGATGTGGTAAACCAGGCGCGGCAGTTGTTTGTACGACTGAATTTCGCGCCGCACCAGGTCAGCCACCACTTCCTCGTGGGTCATGGCGAGCACCATATCGTGGTCGTTCTTATCCTTGAAACGTCCCATCTCCGAGCCGATCTGGTACCAGCGCCCGGTCTCCTTCCAGTTCTCGGCCGGCTGGACGACCGGCATCGATATCTCCTGCCCGCCAATCCTGTCCATTTCGTCGCGCAGGATTGCTTCGATCTTCATCATCGAGCGTTTGGCCAGATGCAGGGTCGTAAAGATCCCTGCCCCGAGCGGACGGATGAACCCGGCGCGCATCAACAAACTATGACTGGCAACTTCCGCTTCCGCGGGGTCGTCGCGCAGGGTTTGACCGAATAGTTGAGATAACTTCATGGGATTCCTCCCCAACCGCTGGAAGCGGCCATCCTGGGAATCAAATTGCGTCCCAATGGAGATTAATATGCTTTGGCGAAATAGACCTTGTGTTGGGCATCCTGTCCGCACACGATGCATTTTCCGGGACCTTCATCGCCTCCCAGCGGCATGCAGCGCGTGGTGGCTTTGGTGTCTTCCTTGACCTTCTTCTCACATTCAGGAGACTCACACCAATAAGAATATGCCCAACCGTGCTGCACCACCTCGGTCAATTCGGCATAATCTTTCGGGTCAAAGATATGGCTGTCGCGAAATGCCGTGGCGCGTTCCAGCATGGACTTCTGGATATCCACCAATAGATCGGCAACCGCCACCGGAAGCCCGGCCTGCGGCAGGAAGGATTTACCTTCTTTTCCGGGCTTGTCACGTCTTGCCACGGCTACCGTACCTTTTTCAATGTCCTTGGGACCGATCTCAACGCGCAAGGGCACGCCGCGCATCTCCCAGTCGTTGAACTTGAAACCGGGCGTGACCTCGGAGCGGTCATCCACCTTGACCCGGATGCCGGCTGCCTTGAGTGCGGCCTGGACGCGTTGAACGGCTTCCTTAACGCTGGCAGCCTCTGACTCCGTTTTGAAGATCGGGATGATGACAACCTGGAAAGGCGCAAGGCGGGGCGGCAGGATCAATCCCTGGTCATCTCCGTGGGTCATGATAATGGCACCGATAAAACGGGTGGAAAGACCCCACGAGGTCGTCCAGGCATACTGGAGGGAGTTGTTAACATCCAGGTACTGGATGTTGAAGGCTTTGGCGAAGTTCTGCGCCAGGAAATGCGAGGTGCCGGCTTGCAGGGCGCGCGTGTCCTGCATCATGGCCTCGATGGAGGCGGACAAATTTGCCCCGGCAAATTTCTCGGCCTGTGACTTGACCCCCTTGATGACCGGTACAGCGCCCTCATTAATGGCAAAGTCGGCGTAAACATCCAGCATGCGCTGGGTCTCCTCCCTGGCTTCCTGCTCGGTGGCATGGGCGGTGTGACCTTCCTGCCAGTAGAATTCGAGTGTGCGCAGGAACAGCCGCGTGCGCAGCTCCCAACGGACAACGTTGCCCCACTGGTTGATGAGCACCGGCAGGTCGCGGTACGATTTGATCCATTTGGAATACATGTAGCCGATAATGGTCTCGGAAGTGGGGCGTATCACCAGCGGCTCTTCGAGTTTTTCCCCGCCGCCTATCGTCACAACTGCCAGTTCGGGCGAGAAGCCCTGCACATGTTCCTTTTCTTTTTCGAGGAACGACATGGGGATAAGCAGCGGGAAGGCGGCATTGACATGCCCGGTATCCTTGAAGCGCCTGTCGAGCGCCTGCTGGATGTTTTCCCAGAGCGCCCACCCATATGGGCGGACGATCATACAGCCGCGCACGGGGGCGTAGTCGGCCATTTCAGCGCGCATGACGATCTGGTTGTACCATTCGGAAAAGTCAACATTGCGGGGGGTTAATTTTTCTTCAGACATGAATTCCTCATATTTAAGAATTTAACATTGTGACAGCTGATTTAACATCCGGCGCAAATTGAATCAGGTCACGCTGATTCTGCGGGATATAAACGTCAAATGAGACGGTAAACGCGGCCATTAACATTCTCCAGCCGGTTCCGATTAATATCAGCGGCTTGGGCTGAATGGAGCGGACGATCATCAGGTTCCAGGTAAGAGCGATCTCGGTCAGCGTACCCGGGCCCCCTGGAAGGGCGACGGCGGCGTCACACGCTTTGACCAATTCGTTCAGGCGTTCCTGCATGGTTGCAAAGCGGCGTTCCTCCTGCACCCAGGCATTTGGTTTCACTGCCCGCCAGGCTTCGATGTCTGCGCAGGTCACGCCGATGACATGTCCTCCGGCTTCAGCCGCACCCCGGCTGACCGCTTCCATCGTGCCGATGTAGCCGCCCGTCAGGACGGTATGCCCGGCTTGGGCAAGCAAATTGCCGAGTTCATAAGCCTCCTTATATGTGGAGGAAGCCGGTTGAGGTTGAGAGCCGCCAAACACTGAAACATTCATGATTGCATTCCTGAAGATATAAGATCCGCCAGTCAGGCGACTCAACTGACAATATTCGTCTTATCCCCATCCCATTTTCGGGAAGCGTTAATTTCGAGTTTTTTTAAAATGGCTTGCTCCAGGTCGATCCCGGAAACCGTTGCCAGTTGCATCAGGTAAAGGGCCACATCTGCAAGTTCGCTGGCGAAATCATCCTTGTCCTTGAGCTCGTCCTGCCACTGGAAATGTTCCAGCACTTCGTTGGCTTCCAGCGAAAGGGAGATGGCCAGGTTACGGGGGGTCTGCGGACGTTTACTGCCGGCCTCATACCAGCCATTGGAATTGACAAATGCATGCATCTTCTTGGTCAGATCTTTCAGATCCATTGGGCGATCCTTCCCTCTTGATCACATGTTGCTGCCTGTGCCCCGTCCTTGGTCCAGCGATCAACATAAAGCGGCTCCTCAAGTCTGGGAGCCGCCGGTGTACGTGACGAATTAATCCTTACCAGACCTGGTGGATTGTGACTAGCTGGGGGCCGGGAGCGGGTTCAACTTCATCCTGCAGATTATACCTGATTTCATTCGGCGGGGATGCGATTTCGGTTGAAAATCCCCGGTGCAATAAAGGTCACTGCGCTCACGCATATGGCTGCGGCTGATGCCAGCAGATACGTCCACTCCAGGGATATGTGAGTTAACAAATTGCCCGCGACAAGGAAAAATGCAGTGTAAGCCAGGGAACCAAAAACAATGCCGCGCAACAAACGCGTAGCTGCATCCGGGCCTTGCTGGCGATGCGTAAAGGCGGTAATGATGGTGCCGAAAACCGGAAACGGTGCGATCAAGCCGCTCAGATGCGGTCCCAGGGCGTTGGCGAAAGTCGTCAGGGTGATAACGAATGTGGCTGCAAGCAGCATGCGGGCGGGCAGGTCCCACCTGGGAGGGGTGGTGGGCAGAATGACGGCGGTACTCCTGGGCATCAGCCACAGGACTAGGCAGATGACGATTCCCAGGACGGCAACGGCCGGCAGCAGTGTTAATGTGATCTGGTTCCAAATAAAGGTGGAGAGCAGAAATGAGGCTATGGATATGATGGTACATGGGATCCAGCCATGTTTTTGGGCTGACAGGCTGTATGCCAGGCAGAAGATGCATACCGAGGCTTGGCCTGCAAGGTTGCCTGAAGCAGACCGAGCCGCAAATGCAGCCCCGTATTGTATGGCGAGGAAAACCGATATTGGCGCAGAGGTGAGCGGCAAACCCATTAGCAGGCCGCTGACGGTCGGGCCCCATTTGCGGCCGGCCAGGGTGACCATTCCAATAAAGAAAGGTGTGACGATTAATTTAAAGGCCAGGATCATAAGCTGCAATGCATGCAAGTACCCGTGTTGAGTGATCCACGGAACGGTTCCCCTCCCGCATCCAATCATCCGACATGGGGAAATAGGTCGATCTGCTAACCCTTGCACCGAAATCCCACAACCCGTCAGGTGTGCGTTGTTTCCACAACCAAGCATATGCCCCTTGCGAAACTGCCCCCTGGCTTTGAAAGCGAGAAAGGATTTCCAGCGATTCCAACCAATGGAAAATATGGAATGGTTCCGGACGCTGCCCGGCCGCCAGTTCCCTCACCCAGGGACGGGAAAATACATCTGTGCGGGATTTTTCCAGGTCAGCACTTCCCTGCGGCAGATGCAGCACATCCCTCAGGATTCGCTGGCGGACGATCGCATTCGGTCGGTGTTCCAGGAGAGTTTTCCCAAGCGATTCGACCTGCGATCTGGTAAAAACGGGACTTTCCATATGCTACAATTATAACGATATCCGCGAGGCTGCCATGACCTTTTCCCGCCTGACAAAATCAGATTTGTCCGTCCGCCTGGACCAGGCGTTGTCGTCTGAACAAGGCCGGCTGCTCAAAACAGCGGCGGACCTGGCAACTCTGCAGCACCTGCCTCTTTATATTGTCGGGGGGTTCGTGCGCGACTTGTTGCTTGGTCGACCAGGTCTGGATTTTGACCTGGTCGTGGTGGGCGATGTCATCGGGCTGGCACGCACGCTGGCTGCCAGGCAGGGTGGCAGGGTGACCGTACATTCCAAGTTTAAAACCGCGCAATGGTTCCCGCCTCCTGGAGAAGGCCTCCCTGGATTTGTTGACTTCATTACAGCCCGCGCAGAGATTTATAAACACCCGGCAGCCTTGCCAACCGTCAAGCCCGGCACGTTGATCGACGATCTGCGCCGTCGCGACTTTACTATAAACGCCCTGGCAATCCGCCTGGACGGCCTTCATTATGGGGAATTGAGCGATGAGTTGGGTGGGTTGGAAGATTTGGAGGCGGGCATCCTCAGGACCTTGCACTCCCAATCATTCCAGGACGACCCCACGCGTTTATTTCGCATGGTTCGTTACCAAGCACGCTATGGGTTCAACATAGCTCCCGAAACGTTGGCACTCATCCCGGGCGGTCTACTTCAGATTAACCATCTCTCAGCCGAGCGCGTGCGCCATGAATTGGATTTGATCCTGGAAGAAGAAAATGCCGCTTCCATTTTGAAGCGGTTGGAAAAGTTGGGTATCCTGGAGTCGGTCCATCCGGCCTTGGAATGGAACCAGGTCATCCAAAAGCGATTCGAAAAGGGATTGAATGCAGAGCAAGACCTCTCGCACTCCCCTTCCCGCCGGACACTTGCCTGGGCTCTCTGGTTGATGGATGTCCCGTCTTCCGGCTTGGTGGGCGTCGAAAAAAGGCTCCATTTTGATTCGGCCTTGAGGGATATGTTGCAGGCTGCTTCCACCTTGGTCGTACAGGCAGGGTCCCTAACCGGAAAAAAACCCAGCCAATCTGTGGCGGCGTTGGACAAAATTCCATTGAAGGCGGTCCAGGCTGTTACTCTTGGGTTACCGGCTGGAGCGACACAGCAAGTATTGAGGAATTACCTTGAATCCTGGCGGGTTATCAAGCCGAAAACAACCGGTTATGACTTAAAAAAACGCGGCCTGCCCCCTGGACCGGAATACAAGACTCTCTTGCGAAAATTACGGGCTGCGTGGCTGGATGGGGAGATTAAGACTCCGGAGCAAGAAGCTGCGCTGCTGGATAAGCTGATCAAATCTGTGGGTTGAAACTCATGGTTCGATAAGGAACTGCCAAATAAAATTGAACACTCCGGATTGAATATTTTTTTAACTCCTGTGATCCCGATGATCAGCTCTTCCAGCCTGCTTCAAAAAAAAGCCATCGCTTTATGCGATGGCTTTTAGGTCTTTGAGTTGCTTTAACATTTACCAGTCACTATTCGAGAAAAAGGACTTGGCATTTGGATAACGTTCGCGCACCACGAGCCACCAGGCATGGATGATTTCCCCGTACATGCGTGCTTTCCAAATTGCCCCGGACCAGAACCCTCGCTCGGAGCGTGACTCGCTGCTCGGATGCCAGACACCATACAGTGGTACGACCCGTTTTTGGTAGCCTTTCCGGCGTGCTGCAAGGGTCAGGGCAACTTCGAATCCATACCCGGCCGACGCTTCGCGCGATACGTATTTCAGCAATTCAGAGCGCAGGCCGCGCTGACCGGTCAGGAACGGGGTCAGCCTGTGCGATAAAGTGGTGCTGATATGGCCTCCCCGGAACAGGCCAAGGGTCATATCAGCTCTATGGTTGATAATGGGGTCAAGCAGGGCCTGCAGGTGGACAGGAGTCAGGTTCTTGAGGTCCGCATCAAGCAGGAGGAGGATGGGTGCGCAGGTGGCTGCCCAGCCGGTGAAAATGGCCTGTCCTTTTCCGCTGTTCTTTTCATGCCTGATCACCCGGTAGCGCGGGTCGGCCAACGCCGCCCGCCTTAATATTTCGACTGTCCCGTCCGAAGAACCATCATCGACAAGGATGATCTCGTCGAGCAGGGGGGTGGCATGCAAAACCTCGAGCACACCGGCAACGTTAATTTCTTCGTTGTAGGTTGGGATGATCGCGGCAATGAGAGGCTTGGTTTGGTGACTGTGTTGTGAAAACATAAATATCCCTTCTCTCAGAGTATACCATTTGAAAATGAAAAATACATCAGGCTGAAAGTCATACCGAAGCCAATGAAATATCCCGTGCTTGCATTCTTATTGCGGTTCGTGGAAATAAATATCTGAAAATGTTACCGGCGCATATTAGATTAATTCAAGAGGCGGGGAAAAGCATCGGGGGTTTCTTTCGCTTTTTGAGTATAATTCTCCCATTCTTTCAAAGGCATTGGAGCCAGGATGACCCAGAAACCAACCGGAGCGCAGATCCGGCAGACCTTTATCGATTTCTTTGTCGAACAAAAACATACATTTGTACCGTCCGCATCGCTCGTACCCGGGGGAGATTCGACCCTCTTATTTACGAATGCAGGCATGGTTCAGTTTAAAGATGTTTTTCTCGGAACAGACAAACGTCCCTATACCCGCGCAGTCGATTCCCAGAAAGTGCTGCGTGTTGCCGGAAAACACAATGACCTGGATGAGGTGGGCCGCGACGACACCCACCACACTTTCTTCGAGATGCTCGGCAACTGGTCGTTCGGTGATTATTACAAGAAGGAAGCCATTGCATGGGCATGGCAGCTCCTGACGGATGTTTGGGGGCTTCCCAAAGACAAGTTGTATGCCACCTGTTTCAAGGATGACAAAGGCAACATCCCCACGGACGATGAAGCTGCTGATATTTGGAAGCAGCAGCCCGGGTTCGACCCCGCGCACGTGCTCTTCTTTGGGCGCAAGGAAAACTTTTGGGAGATGGCCGAGACAGGTCCATGCGGGCCGTGTTCGGAGGTTCATCTTGACCGGGGGGAGGCCTTTGATAATCTGGCCGGGAAACCGCACAGGTGCGGTGTAAACGGCGAGTGCCAGCGCTACCTCGAACTTTGGAACAACGTCTTCATTCAATATAACCGGATTGATAAGGATAACCTCGAACCGCTGCCAGCCAGGCACGTCGATACCGGGATGGGCTTCGAACGCCTTGTTTCAGTCCTGCAGGGGGTTGACTCGGACTACAAGATCGACCTGTTCCAGGGTGCCCTGGGGGCGGTCCGCGAACTGACCGGCGACAGCGAAGAAAAAATGAACTCCAATTTCACCCCATATCGTGTCATCGCCGATCATGCCCGCGCCGCGGCTTTCCTGATCGCTGACGGCGTGGTTCCTGGAAATGTGGGTCGAAACTACATCTGCCGCATGATCATCCGCCGGGCAGCCCGTTTCGGAACAAAACTCGGGTTGCACGATCCCTTCCTGGCGAAAGCTGCGGACGCCATCGTGGCCGCCTACGGGGATTTCTACCCTGAGCTGGTTAAGAGCCGCGAGGCGATCCTCGACAACCTGACCCGGGAGGAAATTCGATTTGCGCGGACGGTGGAATCCGGTACGGCTTATTTACAGTCCATGCTGGATGAACTGCAGAAAACCGGAGGCAAAACACTGGATGGCAGGCAGGCTTTTGACCTGTATGCCACTTATGGTCTCCCGCTGGAGATCGCCCGTGATATCGCCCGTGAGCAGGGTCTGGAGGTGGACGAACCAGGTTTTCGGGCAGCGATGGATGAGCACCGCCTTGCTTCGGGCGGCGGCAAAGCCATGGGGAAAATGGGCGGCGAGGATGCCGAGTTCTACAGCAGGATCATGAAAGACCTTCAGAAAGCAGGGAAATTAGCCAAGGAAGGGGTGACCTATAACCCGTACGAATGGCTGCAGGTCGAGGGTCTTGTTCTGGCATTGGCGGCTGATGGACAAACCCTGTCCGCGGTTGGGGCAGGAGACCAGGTCGAGGTCCTGCTGCCAAAGACCGGGTTCTACGTTGAATCTGGAGGCCAGGTTTCAGATACCGGTGTGATCCGCGCGGCGGATGGTTCCTGGGAGATCGAGGTGACCGGGACGCGCAAGCCCTCGCCGGGTGCGATCATCCATATGGGTGAGGTGGTTTTTGGACATCCAAAAACCGGGGAGATGGCGATTGCGGTGGTGGATGCGGTCCGCCGCCACGATATCCGCCGGAACCATACTGCCACGCACCTCCTTCACGCCGCGCTGCACCAGGTCCTGGGTGAAAATGCGCGCCAGGCTGGTTCATCGGTGACCCCCGACCGGTTCCGCTTTGACTTCAATCATCCCGAGGCAATGACTTCCGTCCAGGTTGAGCGTGTCGAGAAACTAGTTAATGAGGCGGTCGCTGCAGACTACCCCGTGATCGCCGTGGTCAAATCGCGCGAACAAGCCGTTGCCGAAGGTGCCATGGCTCTCTTTGGTGAAAAGTACGGTGATAGCGTTCGGACAATAACGATCGGAGATAAATATTCATACGAATTATGCGGCGGCACGCACCTGGATCGGACTTCGGATGTGGGTTCATTCCTGATCCTTTCCGAAAGTTCTGCTGCTGCTGGAGTGCGGCGCATCGAAGCGGTTACCGGGCGCGGAGCATACGAACTGGTTGCAAAGCGTTTCAAGATGCTCAAGCAGACTGCCAGCGTGCTTAAGTCTGCGGTGGATGAAGTGCCTCAGAAGGTCGAATTGATTCAAGAAGAAATGGCCGCAGCCAGGAAGCAAATGGCGTCACTCAAAGTTGAACTGGCGCTTTCCAGTTTTAACCTTCAGTTGGACAATCCACAAAAAATTAATGGGATC
This sequence comes from Anaerolineales bacterium, assembly GCA_017882125.1. Taxonomy (GTDB): domain Bacteria; phylum Chloroflexota; class Anaerolineae; order Anaerolineales; family Villigracilaceae; genus UBA877. The sequence continues at coordinate 34,767 of JADGQC010000001.1, forward strand.
AACCTGCTGTCATTGGAACTCCCCGAAACAGATAAGGACACCCTCGGCAGATTGGCCGATAAATTTCGCGAGAAATATCCGGAAAACGGTGTATGCGTGGTTGCGACAAGTTCAGGTGAGCAAGTGACCGTTATGGCTGCAGTCACGCAGGATTTGATCAAGAAAGGCATTAAAGCTGGAGAACTGGTCGGTTATATATCCCGCCAGCTTGGGGCAGGCGGAGGGGGGGCTCCTCACCTTGCTTTTGGTGGAGGCCGGGACCCGGTGAAGATCCCGACCGCCCTTGCATCGCTGGAAAGCTGGCTCACGTCTAAATTAAAATAAATCCCAATCCTGACTTTTTATAGTCAGGATTGATTTCTTATTGGTCTGGCTGCCAGGTGACGTTGCGGCGACCGAAGTTTGATGGAAAGGAGATTGGTATGTTAAAGGTACGCAAATATTTACCGTTATCGATTGTTCTAGTATCACTCGCCTGCGGGGTGGTCTCGTAAGCTTTGCCGGGAACACAGGCTCCCATCCCAACGCTGCCTCCCACCGCTACTGTCACAACTGCGCCGGTTGCTACCGCCACCGTTGCCCCCTCCCCTTCGTCCATGCCGACGCAAATTCCGCCTGCAGCGGCTACAGCCACGGTTGATCCCCTGGCTGCCACCCAGCTGGCTATGATGGGTTCCATGGGCGCCATAACGACCGCTTCGTTATATTTTCACCCGGTGGGAACACCCCTTTCGAACTGGCGTTCCGTCCCAATCATGCCGCAGGCAACAGCGGGTCAGGAATTCTCCGGGTATATCTACAGTTATACCGCTGCAGCAACCCTCGACCAGGCCCGCTTGTATTACGAGGCTAAAGCCCAATCGCTGGGTTTTGCCATGGCGTCCGGTTCGGGTTACGCCGGCACCGGCAGCAATGCCCAGCACAATGTATCCTTTATTTCATATAACTTGACGCGCTACCTGGCCTCATTTGATAACGACACCGGGCATGCGATCGTGATCATTTCCAAGTATCCGTAGAAATTTCTCTATCCGGATAAGTTTTTTTGGGTGGGATAGGTGCCTGGCATGGCATTTCGTCGCGCCTGCCTGCCATTTCTGGAAAAGTCCCGGCTGGATCTGATTCCATTGCACCGGCTCCAATAATGAGCGGTCTACTTTCGACGTTATAATTGCCGTAGATGAAAACACAGGTCATCAAACTGGATTCACATGACGATGTGACCTCCGTGCGGGATAAGATGTCTTGGGCAAAGGCGGAACGCATCCTGCTGGTCTTCCCGCGCCATGCCCGCATCCTGGCACGGCCCCTTGACCTCCGTCTGCTCCGGCGCCATGCAGACACGCTCGGAGCGCAACTGGGAATCGTATCCGGTAATATTGACCAGCGCCGTTCTGCCGAAGAATTAATCATCCCGGCATTTGCAAGAGTTGCCTCGGCCCAACGTAAACCATGGGAAAGGGAAAACGCACCTGAAAGGCCAGTTCGGCGCAACGAAGCTCCCGACCTGCTGCAAATGCGGCACGCAGCCTTTCCTTCCGAAGCGGCCTGGCGTTCCATTTTTGGTCTTCGATTTTTGTTTTTCACAGTCGCTGTTCTGGCAATCCTGGCTGTTCTTTCACTTTTCATTCCCTCTGCAACCATTATTTTGAACCCGGCCAGCGGCATGCAAAGCTTGACATTAAAAGTATCCGCCAGCCGGGAGGTGACAACTGTCAACCTGGCGGGCAGTCTGCCGGCGCGGCTTAGCTCACTGATCGTGGAACAAAGCAAAACGATACCGGTGACCGGTAAGGTGGCTGTCCCGGAAGCACATGCACATGGACTTGCGACTTTCCGCAACCTGACCAATACCCTGACCGGCATCCCAGCCGGGACAGTGATACGCAACCTGTCCAGCCCGCCAGTTCGCTTCGTTACCACAATCGATGCGGTCGTCGCGGCCGGCATTGACAAAAAAGTGGATGTTCCCATACAGGCAGTCGATGGAGGGACGGTTGGAAATCTGCCTGCCGAGGCACTGGCATCTTTCGAAGGAGAATTGGGCACCAGCCTGGCTGTAGTCAATTCCACGCCAACCACGGGGGGCTCTGACCGCAATGCTTTAATCCAGACCGCTTCCGACCGGGCTGAACTTCGTGCAGCTTTGTTGGCAGAGATTCTTGTTAATTGTGGAACGAACATTCAACAAAACCTCAAGCATGGTGACGTGTACTTCCCGGGTACGCTGGATGGGTCACAAGTCCTTTCTGAAACTTTCTTCCCCGCCGCAGATCAGAGTGGAAATACTCTTTCCCTGACGCTGCGTGTGCAATGCCAGGCACAATATGCCGCCCAATCGGATCTCAATACCTTGTCACAAATATCCATGGATGCCAATCTGCCGAAGGGTTATGCCCCGCCATCAAAAGAACTGACATTGTCGCCTACCAGTACGCCCCTTACCGGGGCAGACGGGGTCACTCATTGGGAGATGCAGGTGCAGCGCATTGTGCAAGCCAGCCTCGACCAACTCAATGTTGTGGAATTGTCCGCGGGTCGCAGACCTGCAGAGGTAATCCGGCAGCTGAAAAAATCTTTGGCGTTGGCCGAGTCACCGGTTGTCCAGCTCAAACCCGCCTGGTGGCCCTGGCTGCCTCTCATCCCGTTTCGGATAACTGTTTCCGCAGGCAATTAATGAGAATTCTCGCCGTGGATCCTGGTTCCAAAAACATCGGACTCGCCATCAGCGATCCGACCGGCAGCATTGCCAACCCCCTGACGGTTCTCGATCACGTCGCCCGCCTGGTGGATGCTGCCACGGTCGCGGATATCGCGAAAACCAATGAAGCCGGGCTGATCGTGGTGGGGCAGTCTCTCGACGATGATGGCAATCCCACTTTTGAAGGGCGCCGTGCCGGGCGTTTTGCACAGGCTTTGATGGCCCAGACCGGCCTTCCGGTGGTGTTCTGGGACGAATCCCTCACCACTCAGGACGCCCGTGCCGCCAGAATTGCCATGGGAGTATCCCGAAAAAACCGCCGGGGACACCTGGACTCACTCGCTGCAACTGTTCTCCTGCAATCTTATTTGGACGCCAACCCTCAGAAATGAAATCCCGCCATTCCTGCCTTCCATGGATGCTTCTGCTGGTCACCCTGGCTGCCCTCGCCCTGGTGGCTCTGGCTGTTTTTGTCCCCCAGGCGGCGCATCAGTCTTTTGGCGAGCCCAGCCCTTCGCTAAATTCCTGGCAGCGTTTCAACTATGGTTTTCAACTGGTCTGGAATGCGGGAAATTTAACCCAGCCGCTCGATCCCACCGGGTCAGAGCAATTGTTTTCCATCCAGTCTGGCGAAAGCGTGCTTTCCATCTCAAACCGGCTGGAGCAGGCTGGCCTGATTCGCAGCGCCGCCACCTTCCGCTTCTACCTGCTCTGGACCGGGCTGGATACAGTCATCCAGACCGGCACCTACCGCCTCAGCCCTGCACAGACCGGGTTTGACATTGCCCAAAAACTCAAATCCACCACTCTCACCGAAATAACCCTGGCTGTCCTCCCCGGCTGGCGGATGGAGGAAATCGCCGCGACCCTGCCCACCTCCGGCCTGGAATTTTCACCGCAGGCATTTATAACTGCTGCGGCTGCTCCCGAAGGATTGGATCTGATTCCTGCAGGCGCATCTGCAGAAGGGTTTCTCTATCCCGACTCATACATCCTGCCGCGTACGACCACGCCTGACCAGTTAGTTTCCACCCTTCTAAATGGGTTCAGGTCCCATCTTCAGGCGGATATGCTGGCAGCGTACTCCACCCGCGGGCTGACCCTTTACCAGGCAGTGACCATGGCCTCCATCGTCCAGCGCGAAGCGGTCGTTGATACAGAGATGCCGCTCATCGCCTCGGTATTTTATAACCGGCTGGCAATCGGCATGAACCTCCAGACTGACCCAACGATCCAGTACGCCCTGGGTTACAATACCGCCCAGGGTACCTGGTGGACCAATCCGCTCAGTTTGGATGATCTAAAAATCGGTTCCCCCTACAACACTTACATTTATCTAGGCTTGCCGCCCGGACCGATCTCCAACCCCGGCCTGGCTGCACTGGAAGCAGTGGCCCATCCGGCGGATAGCAATTATTATTATTTCCAGGCAAAATGCGATGGGTCCGGCTTGCATAATTTTGCCGAAACCTTCGACCAGCACCAGCAGAATTATTGCCCCTAGGATCGATTTGGCCGATCTGAAAAGGCAGGGGGTCAGGTGATGCTGGTATTGGAGAGGATATATTTCTCCAAATGGTCAATGACCACCTTTTGCTCATCGATAAGCGACCTGACCAGGTCGCCGATCGTGACAATCCCGATCAGGTGCTTTTTTTCCATGACCGGCAGGTGGCGCACATGCTTGGCGGACATTAGAGCCAGCCCTTTTTCGACAGTAATATCCGGTTCGATAAAAATGGGCGGCGATGACATGATTTCACTGACCCGCATTACCTTTGAACTCTTGCCAAGCAGGATCACCTTGCGGGCATAATCCCGTTCCGAGAACACCCCCACCAGTGTTTTTCCGTCCACCACCAGCAATGCCCCCACGTCCTTATCAGCCATTACTTGCAGGGCGTCGAAAACACGCGTTTCGGGGCTGATCGTCCATGTCTTGCGGCCCTTTTTCTTCAGGATCTGACGAATGGTTTGCATGCTGCCTCCTTTTTTACGGAACCTCTTGAATAAAAACCGGGGTAGCCCCCAGGTCGAAGGTTAATTTCCCGCCAATTGTGGAAAGGGTTTTAATTTCCGGTCCGGTCTGGCCAATTTCAGTGGGCGTCGTGGTCAGAAAAGCGGATGCGGATTCGAACGACATGCTGATGGTCATCGCTGATGGCAAACGCTTCCCAGGGGATACTTTGCTGGAGCAGGACCACGTCCCCGTGTTGACCGATTGCTTTGTAGGTGCCTATGACGCTCTGAGTGGTTGCCTCGGGAGGTGACGGGAAGAAACCGTAAACGGTTCGTCCCAAATCGAAAGGGGAGGTTTTAAGGGTCGGGATTGCCCCGGGTGTACCCTGCGGATTGGTATAAGATTGCTGGCATGCGGCATGCCAGCGTTACAAGGATGATTGCCAGCAGCGGGAGTATGACTCGAATCATGGAATGATCCAAAGATTAAAAGACTTTCTCAGGGTTGCAAAAGAGGTTGCCGCGTGTTTGGCAGCCATTGCACAGGTCAGGGCATCGGTGTGGAGGGTGCCTCGGGCTGATCAGGTTTGATTTGGTCCTTGATTGTGATTGAGCCGATCCAGGCTCCCAGGCCGATGACGCACAAAACCACAGCCGGGACGATGAACCATCCTGATAAGGTGTGAATAATGGATCGGAATAGTTCTACCCCAGTCTGGGGGAGGACAGCCGGGAGAAAAACAGGAATTCGTGGAGCAATCAACCACGTCCAGGTGGCATTAAAAGCAGGTACGATCGATAACCCCAACCCTAGGCCTATTATTCCGGTAATGAGAAAAGGAATACCCCACCAGCGCATCCAACTTTTATAACTGCGTACCGCGAACAGGGTGACCAGCAGCAGGAAGACTAATGGAACAAGAAAACTCAGGCGCATGACCAGCCTGATGATACGCAGCGTGGAAAACGGGTCTGCCCCAAATGGTCCGTTGCCGGGCGATGGAGCGCCAGGAGCAGGAGCTTTGATGATGAAAGCCTTATCCGGTATCGCCGGGACGATCGTGTTCAAAAGGTCCGGGACCAGAGCGGTTACGATGGGAATCATATCTTCAGGCGGTTTGCATAGGACCCTGCCGCCATTACTCATTCCTAGAATTAATTGGGACAGGTCTTGTTCATTGCAGGGCAGGAGCGAGTTCAAAAGTTGCATAAATAGATCTTTCCCAGCCGGGCCCAACAGTCGATCTTTAAATATTAGCATGGGGACTGACACTGAGTCCACTGTGCCATTTAGATAACCGAAGAACTGGTCGAGCGTGCTTTCGGTCATGGTCTTAAGGGTTTCTGGTGGCAGCAGGATCGTAAGGATGGCTTGCCAATCTGCCGCGGTGAGATTCTGTAAAAAGAACGGCATTCCGCTTCCGCCTGTCCCTGGCTTCGGGTTGCCCTTCAGTGCCCCTCCATAACGGTCCAGGCAGGGTTGCGCTTGCTGAAGTTCTACGCTGGTCGGGAGGCGACCGCCGCTTCCGATGGACTGGTACGCGGCCGATCCCAGTGCAGTTGTCAGGCAGGCTTGTAATTCGGGAGAAGCGCCGTCCATGCTGCAAGCCAGTTGGTTTTGGGCGCAGGGATCGGACGCAAAACTGCTGGTGATCGCCGCTCCAACGATTTCGGGCAGGCGCTTATAGATATTTTGATCCACCAGTGCAGTTTTATATGTGTTGGAATTAAACATCTGCCCATTGAGGGTGGTCAACAGGATGGCCAGAAGGGCGGTGAAAACGAACAAGGCTGCAAATACCCCTGCGATAATCCTGGCGATCACGGTTAAAAACTTACGCATGGTTTTCACCTTCCCGTCAAGTCATGATCCAGGTGTGTCATCCTTTATAACTCCTGACACATGGGTAGGTTGTCTATCCGGGTACTGCTGTTCTTTCGGACTAATCCTTCCCGCCGGCTATTTCGACGTAGTCCAGCGTAATGGTATTTTCCAGCTGCCCGCCCAGCAGGCTGATGAGTTCCGATGTGCAATCGGCTTTTTCTTCAGCGTCGCGCCGGCTCCAGGTTCGGCTTTTGATTTCCAGGTAGTACCCCAGCTCGGGAGTCTCAACCCGGTCAAGGTTGATGAAGAACTCTTCGTTTTTGTAGCGCACCAGCCAGCGCAGGCGGTCCTTGTCGACGGCGATTTCACTGGCGGGTTTGAAGTATTCCCGGTAGAAGCGCAGGCTGTTGGCTGCGGGTGCAAAGTATCGAATGCGGCTCAGGAGCACATCGTGGGCGAAGTCGCCCTCGCGGGAGGGACCGATCAGGGTTAAACGGCCGCGCACGCCTGTTATCTGCTCCTTGTCATCGACCATCTCATCTTCCCGGTAACGCAGCCAACCCTGTTCCGGATCTGCAAAGGTGAAATAAATATCGTGCTGGTGGTAATGTTTTTTTACCAGGATGTCGATGGCAGTATTTTTAATCGCCTTAAGCACGGGAGCCGGGTCCTTCAGCTTCACTTTTACCTGGACTTCAAAGGATTCCTCTTCCGCCGACCCACCCAGGGCAACCAGCTTTGAAAAGACCGATTGCTCCCGTGCCATCAGGAACACATCGATTTTACGGGCGTATTCCTGCGCATGCAGCTTCAATTCTTTTTCGTTGAGTGTCAGCAGTTCGCGGTTGTGCATCAGCCATTTGCCATTGACCATCACGTCGCTTACGTCGCTGGCTTTCCCGGCATAGACCAGTTGGGAATAGATATTGTCAGCGTCCCGGCGGAAGCGCGGCGTATTGTGCAGCCCGGTAATATCAACCAGGATCAGGTCGGCTCGCTTACCTGCTTCGAGGCTCCCAGTCACGGGTCCGAGGTGCAGCGCCCGTGCCCCCAGGCGGGTGGCCATCTTGACTGCAGTCACTGCCGGCAGTGCGGTTGGATCATTGCTGACCGTTTTTGCCACGAAGGCGGCCAGGCGGATTTCTTCGAACATGTCCAGGTCATTATTCGAGGCGGGACCGTCCGTCCCAATGCCCACATCCAGGCCAATGTTCAGCATTTTCTGGACCGGGGCAAATCCGGAGGCCAGTTTCAAATTGGAGGATGGGTTGTGCGCCACGCCGGCCCCCGCGTGCAGCAGGGTCCGCATTTCCCCCTCGTCGATGTGGGTGCAGTGGGCTGCCAGCACCTTGGCATCGAATAACCCTTGTTTTTTGAGATAAGGGACCACGGGCATCCCATTATCTCTGCGCATGTTTTCCACTTCCAGCAGGGTTTCGGAAATGTGGGTATGCAGCGGCACGTCGAATTCGGCTGCCAGTTGGGCTGTAGCCCGCAGGATTTCAGGCGTACAGGTATAGTAGGCATGCGGGGATACAGCTGGGGTGATGAGGGGGTGGCCTTTCCAGTGCTCGATAAATTCACGCGCCGCGGCCAATGAATCTTCGAATGAGACCGCATCCGGCGTGGGGAACTTGAGTACCGTTTGTCCGCAAACCGCGCGCAGGCCCGCCTCGGCAGTGGTCTCGGCTACTTTTTCCTCGAAGTAGTACATATCGGCAAAACAGGTAACTCCGGTGCGGATGAGCTCGGCGCAGGCCAGTTGAGTGCCCAGGCGCACGAAATCTGGTGAGACGAACTCGCGCTCCACCGGCCAGATATACCCCTGCAGCCAAACGTCCAGGCGCAGGTCGTCGGCCAGGCCGCGCAGCAGTGTCATTGGGACATGGGTGTGTGCGTTGACCAACCCCGGCATCAGGACCTTGCCTCCGCAGTCCACTTCGTGGGCGGCATGGCAGCCTTTAAGGACTTCATCTTCAGGACCAACCGCCAGGATCGAATCCCCGCTTACAGCAACCGCGCCGGGTTCATATTGGTGCATCTCCTCGTCCATGGTCAGGACGATGGCATTAAAGAGCAGAAGATCAACAGATTTGGTCATTCGCACTCCTGTTTCTGCTATTCTACCTGATAAAACTCTCGGGCTGCCTGTTGCGCCGCGCCCCGAAACTAGCGCTTCCAGTTCAGGAAGGTTTCCAGGACTTTCAAATTCATATCCTAATCGGTGTGGGTTTTGTCGGTGAGTTCTACGTCCAGCGCCGCGATACCTTTTTCATCCGCCCAATCGGTGAAACCCCCGGTGTACATACACCCGATGTTTACAGGCGGGTAGGGATATGTGGACACTGCTGCAACCGCTTTAGCCAGCCGGATGGAATAGTCGTCGGGTGGCAGACCGCCCGCAAAAATGCCCAGCGCTGCGCTGTGGTAATTGATCAGGGCGTCAAAATGACGACTCTGGATAAATGCCGCCAGTGCCTTCGTCTCCGGCTCTGACATCGGACCGGTTCCCCCGGTGACCATTGTATACGTCCAACAATTGTCCCGCGGCCAATCTTTTTGCCAGTTGGCATCCCAATTTCTATTCAGGTCAACATTATGAGCGTTGGCGCGCCCGTTATAGTCGTGTGCGCGTGCTTCTCCCTCCGGGTTCAAGTCTCGTAAAATATATAGACTCACATCTGTCGGGACGATTTCAGGGTGGTCCTTGAGATAAGCCATCAATTGATCGGCCAGTTGAATGGTATTGAATTCGCTGCCGCCATGCATACCTGCTACGATTAATCTTTCAGTTTTACCGGTCCCAAACCGATAGACTTCCAGGGGCCGTTTCTGGACGGAATAGCCTATGGTGATCGGTCCCTCGCTGTACGGGATGGGAGTCACCGTCTCGGTGGGGGTGACGCTGGGAGTAAAAGTCTCGGTGGGGACGGGGGACTGGGTTATGGTATGGGTCGCCGAGGGTGTAAACGTATTGGTGGGGGTTAACGTCAGGGTGAACGTGGGAGTATCGGTAAGGGAGGGGGTGGGACTGATAAAAAGGGTCCTCACCGCCGGGTTTGATGAGAACAACCAGGCGCCTATAACGAAGATTCCTAACACCAGGTTGAATACCCAGAAACTTGTAACGATCCTTCCGAGCGATTTTGGGGAAGATTTGGGCATTAACCTGCCTCCAATGCGCTGCGACGCAGGATATCAAGCGCCATGTTTACTGCCCAGCGCCGTGCATTGCCGGGGTGCCCGCCGTATGTCAGGGCATGCTCCGCTTCCCTTTGGGGTGTGACCAGCAGGATCCGGATGTCTTGCTTTTCGTCCTCCTGCGAATAGGAGACTCCCACCCCGCTGGATGCCTGGAACTCCTCGAGAGCTGATTTAGTACCATCTGCAAGCGTTTCTGTTTGGACCTCGGAAATCCTTCCACCCCGATAAGCAGCGTGCCCGGTTTGGGCGAAACGCTTCAGCAGCGCACCTTGAAGGTTGATTTCGAAACATGCCAGTGTCCAGCCTCGCCGCGCCACGGCCTCGAGCGTGACCCTTTCCAGGGTATCGTCGTCTGTGCCGCAGATGTCATCTCCCAGTCTTGACCGCAGGTCTGTCTCAACTATGCTGATCATCCTTCCAGCCTCGGATTCGGTATCTGCCTTGGCTGCGATGCGGACGTCCACCACCCCGGAATGGGCGGTCAGACCCACTGTCGGGTTGACGAGCGTTTCCAGGTCGCCGATCTTATCGTCGATGATCCCTTCTCCAAGTCCGCTGACGTGCAGCGTGCGGATTTTAAGCACAGAGTGCAGGTCGAAGGCTTTTTGCAGATATGGAACGATGGCACTGCTCATGAGGGTTTCCATCTCGCGTGGCACGCCTGGCAGCGAAACGATTATTTTTCCCCCCCGCTCCGTTTCCTTCCCAGATTGTTTTGTAAACGGGACTCTCACGATAAATGCAGGCGCGGTACCTACCGGGTTCTCGATAACGATCGCGTTTTTGGGGATATAAGCCTGGCGCTTTTGGTTTTCGGTCGGCGAGCGACCATATCGGGATATCCGGGCGGTGATTTGCTCCCATAGTTCGGGATGGAATTCGAGCGGTACACCTACGCACTCGGCAATTGCCTGCCGGGTGGGATCATCCACGGTTGGACCAAGACCACCGGTAGTGATGACGATATCGGCTCTTTCCAATGCCTGGTGGACGGTGTCTGAAATGCGCTCCGCATTGTCGCCGATTGTCTGGGCGCGATACAGGTCTATCCCCAGGCTGCGCAGGACACGCGCAAGGGTGCGTGTGTTGGTATCGGCGGTTTCGCCGAGCAGGAGTTCGGTGCCAATGGCGATTATCTCTGCGGTGGGCATGCTTGAATGGATTATACAACAGCGGGGCGTCGTGCCGACCCGGGTGGTCGGGATCTAGCGGGAAAGGCCAAGTGCTGACAATAACGCCTGGCGGGGAATAAAAAGGGTTTTATCTGGCATCCGTACTGCCACTTGCTGGATGGCTGTCAGGACCTGGGTCGTCAGCGCATAGGCTGTGGTGGAATTAATCGCCGGGCCAAGCAAAGGAATCCCGGCATCCATGAGGATTGGAGTTGCCGCATTTACCTCATCACTGCAGGTTGGACCGATCGCAGCTGAAAGATTGGTGTAGGTGGCGAATTCTGTCGCGCCTGTTATGGCACTGCCTGCTGTGCAGTCCGTTCCATAGTTGATTAGATGGATTGGATGCCCCAGCAGGTCTCCTTTAACTGCCACTGCTTTTTCCACGCTTTGAAGCGAAGCGGCCCCAACCGGTCTTTGTTCGCCGCTGGTTGCAAGGATGGCACCAATGACAACCGGGCTGCCGGGGGAAATTTCCAGGCAGCCCAGTGGGTCGATGCAATTATAAGAAACCGCACCGCAGGAGACTATCATAAAATTGATTATAAGCAGTATGACAGATATTTTAAGAGTCCCCGGAAATACTTCCCTCGCCGCCTGAAGCGGGGTTTTGTTGAGGATTCTAAAGGGCAGGTTTCTAACTTCTCTCATAGCTGTCCTATGCAGCGGGGACCCCGCCTGAAGAGGAGTTTTACAGGGGATTCTATGGAACAGGTTTTTTGGTTTCATTTCCGCCTGTTGTTCAACCCCTTGTGGCTTCATAGATCACCATTGGTGATTACCAAACTAATCAGGCGGAAACAGGGTGGCTTTCGACTTAGTGAGGAAAGGATTCTTCGTACCACGTCCAAGGGTTTACCTGGATACCGTTGACCCACAAATCCCAATGCACGTGAGGCCCGGTGACGCGCCCGGTGTCGCCGATCTTTCCGATCAATTCGCCAGTAGTAACATGGTCACCAACTTTGACATAAATTTCAGCCTGGTGGTACAACCCGCTGTAGATTCCTTCTCCGTGGTCAATAATGGTGGCATTGCCGCGCACGGTCTTCAGCCCGGTAAAAACAACCACACCATCGGCTGGTGCGTACACATCGAGCGGGTGAGCCTCGGAACAGACACCAAAGTCAATCCCGGAATGGAAAGACATGAGCGCCCCGCCGTTGTAGGTACGCCGGTTGCCGTAGTATGATTTTATGCAAACAGAATCATCAGCTACAGGCAACTGGAATTTCCCCTGCCAGTATTTTTCGGGCGTGATGGGAGTCACGAGAGATAATAACCACGCATCTTCCGGAACTGTGACAGCCGGATCGATGAAAGCCGGATCAACGCTTAATGTTTCGGGTTTGTAGTTCCCTGAGGAAACCAGCACCATCTGTTCGAAGGATTGCACCGAGCCATCTGCAAGGGTGACATCGATCCGTAGAGGGTACAGCCCCGGATCCAACATGGCATGGATACCTTGCAGAGCCACCTGGGAGCCATCTTCCTGTTGGAAGAAATGGAGACGGTGGTCCACCAGCAGGCCGCTTAAGGTTACCGGCTGGGTCGCCGTCACCATGACCTGAACGGTTTCTCCTTGGATGATCTGCAGCGGGTCCACTGCCACGGAGGTGAGCACGGCAGGGATGCCGGTTGGCTCGGCAGAGGCTGTTCCCGATGGAAGATAGAGCAGGTCACCCGGCAGAGAGTCCTGCGGTTCGGAGAGACCGTTTAATTGTGAGATCGTCCAGGGGTCACTGTTTTGCCGTACGGACATCTCCAGGATGGTCTCACCTCTGGCAAGCGCAGTCCGGGCGGTCAATGCCGGTTGCTGCTCCTGTTGCAGCAAGACGAGATTGTAACCGGCATATAGTTCTTCAGGGCTGACGATGTGGTTGAGTTTGACCAGGAGCGCCGGGTCCACGCGGTATTGCCGGCTCAAGCTGCGCAAGGTTTCCCCAAATGGGACCGGTTCCGTGATCAGCGTACCGCTCATGCCGCTTAAGCCGGGAATGATAAGCTGGTTCCCGGGGAAAATGTCTTGGCTGGTCATATTGTTGACTGCCAGGATGTCGGTCACACTGACGTTAAAGTGGATGGCAATGCCCCACAGAGTGTCGCCCACCTGGACGATATAAACCGGACCGGTTGGGGGAGTGGCTGTTTGGGCGGAGACGGGAGTTGCAGAAAAAACCAGGATTAGGGCTGCGATGCAGGCGACAATTCGATTATGCATTTTGAAACTCAATCTTGTCGCCAATCTTAAATTCATTCAGCCGGTCCGGGTGGATTTCAAGAATATACCGGGCAGGTTGGCGTGGAGCGTAGGCAGGTCGCCAGGCCCGTGCCAGCACGGTATCCACAACCACTTTTTCTGAATTGATCCAGATTACCGCAAGGTCCATGAAAACGAACAGCATATGGATCGCCGTGTCTAGCCGGCTATCCCGCCCTTCCACAAGCAGCAGACCTTGTCCTGGCGCAAGGCTTGAGTTGAACATCAAGCCGCGCAAGCGGCACAGGAAGCTGTCGCAATAAAGGGCCTGCAATGGCGTTGGGAGCGGTTGGTTGAGGTTTTCGAGCTGGATTGTATTCATAAAAATACGAAAACGGGGCGTCAGTTGCGCCCCGTCAAGGTCGGATTGGCTCAGGCGATTTGTTTTCGTCCGAGCACGGAATCTACGCTGGCTAATAATTCCTGCGGGCTGAATGGCTTGGCAATGTAATCATCCACCTTGGCAATGTGCAGTCCGAGGACCTTGTCAATGCTCTGGGCCTTGGCGGTCACCACGATGACCGGGATATCTTTGGTGGTCTCATCAGCTTTCATCTGTTGGTAAACTTCCCACCCATCCATTTCAGGCATCATCAGGTCGAGCAGCACCAGGTCGGGATGATTTTTGCGGATGATTTCTAGGCCCTCTTTTCCGCCATTTGCACCAAGGATTTCAAACCCTCGCCGGCTGAGGATCAGACGCATCAGGTCGATCATTTCCTGTTCGTCTTCAATACAGAGGATCACCTTTGTGTTTATTTCGGTCATTTTATACCACCTGATTTAGTTAAGTTTACCACAAATCACAATCTCTCATGTTTCCTCTGCTTGAGGTACTTTTGGACATTAACTTTCATTGCTGGTGGCATGTGGGCAGCCCGCCAATGGATGCCGCTGCCCGCCCTGAAAGTTTATGGTATGGTTTTCATGTATATTTTGGTTATTTTTGAGGAACGGGGCTGCAATTCGGATAATATTGATGAATTTATTAGAACTTTGTATAACATATTCATCGAATCTGGCTTAGACGTACATAGGTTGGTATAATCCCAATCGCACGGACAGGAGGTCCATGTGAATTCACGCAATCAGTCCTATATTATTTATCTCCTGCTTTTCGTAGCAATCGTCGCGATGGTCTATTTTAACGTCCGTCAGCAGCCGAGTTCCACTGGGCCGTTGACCATCAGCCAGGTTGTTCAGCAGATCCAGGCAGGCACGGTCACACGCATTGTCGTCAACGATGACAGCAGTTTGCAGGTGATTTCTTCGAGTGCCAGCGGTCCGATCGAGCAAACGTCCCACAAGGAACCGGAGACAACTCTTGTTTCTCAATTAACGGCGTTTGGTGTAACTCCCTCTCAATTGACTGGTGTGACCATCGAGGCCAATCCACCCAGTCCCTGGGCAGGTATTTTAACTTTGGCCACTTACATCGTGCCTGTCATTCTGCTTGGCGTGTTGTTCTGGTTCATTTTCCGTCAGGCACAGGGCAGCAACAACGCTGCCATGGCCTTTGGTAAATCCAAGGCGCGCATGTTTAGCGGCGAACATCCCACAGTAACATTCGAGGATGTAGCCGGCATCGATGAATCCAAGGAAGAATTGAAGGAAGTGGTTGAGTTCCTGAAAGAACCCCAAAAATTCATCCAGTTGGGCGCTCGTATTCCCAAGGGCGTATTGTTGGTTGGCCCTCCCGGAACAGGCAAGACGCTGCTTGCCAAGGCCGTGTCCGGTGAAGCCGGTGTGCCTTTCTTCTCCATCTCCGGCTCGGAGTTCGTGGAAATGTTCGTCGGTGTGGGTGCCAGCCGCGTGCGAGACCTTTTTGACCAGGCCAAGCGCCATTCCCCCTGTATAGTTTTTGTTGACGAAATTGATGCCGTTGGACGCCAGCGCGGCGCTGGTTTGGGCGGGTCCCACGACGAGCGTGAGCAGACCCTAAACCAGATGCTTGTTGAGATGGATGGTTTCGATACCGACACCAACGTGATCGTGGTGGCTGCCACAAACCGTCCCGACATCCTCGACCCGGCCTTGCTCCGCCCCGGTCGCTTTGACCGCCGCATTACTCTCGACCGGCCGGATATGCGCGGCCGAGAAGCCATCCTTAAAGTTCATGCGCGCGGCAAACCGTTTGAACCGACGGTTGATCTGGGAAGCATTGCCCGCGGCACGCCCGGATTTGTTGGCGCAGACCTTGAGAACTTGATCAATGAGAGTGCCATCCTGGCTGCCCGCCGCAATAAGAAAGCCATCGGTCAACCGGAATTGGAAGAAGCCATCGAACGTGTGATCATGGGACCCGAACGCAAATCCCGGTTGATCAGCGAAGAAGAAAAACGTATCCTTGCTTATCACGAAGCGGGTCACGCCGTGGTCATCAATGCCATCCCTGAAGCCGACCCGGTCCAAAAGATAACCATCGTTGGACGCGGTCAGGCAGGTGGGATAACCTGGAACCGCCCTCAGGATGATCGTATGCTCACCTCGCGCAAGAAAATGATGGCGCAATTGACCTTGTTCCTGGGTGGACGCGCAGCCGAGCAGATCGTCTTCGATGATATTACTTCGGGTGCCGCCAATGACTTGGAAAATGTTACCCGCATGGCCCGCACCATGGTTACCCGCCTGGGAATGAGTAACGAAATGGGTGCGATGGTCTACGGTCAAAAGGAAGAGCTCATATTCCTTGGCCGCGAAATATCCGAGCAGCGCGATTATTCCGAGGCAGTTGCCGAACAGATCGACCGTGAAGTGAGAAACCTTGTCGATGCCTCCTATAAACAGGCGCTGGCGATCTTGAATAAATATCGCACCGAACTCGATGCTGTTGCAGCCAAACTGCTCGAGGTTGAAACGCTGTCACGCGAAGAGTTCGAGAAAATATTCCCACCTCCTTTTCCAAAAAAGAGTGGTACTCCTCAACCAGCATAATCACGAACAAACCCGGCTTCATCGCCGGGTTTGTTCTTTGGAAGGTAATTTGCTCGGGTTGCCAGCCAGGTTCAGCTCAATTCAACTTGCATTTCCAACATTGGCATGACGGGCATAAATTTATACCGGTTTTCCTGGAACATTCTTTGGTCCAAGCAGCCACGCGAGCGCGTTCTCCGGGTTATCGAATATCTTCAGGTTGAAACCTCGGTTTTGGGAGACCGTCTCCAGGAACCAATCCCTCGTTTTTGGTAACGGTCTATCGATGATTGCCGCTTTTAAAATCCCCTTCCCTCGAAGTCTCTGGAAGTCTTTTGTGACAAGGTAGTCGCTGTCGAAAACACCCAGCCTCCCCTTCAATTCCCTGACATCGACTAGGACCTTCTCCTTATGATGCTCAATTGTAGCCTGAGCTATTTCAGTCACGAGAGAAGCGACCACTCCTCGCGTTCGAAACCCGGATGCGCATGCCAGCATGTACTCTTCTTCGATCTTTAACGTTATTTGACGAGTGGGTTTCGGTGTGACTGCATTGATCCGGGTCATATCGTCATTCATACCACTCTCCTGCTTTACTCATCAAGAACCTATAAAATATTAAACGCCGGATGATCGATTTTTTCCTTTGGAAAAAAATGATTGGTGGACAATGATCGCGCTATATTCTGCCAACCACGGCGAGTTATTTAAATTCAACGGAATGCACGTAAGCAATTCACCCTCTTTTGCTATAACTTCGAATTAGCTCAGGAACGCACGGACCCGTTTTTCGATTTCTTCAAGATTGTTTTGTCCGGCATCGAACCAGTGAATGCTCGCATCTTCCTGCTTAAACCAGTTTGCCTGCCTTCTCACGAAGACACGCGTCAATCGCCGCATTTGCACCTTGGCCTCTTCCACGCTCATTTCCCCCCGCAGCACAGCCGCGCATTCGCGGTAGCCAATGGCAGACATGGTTGGTAGGTCAGGACTATACCCATGTGCCAGCAGGCCGCACACCTCATCCAGCAAGCCTGATGCGAACATCGACTCGATGCGCGCATCGACGCGCGCATACAACTTAGCGCGCGGACGGATCAGTCCGATCAACATCAGTCGATATGGGCTCTCGCCTTTTCCGCGCTGGTCTGAGAATCTGCGGCCCGTGGAGAAGATCACTTCCAGCGCCCGTATCGTCCTGCGTACGTTACGAGGATCGATCGCTTGCGCGGCTGCTGGATCCAGGATGGCCAGCCGGTGATGCAGCCATTTGAACCCATTTGAATTAACCTGCTCTTCCAGGGCAGCCCGCAAGAGGTCATTGGGCGCCGTCGCTGGTGGTGTCCACCCGTGAGTTACTGCGTGGACATACTGTCCTGTCCCGCCCACCAGGAATGGCAATCTCTGACGGGCATGAATGTCTGCAATCGCGTCTGCAGCCATCTTTTGAAATACAGCCAGGCTGCATATACCATCCGGTTCGACTACATCGATCAGGTGATGCGGAATTAAGGCGCGCTCCTCCGCCGTTGGCTTTGCAGTACCAATATCCATACCGCGATAAAAAAGTCGTGAATCCGCCGATACGATTTCCCCTCCCAACCGGACAGCAAGTTGGATGGAAACCTCGGTTTTACCGACTGCCGTGGGACCGACTATGACAATTAAAGAAGGTTTCATTCTAGAAATTACTCTATCACGTTCTCAAAATGCACAACCTGTGCTTTTCCACCCGGTTTACCTTCCACGGCGATCACGTCAAATTGCCAGCTATCCCCGCTTTCGGGATGCGCCTGGAGATATTCGTTGGCTGCGAAGAGCATGTACGCCTGCTTACGGCGTGTGACCGAATCTTCCGGGTAGGCAAAGGCATGCGATCTGCGTGTCTTTACCTCCACGAAGACTAGCAATCCATCTTTACTGGCGACGATGTCAATTTCACCGTGTGCGCTGTGAACATTTCTCGCCAGCACCCTGTAGCCTTTCGATTTCAGATACTCTGTCGCGGTTTCTTCACCCCATCGTCCGGTTGCCTGTTTGGTGGTGGTCATGCGCGCAATTTCTCCACCAGGCTGCGGATGCGGGAACTTAAATTATGCCGGCGGGGAAGCGCAGCAAACTCCAGGCGTTCATAATGATCAAGCATGGTTTTCATTGTATGTTCAATGGCGTATTTTTCAGAGACCTTGCGGGCTGCTTCGCCCATTTTCCTGCGCAGGCTTTTATCGAGGCAGAGCCGGGTCAGTTTGGCGGCGAAGGCAGCCTGGTTTTGGCTGGCAAGGAAGCCGGTTCTATGGTCCTCAATGATATCGCCCACGCCTACTGAGTGGATGCCCAGTGCTGGCAGCCCGGTCGCCATGGCTTCTATCACTGAAAGGGGATGAACTTCGGTTACCGAGGCAGTCACGAAAATATCGCTCATCGCCAGGTATTGCGGGATTTCATCATATGCGACCATCCCGAAAAAATGGACTTGCTCTAATACACCGGTCTCTGCGGCAAGTTTTTTCAACCCCTCTTCCTCAGGTCCGCCCCCAATGATAAGTAAATGTAAATTCTCTACTGTCTCCGCCACTCCGGCGAATGCCTTGATAAGAAAATCCACGCTTTTTTCCGGTCCCAACCGCCCGGAATAGATCAACAGGATGTCCTGTTGGTTAAAACCAAATTCCAGGCGGCAGTCTTCGCAAGCTTCGTGGTAAAGATCCAGTTCAACACCATTGGGCACTACTTCGATCGGGCAGGTTACCCCGAGCTTGCGCAGCACATCTCCCATCCCGGGCGAAGGTGAGATAACCAGGTCCACTGCAGTACAGAAGGGTGGCATATAGCTCTGAAGGAAACTGGTGCTTATCTCTTCCGGCAGGAGCGGTACATATACTTGTGCATATAGATCATAACGGGTATGGTTGGTGAAGACGACCGGTATGTGTAGTGGACGGCAATAGTTCAAGGCAAGACGCCCGCTGATGAATGGGTGGTGAACGTGAACCAGGTCCATGGTCTGGAGCAGTGCCTTTGCAGTCCGACGATAGCGGAAGTTCAACGAGTAGCCGGTATCCACCAGTTGCAAACCTGGGGAGCGAATAATATTGGCTTCTTCGTCTCGAAAGTCGAGGTCTCCGAAGGTAAAAACAAAAACCTCGTGTCCTGCCCTTTCCAAATATCGTTTGTTCAAGGAAATATAGTTGGTGATTCCACTGACGTGCGGTTTGTAGACATCTGCCATCATGCCGATGCGCATCCTGACCTCCGCAGCTATCTTAAATGTTCACGGGATTCACCTTCGCGAGAGATTTTCCCGTTGCTTATCGTAAGTCAAGCAAGGGGGTCTGTCAAGGTAGGGTATAATTATTACGTTCAGGATGTTTCATCCAATATTTTTACGCCCCCTGTGGGTAATCTAATAAATCAAAGGCAATTTATGGCAAGCGTTCCTTTCAGTTTGCCTCCGGACTATTGGCAGACTTTTTTCCTCGACAAGAAAGACCTGGAATTTCTAAGCACCTATTTATTCGAAAACGAGACGCCTCTTACTGAGAAAGAACTCCTCCCAGTTATGATTGGCGAGCGCATCCGCAACGAGCGTGAAGCGCTTGTTAAACAACAGCGTTCAATCGGAAAGATGTATTTGCCCGAAGGGCACTATTTGGTGGGGGAGAGTCTGGTTTTTCCTGCACTAAACTGGAAAAAAGGGAAAATCATCAGCTCGCGTCCCGGAGTAAATCCATCCACGGGTGAATTTGAAGTCATCGAGGTGGAATTTGCGGGCGAATCTTCACGCCTGATGGCTGCGGGTTTAGCCAACCACAAGTTAAATCAACCGGTAGAAATTTCCGTTGATGACCCTCTTCTCAATCCGGATAACGTCATTAAAACATATGGCCCGGATTTGGAGCAGAAATTAAATACCGCACTCTCTGGCGACAATGGCTTGGTTAAGGTTGCCGCCCGCTGGTTCCCTCGTGCGCTGTTGGTTGATATCAATGTTGGTCAGCTCAACCTTGCAGAGGCAGTTTTGGATGAGGCAGCCGCTGGCAAACCGCTTACCACGACCGCCCTGATCGATCAGTTGGAAATCTCGGGGAATGTTAACCCAAAGCTGATTGAGTTCTCGATGAATTATGCCTTGCAGGAAGACGGTCGTTTTGATGAAGTTGGCCCATCGGGCGAGGTGCTTTGGTTTTTAAAACGCCTGGAACCGCACGATGTGCAGCAAATTCCATCCCCGCTCCGGTATATTGAAATTCCATACAACCGCTCCATCCTGACACATGAAATGCTGGCTCTTGAAACCGAGCTGGATGATGAGCTGGCTGGAAACCAACCACCCGCCGGTGAGGTGGACGAAGTGACCATCAGCCTGAGTTATCCCCACTGGCGGGCAGGTACACTGCCCGTGTCGGCACGGGTGCGGAGCTTGTTCCCCACGGCATATGAGTCTCCGCGAGTCCGCTTTACCCTGGTGGATGGACAATCCAGTGAGGAGATCCAGGCCTGGGTGGTTCGCCAGCATGGTTATGTCGTTGGATTGGGTCCTCTATACCAGAAATATGGTTTGATCCCGGGTAGCTTGATTTCTGTAACAAGGGGTAAAAAACCAGGGCAGGCGATCGTGACCGCCAAAACCCGCCGACCAACGCGGGATTGGGTACGGACGGTGCTGGTTGGGAGCGATGGCAGGATCGTCTTTGCCATGCTCAAGCAGAACTTGACTGCTGAGTTGAATGAACGCATGGTTGTTGCAGTGCCTGATCCCGCCGGTGTGGATGAAGCCTGTGAGCAGATTGCGCAGCAGCATCTGTCTTTTGAACAACTGGTTGCCGATATGATGCGGGAACTGGTTAAATTAAATGTACAGGGTCATGTGCACGCACAGGAATTATATTCGGCAATAAATATTATTCGCCGCTGCCCGCCGGGAGCACTTTTGGCTTTTTTGACCAGCAGTTCCAGTTATCGGCATGTTGGCGATCTTCATTATCGTCTCGCGGAGCCGGAGGCTGAAAATGCCTGAAGTAAAAAAATTCAGCCTGATTAAACCTACCCTTCAGACTCCATTCCATATTGATTTCGAGTGGTGGCGGATTAATGATACGAACTGGCATGTAGCACTGCAGAGTCTGTTATGCGCCCAGCATCAGGAGGCCTTTGCGGGTCTTCCGGAAGGTCAGATGATCGACTGGGTGGACCCGGAGACGGCAGAGGTGCGCCAATTGGACGGCCTCCAAAACACGCTCATCAATCATTGCGCCCAGCAACCCGGGTTTCTTGATGATCACACTGCCCTGGTGGACGCCATATTTCGTCTGCTCCTGATGAATGGCAATACACCTATTTCATCTGAGGAACTTGGGACGAGACTCCATCGCCCTGCCGATATCATTCTTAAGACAATCGCCGGTCCACGTGTATACAAGGGATTGAAACCCTTTGTCGCTTGATCAATTGGAGTATAAATAGCATATTCACAAATTGTCCGTATGCCCCTGTAGCTCAACGGACAGAGCACCTGCCTTCTAAGCAGTAGGTTGTGGGTTCGAATCCCGCCAGGGGCGCTCCCCTCACCTGCAATATCTGCCATTGCATCAGATAAGGGAAAGCCGGGAGGGGCAGGAGGAAAAAATGACCACAGAAAGGATCGGAGTTGTAAAATTTAGAGGACAGGATGTTACTGTCATTGGTAAGGATCTAAAACCGGGCGATATGGCTCCCGAATTTATCGTCCAGACTTTGGATTGGGCACCGTTTAATGGTTTGGCGAACACGCAAGGCAAAGTCCGTATTATTTCAGCTCTCCTCTCCCTGGAAACTGAAGTTTGCGACCGGGAGACCCGCCGATTCAACCAGGAAGCTGCCGCGTTAAGCAAGGATATTATTATCCTGGCGATCAGTACCGATTTGCCATATACCCAAAAACGCTGGTGCGGTGGCGCGGGTGTCGATCAAGTTACCGTTCTTTCTGACCATATGGGGACGGATTTTGGATTGAAATTTGCTTGTCTCATTAAAGAAGCGCGCATTCTTCGCCGGGCCATCTTCGTGGTGGACCGGGCTGGCAAAATAACCTATGCGGCTTACATGTCCGCCTTGGGAGACGAACCAAATTACCCCGAGGTGTTGGCAGCGGCCAAGGCAGCTCTTTAGGGATGCGATTTTTTGGTATCATCTTGTGCCGGTAGTTGGGCAAGGAGGTAGCCATGTATTCGTTGTACCAAAAAGATCATCAGCCTGGATTGCTGTTGTCTGGGAAACATGCCATAGGTTGGCAGGTGAGTATCCATTCATATGCCTGGAATCCGCCCACAGATGTTTACGAAACTGAGGCGAGTTTTCTCGTGCGCCTTGAAGTTGCCGGGATGCGCCAGTCTGATTTTTCGATCGATGTTGAAGACAACTTCCTCATTATTAGTGGAGTCCGCAGTGAATCTCCCGAGCATCGCACTTATCACCAGATGGAAATCCGGTTCGGCGAGTTCAGCACTTCAATAGAAATCCCTGCAGGCGCGGATGTTAGCAAAGCCCAGGCCGATTACGAAGATGGCTTTTTGAGTGTTGTGATGCCAAAGATTAAACCGACACCTGTTATTATCAAAGGCTGATTCTTTTTTTATGACTGCATCTCGTTGGCACACGGGTCCGCTGGACGTATTTGATTGGATCCAGGACAGCAATACTTCTCTGGAAGATTTATTCCTGCCCTCCATTTTTACGCGCCTCCAGAAGAAAGACGAAAATGAGAAAAACATAATCCAGCCAGCTTCAGTGGATGGGGAGACCATAAAATACCCTGATATTATCCCGATCCTGCCTCTGCGGGGCGTGGTGGTCTACCCCCAGACTGCTGTCCCACTGACTATCGGCCAGCCGCGTTCGATCAAACTAGTGGATGAAGTCTCCGGTACCACCGATAAACTGATCGGTCTGCTTGCAGCCCGCAACCCGGAAATAGAAGAACCCGGTCCGGCCGATCTTTACTCGATTGGGACGGTTGCCACCGTCCACCGGCTCTTTCGTGCCCCGGATGGTACCATCCGGTTACTCGTTCAGGGTCTGATGCGTTTCCAGGTGTTGGAGGTAGTTGAGACAGAACCTTATATTAAGGCTCGCATCCAGGTACTCCCGGAAACAGTTGAGACCGGCTTGGAGATCGACGCTCTGGCACGTTCTGCTCGCGACCAGTTTGAGCAAATTTCAGGATTAACTCCTTCCATCCCTCGCGAACTGGTGGCCTCCATTGTGTCACTTGATGACCCGCTTCAAACGGTTTACACAATTGCCAATTTCCAACGGATAGAATTAAAGGACGCCCAGACAATCCTTGAATTGGATTCCACTAAGTCCAAACTGGAGAAATTGGTCGATCTGCTGGTACGCGAAACGGAAGTACTTTCACTTGGAGCCAAAATCCAGAACCAGGCGCGGTCAGAGATCGAGAAGGTACAGCGGGAATACTACCTTCGGGAACAGATGAAGGCCATCCAGAAGGAATTGGGCGAAAACGACGAGCAGGCGGTGGAGGTTGATGAATTCCGCAAGAAGATAGATGCAGCCAAAATGCCTGAAGAAGCTGAGAAACAAGCCCGTCGCGAATTGGATCGACTGGCACGCCTGCCAACCGCTGCAGCAGAATATGGCGTCATCCGCACCTATCTGGATGCGCTGGTAACATTGCCATGGTCACAAGGTACAAGTGATAATCTTGATATTGCCCATGCCCGTAAAATCCTGGATCAGGATCATTACGGGTTGCAGGATGTCAAAGAGCGCATCCTGGAGTTCCTGGCGGTTCGCAAGTTGCGTTTTGAACGCAAGGATGATAAAGGTGCGCCTTCAAAGGATCTGATCCGTCGCGAGCGGGAAGGGGTGATCTTATGCTTCGTTGGCCCTCCAGGCGTCGGGAAAACTTCCTTGGGGCAATCCATTGCGCGCGCCATGGAACGCAAGTTTGTACGTATATCACTCGGAGGCGTGCGCGATGAGGCTGAGATCCGCGGCCACCGCCGAACCTATATCGGTGCAATGCCGGGACGGATCCTGCAGGCCCTGCGCCGGGTCGAATCTCACAACCCGGTCTTCATGTTGGATGAAGTGGATAAATTGACGATGGATTTCCACGGTGATCCGGCTTCGGCATTGCTCGAAGTGCTGGACCCGGAGCAGAACGTGGAATTCCGTGATAACTACCTCGAAGTCGCGTATGACCTTTCCCAGGTATTCTTCATTACTACCGCCAATACGCTGGAAACCATCCCATCTCCCCTGCTGGACCGCATGGAAATCATCCATCTCTCCGGTTACACTGAGACCGAAAAGATTGCCATTGCCAAGGGTTACCTGGTCCCCCGCCAGGTGCGGGAAAATGGACTGCGGCCTGAGGAAGTGAATTTCACAAAAGCGGCTCTGCAAACCTTAATCAACCAGTACACACGCGAGGCTGGTGTCCGCAATCTGGAACGGAAAATTGGTGCCGTCTGCCGCAAGCTGGGAACGTATATTGCTGAGGGTAAGAAACAAGCAGCAAGGGTTACTCCTAAAGCAGTCAAGGAATTGCTCGGACATCCCATCTTCCTTGAAACGGAGGAAATTGACACGCGCACATCCATTCCCGGTGTGGTTCCCGGCCTGGCGTGGACGCCCTTCGGCGGGGAAATCCTGTTCATCGAAGCTACAAGCATGCCTGGGTCAAAAGGTTTCCAGATCACAGGGTCGGTGGGAAATGTGATGCAGGAGTCTGCTCGTGCTGCGCTATCCTACGTTCGCTCGCATGCCACTGAAATTGGGATTCAAAAAGATTTCTTTGACAAGACCGATATCCACATGCATATCCCGGCCGGTTCCCAACCCAAGGATGGTCCTTCTGCGGGGGTCACCATGGCGACTGCCCTGGTTTCGTTGATTTCCAACCGCCCGGTTAAAAAAGGTGTTACGATGACCGGTGAGATCACCTTGCGCGGCCAGGTAATGCCCATCGGTGGTCTCAAGGAAAAACTGCTGGCTGCCCACCGTGTTGGGCTTAAGACTGTTATTTTGCCCAAGCGCAACGAGCTGGATGTCGAAGATGTGCCCGAAGAGATTCGCAAAACGATGAATTTTGTCTATGCTGAGTCGATCAATGACGTATTAAAGGCAGCTTTGGAAAAACCCGCCAGGATCACAAAAAAACCACTGCAAGGGAAAAAGAATGGTAAAAGTCCTGCTGGCGGATGACGATTTCACCATGGTTGCCCTTCTGAAAACCCTGCTGGGTATGGAGGGTTACCAGGTGGCGACCCTGTTGGATAAAACCGGCAGCATACTGGAAAATATCCGCCGGGAAAAACCGGACGTTCTGCTCATTGATATTTTTCTCGGTACTCGCAATGGGATGGATGTCGTCAGGCAGATTCGTGAAACTCCGGATATGAAAGATCTTAAGATCGTCATGGTTTCGGGTATAGACAAAACAGAAGAATGTCTGGCTGCAGGAGCGAATGCATTTCTTCTGAAACCCTATATGCCTGAAGCTCTTTTCGAACTGCTTCGTCCATAATCGTGGGGGATGGTTTGACCGAAATTCTGATCCGGGAATTCAAATATCCAGAAGATTATCCCGCTGCACGGCTTCTCTGGGAGAAGGCGGGTCCGGGGATTCACTTTGGTCGTTCGGACGATCCTGATGAGATCCAGAAAAAATTTCAGCGCGATCCTGATCTGTTTCTAATTGCTGAAATTGGTGGCAAAATGATCGGTACGGTCCTCGGTGGTTTCGACGGGCGGCGCGGCATGGTCTACCATCTGGCGGTGTCAGAACAATACCGCAGGCAGGGAGTCGGCGAAGCGCTTATGGACGAATTGGAACGCCGCCTCAAAACGAAAGGATGTATTCGCTGCTACCTGCTCGTCACGACTGAAAATGATAGCGCAATGCAGTTCTATGAAAAGCGCGGTTGGTCACATATGAATTATGTATTGACATACGGGAAGGACCTGGAATGACACTCCGCTTCGGTATCCTGACTTCAAGCGATCGCGCCTCGCGTGGTGAACGCCCAGATCTGTCCGGCCCTGCACTGGGGGATCTTGTCACGTCAAAAGGTTGGACCGTGGCACGCACGATCATTGTTCCCGACGAGCTGGAAGTCATCCGTGAAACCCTGGCTACCTGGGCTGATGGCGGGCAGATGGACATTATCCTGACCACGGGCGGGACCGGTTTCTCTCCGCGCGACGTTACTCCTGAAGCCACCAACCTCGTGATTGATCGTCAGGCGCCGGGTCTTGCTGAAGCCATGCGCCAGGAAGGCCGGAAAGTCACACCGCATGCCATCCTCTCCCGGGCAGTTGCCGGGATGCGCGGCAGGGTGCTGATCATTAACCTTCCGGGCAGTCCCAAGGCAGCCGTCGAAAATATCCAGGTTTTGTTGCCTGTTTTGGCTCATGCAATGGAACTGTTAAAAGAAGAGCCCAATGCGGAGAAGCATCACTAGCTCCTCTTGCCACGTTTCTTTAACTGGCATATAATCCCGCCCGCTTGAAAATTTCAAAAAGGAAGACACGATGATCGATGTTAATGAACTTCGCAAAGGGGTGACGTTCGAACTTGACGGAAACCTGTTTAAAGTGGTCGAATACAGCCATCATAAACCTGGTCGGGGCAACGCCACCATAAAAATTAAAGCTCGCAACCTTCGCACTGGCTCAAATATTGAAAAGACATTCATCTCCGGCAGCCAGGTACAGGAAGCACGCCTTGACTTCCACACCGTCCAGTACCTGTACAACGACGGGGACAATTATTATTTCATGGACCAGGAAACATTCGATCAACCTGGCATCCCTAAAGATATCATTGGAGAATCGGCTGGTTTTCTTCAGGAAGGCATGGAATGCAAGCTGACTTTTTATGAAGGCAAGGCGCTTGACATCGAAATGCCCACCTCCGTGGATTTAAAAGTGATTTATGCAGAAGTTGCAGTTCGTGGGGATACCGCCACAGGTGTTACCAAAAAGGTAAAAGTGGAGACCGGTTTCGAAGTGCAATGCCCGAACTTTGTAAAAGTTGGTGATACCATTCGAGTTGACACTCGAACCGGCGAGTATCTTACCCGGGCGTAATCCAATCCTCCCGCAGATCGAACCTGCGGGAGCCCTATTGCTGCAAAATGAAAACCCCTGCTGGATCAGAGTGTAAATACTTCTACGGCGACTACTACCGGGGCCGCGACCATGAAGAATGCCGCCTGCTTGGTGCCTCCTGGACCCGCGACCTTTGTCGAACTTGTCCGGTCCCTTCAATTGACCGGGCGAATGCTTGCGAGTTCATGCAATTGCGCGGAGAGGTGAGTCGTCCTTTTACAGCCGGGTTCCAACGTCGTGTAAAGGTAACCACATTTTGCGAAAAAACCAGGCGTTCCGTTTTCGACCCGCATATTGGTTGTGGGGAATGTCATCCACTCCCGCCTGTTTTCGAAATAAAAAAATAAAACCATAACCCTCTCTACAAACTGGAAATTAGAGGGCGCTGGTAGACAGGGCACTACATAAAGCTTCCAATGCGAATCACACTTCTCCTTGACCTAGATGATACCCTGCTCGAAACCAACATGGATGTTTTCATCCCTGTTTACTTCAAGGCTCTTTCCACGGCATTGGCAGGGGCGGTGCCGCCGGATGTGATGATCCCCGCCTTGACAGGGGGAACGAAGGCGATGATGGGTAACATGGACCCTGCTCTTACTTTGCGGGAAGTCTTTGATTCCCACTTCTTCCCAAAACTCGGCACAGATCGACTAGCACTCCAATCCTCCATAGACCGGTTCTATGATGAGGTCTTCCCGACATTGGGAACGATGACCAAGCCCATCCCTGAAGCTGTCCGCCTGGTGGATTGGGCGCTGGGCCAGGGTCACAGGGTGGTGATAGCCACCAACCCCATCTTTCCGTTGAAAGCCGTCCAGCACCGCCTGCGCTGGGCAGAACTGCCCCCGGAAAAATACCCTTTTGCACTGGTAACCTCTTATGAGACCTTTCATTTCACCAAGGAGACGGTCGCATATTATCCGGAGGTCTTGGCTCAACTGGGCTGGCCTGATGATCCGGTTGTGATGGTCGGCGACGATATCGAACGGGAAGTCAAACCCACTCAGGCGGCGGGTTTCCCGGTCTTTTGGGTTCGTGAATCCAACGATGTCCCCAGTGAACAGGACCATATCCCACGCGGAAAGTTGGAATCGTTCCAAAGCTGGCTGGAAAAAACAGACCCAGAAAAGCTAAAAATTACATTACAAACCCCCCAGGCACTCCTGGCAACTTTACGGTCCACTCCGGCTGCAATCTCCACCCTTGCCGCATCAGTCCCGGTTGATGGGTGGAGCCGCAAGCCTGCCCCCGCTGAGTGGTGTTTAACAGAAATCCTATGTCACTTGCGCGATGTGGAGCGGGCTGTAAATCTGCCCCGTATCCGCACGATCCTGGCTGAAGAGAATCCATTCCTTCCCGGCGAGGACACTGATCACTGGGTGCAGGAACATAAATGTGCCGAACAGGATGGAGCAGAGATACTGATCGATTTCATCCGCGCACGCAAGGAAACGATCGGCTTAATAAGTAAATTGCAGGACGAATGGTCAAGAACCGCCCGGCACGCGATCTTTGGTCGCACAACATTATTGGAATTAGTCGGTATTATCGCCGGGCATGACCGGGTCCATGTGCAGCAGATTTGGAAGACGATTCATGCCGGCTGGTAATTATAAGGTGATTGTGGTAAATTTGTCATCGCCAAATATTGGCGGAAGGAGATATTTATGGGTTTCTTAAAAGATTTTGGTTTGCCTGAACTGCTGATCATCCTTGTGATTGTTGTCCTCCTTTTTGGTCCGGGACGCATTGGCAAAGTGGCCGGGGAGCTTGGAAAAGGCATTCGCTCCTTCCGGGAGGGTTTAACCGGTAAAGAAGATGAAAAGGAAGAAGAAAAGAAAGAGGAAGTAAAAACGGAAGAAAATAAACCGGATCCTCCGAAAGCAGATAAATAACAGGTTCGTAAAAAATTCAGCCCCCTGCCTGATGGCGGAGGGCTTTTACTTGCAGAATGACCAAATTACATTATCTTGACCCAAACCCCACGGGAAACCCGGCTGTCCTTCTGCTTCACGGACTGGGCGCGGATGCCAGCTCATGGACTCTGCAAATACCCGCGTTGACCTCATCAGGATTCCGGCCCATTGCAGTGGATATCCCCGGTTTTGGCCAGTCACCTTACGATGGACACGGCTGGAGCATTCGTCGGGTGGCACGCGACGCGGCGACTTTGCTCGCTGAACTGCAGACAGGCCCGGCACATGTTCTGGGTTTATCGATGGGTGGTACGGTTGCGCAACAGTTTGCCTTGGACACGCCGCATTTGACGCGTAAATTGGTACTGGTTAGCACTTTTGCCGTGTTGCGACCTGACAATTTGAGTGGCTGGTTATATTTCATCCAGCGATTTTTTCTGGTCAGCACATTGGGATTACCGGCACAGGCAAAAGTGGTGGCCCAACGCGTCTTTCCTGATCCTCACCATGAGGAGCTGCGAAAAATCCTCGTGGAAACAATTTCCCGCGCTGACCCGCGCGCCTATCGGAAAGCGATGACCTCCCTGGGGCTTTTTAATTCGGTGAAATGGTTGGGAGAGATAAAAGCCCCGACGCTGGTCGTGACAGGTGCAGACGATACCACGGTGAATCCCGCCCGGCAGCGATTGCTGGTGGAGGGTATCCCCAACGTGCGGCAGGTGATTTTACGGGATGCAGGTCACGCTGTCCCCGTGGATCAACCCGATCGATTTAACCAGGAGTTGCTGGCATTTTTGGGGGAATAAAAAAAGACTCAAAACTTAACAAATCAAAAATCATAATCCCTGAAAGTTGTAAACTTTCAGGGATTATTCAGCGGAGAGGGTGGGATTCGAACCCACGGTGACCCATAAGGCCACAACGGTTTTCGAGACCGTCCCATTCAACCGCTCTGGCACCTCTCCATGAACGTTTCAATAAATCATTTGCATTGAGAAAAGTATCGTCAGGATAACGAAATACTTGGCCTGCAACGCCGGTTTATGGCGGGGCGATTATATCTTATATCAGCTTTTCTTAATTAACTTACTTTTGGGTTCAACCTTGGCATGTTTCGTGGTAATGACTGCTAATATTTCCTCGCCGAATTGAGTTACCCGCCAGGGACTATCCGGCATAAGAGGGGAAAGTTCTTGTATATTTTTGGGATTTTTTTCCGCAATATGATGCATCCAGCTTTTTGGCAGGATGATATCTGATTCAACCCCGGCTTTCAAACCGGTCTTTTTACGCCACTCTGATAGGACGTTCAGCCTGTCCAGGAAGGCTTGATTGGGACGCAGGCTGCGCGGGCGGCTTACCATGGGTTTCAACTTGCCGCGCCCCACGGCTTGCAGGATCTCGTTTCCAAATAGATGTATTTGCCTGGTTGTCATGCCGAGCGCTGCCAGGTCCTTGGGTGATTCCGGGAGCGTTTGGGTAATGGCAACCAGCCGTTTATCGTCAATCACTTTGAAAGGGGGGCGGTCCATTTGCTTGGCTTGGTTCTCGCGCCAGGCGCATAATTGCTGCAGAATAGTCAATTGCCGGTCGCTGAATTTCTGTGCCCCTTTTACTCGTTGCCAGGGTGGTATTTCGGCCTTCCCATTGCCGTTGCCATGTGCCAGGCGGATGAATTCTTCCTGCGCCAACTCCCACCGGCCGCGCGTTTTAAGTTCACTTTCCAGGCTGTCGCGCAAGGCCAGGAGATGGTGGGTGTCTAGCCGGGCGTAGTTGAGCATTTCAAGTGAAAGTGGACGCTCCCCCCAATCAGCCTTCTGATATTTCTTATCCAGTTTTATACCCAGTTTCTCTTCGAGGATGGAATCCAGACCAACCCTTTCGTAACCTAAAATGCGGGCAGCTTGCATGGTGTCGAATAGGTTGACTACTGTTATGCCAAAATCGCGTTTCAGACAGATAAGGTCATATTCGGCAGCGTGGAATACCAGTTCGATCTTTGGGTTGTCAAAGATCGTCTGCAATGGAGCAAGATCCTCGAGCCCAAGTGGATCTACCAGGTAGTCTGTCCGTGGTGTGGAAAACTGGATCAGGCATAATTGTTCCTTGAACGCGTGCAGGGAATTAGATTCGGTGTCGACTGCAATTCTCCCCCAGTGATTAAGTTCATCGGCAAGTTGTTTTAGGCCATCATGATCTTCGATCCAGATGGGAGGGGGGAGTTTAATCGGTTGCATCGAGCTCGATTATATCCTTTTATCTTTCTCGATTTCTGCATCATGGAGTTACTAAATTCGCCGCAACTGGTAGTCTTGGATCATCTGATCTTTTCCATGACCATGGCGTTTTCATTATCGTTGTAATATTCCCTCCACGTATCCACTGCGAGGTATCCTTCCTGTTGGTAGAGATGGATGGCCGTATCGTTGGAAACCCGCACACACAAACGGATGCGCGGTTGGGTCAACCTTTTCTCGCATTCCTGAAGCAAAGCCCGTCCGATACCGCGCCGCTGGTATTCGGGGATCACGCCAACCGTGGCAATCCATGCCAAATGTTCGGAGGGGCGTGGATCCCCTGCGATAAAGCCGATCATCTGGCCATTTTCTACAGCTCTTAAACGGACGATCTCCGGCCAGGTCAATACGGCGATCAGGTCGAGGAGCGGCCAGGCATCTTTGAGGAAACAGGCTTGTTCCACGCGGCGCAGGCCGCCCAGGTCGCGCAGGCTGGCAGGGAGTATTTCCATATGAACGGTAATTCCAAAAGTAAACAAGCCTCTCGCATACTTGCGAGAGGCTTCTATTGTACTATTTACCAACTACTTTTGCTGCTTGCTTTTACTTCCCCTTTACGAAATTATCGATCATGCTGGTGAATTCCATCGGGAAGATGAATTTGGTGGACGCGCCCAGCCCGAGGCTCTTGAGGGTTTCGAAGTATTGCAGGGTCATCGTCTTCTGGTCAATAGTCTTCGCAGCCGCGAAGATCTTCTCGAGTGCAACCGAGAAACCTTCGGCCTTTAACACCTGGGCCTGTTTCTGACCTTCAGCTTCCAAAATGGCAGCTTGTTTCGAGCCTTCAGCCTTAAGGATGGAGGATTGCTTCTCGCCTTCTGCAACGTTGATGGCAGCCTCGCGTGTACCGGTCGATTCGGTGACCACGGCGCGGCGAATGCGCTCGGCAGACATCTGCTTGTTCATCGCGTCCTGTACGTCCTTGGGCGGGATGATCTCGCGAATTTCGACGTTGGTCACTTTTACGCCCCAGCGCTCGGTGACCTCGTCCAGTTTGGTGCGCAGTGTTTGGTTGATGTGTTCACGCTGCGAGAGCACTTCATCCAGCGGAATGCCGCCAATGACGGAACGCAGGGTGGTTGTGGCCATACCGGCAGCGGATAATTCGAAGTTTCCCACGCCAACCACGCTCAAAGTTGGATCCATCACCTTGAAATACCACAGGAAGTCAATTGAGATGGGGGCGTTATCTTTTGTAATGGATACCTGGTGGGGAACTTCGCGCACCTGCTCGCGCAGGTCAGCTTTGACCGCCCGGTCGACCACCGGGATGAGCAGTACCAGGCCCGGACCTTTCGTCCCGATGCATCGGCCCAGTCGGAATACGATCAGCCGCTGGTATTCATTGACGATTCGGATGGCGTTCATCAGAAAGATAACCAGGACGATCACCACGAAGGCAACGACACATAAAAGTGTTGTTAGATTGGCAGACATACAAATCTCCTTTTCATAAGAACGAATTACTGGTTGGATTGCTCTTCAGGAGTGACCATTAGTACGAATCCCTCCCTGCTCACGACACGTACCCGGCTGCCGGCCGGGATGGATTTCTCGCTCCGGGCACTCCACAATTCTCCAGCTACCTGCACCGAACCGTCCTCCTCGACCCGGGTCTTGGCCTGGCCGGTTTTCCCGATCAAAGTGGAAAGGTCCTGGAGGGGTCGGGCGTGAAGCGCTTGCATGCCCTTGCGCACGGCCATCCACAAAAAGCCCGCACTTAATACCGAGACCACCATGGCGACCAGCGGGTTGACGGCTGGCAGCCATCCACTGGATGGGAACAGGTACACGGAACCGATGATTACTCCCAGTAGACTTAATGCCAGGAAAAGTTCCCGCTTGGGTTTTTGGATCGAGTAGATGAATGGTACCAGGCTCAAAACGAGCACGATGAGTGCCCATACATTAAAGCCAAGATTATAAATAGCATATCCTGCCAGTGCCAACAATAAAATGGCCCCGCCCTCCATTAAATGTGTTCCTGGAGTAACGATGGCCATTAGCAGCAATATTGATCCCAGCACCAGTAGAATGTACGCGATATTGGGGTCGAGAAGAATTTCCATAGCCGTTCCTTTCTGGAGACGCCAAAATGATTATACATCCATTCGGCAGACTCCCCGTCATTAGTATCTACGCTTTTGAGCATCTCATGGTTTTATGCGAAATTTGTGGGTGGAATTATCGATTTATGGAATGCAAAACGATAATTATTACTTGACGGTGGTGAATGGACTGGGCCTATTGGTGCCCTCCAGTGGAACGAAGCGCGTATCCGGTATAATACTCTTGAGTTATTCCAAATTGAGTTTTTTCAGGAGAAATAAATGAATATTGCGGGTGTGCTTAAGGGGCTGGCCAGCTTCTCATGGCTTTTAGTGGTGGGTATCATTGTCCTGGCGGTATATCGTGCCAGCCGGGCGAAACCATTAAAGGGTGCCGTCTGGATGGTGTTGGGTACGGTTATTTTTTCCCTCCTATTGACCACTGTCAGTGCTGGTCTTGTTTTCCTGCAAGCTGACCAGTATGGTATTGTGATTTCTGCCATTCAGCCCACGGGCTATCGTACCCAACCGCTGCCACCTGGTTTGCACTGGGTCGTCCCGTTCCTCGAGAATGTCCAGTCATACTCGATTGCAAAGGCGACGTACACCATGGCAACCACGACTGGTGAGGGGCAGGTGGTGGGCGATGACTCCATCCAGGCCCGCACGAAAGACGGTCAGCAGGTATTCATCGACGCTTCGGTTATTTATTCGATTGACGCAACGCATTTGATCGATTTGCACATCTCATGGCAAAACCGGTTTGAAGATTTGGTTGTCCGTCCGGTTGTCAGGTCCGCCATCCGCGATGCCGTGTCACAATTCGGGGTTGAAGAGATCGTTAGTACCCGGCGCGCAGATCTGGAGAAAATGATCAGCGACACAATCAGCCAGGGCTTGGCTGCGAACAATTTGATGATGGATGACTTCCTGCTGCGCAATATTCGCTTTAGCGATGAGTACGCCGCCGCGGTGGAACAAAAGCAGATCGCCGAACAATTAGCCCTGCAGGCGCAATTTGTAGTAGAACAAAGAAAACAAGAGGCAGAGCAGGCCCGCCAGGTGGCCCAGGGTACGGCCGATGCGGCTGTCATATCTGCACAGGGTGCAGCACAGGCAATTCTCCTGACAGCTCAGGCTCAGGCACAAGCGAACGATGTCTTGGGGAAATCATTGACTCCCGAACTAATGACATATACCTATATTTTAAAACTAGCCCCCAATGTTCAGGTGATGTATTTGCCCAGCGGGACCCCTTTGCTTTTACCGTCAGTGGCCCCAGCCCAATAACCTTGTGAGGTTTGTATGTCAGAGGTCCATCCAGCAGGACGCCAGATCCGTTTGACCAGTTATTCGAACTGCGCTGGTTGAGCATCGAAATTGAATGCGGAGACGCTGGCGCAAGTCTTGCGCCCTGTTGAAAAAATTTTCGATAACCGTAACTATCCGGACCTCCTGGTTGGTCTCGCCAAACCTGACGACGCTGCCATCTGGAGATTGGATTCGACGCGCGCCCTGGTGGTGACAACTGACTTTTTCACCCCGGTGGTGGACGATCCTTACGATTTCGGGAGCATTGCCGCTGCAAACAGCCTGTCAGACGTATATGCCATGGGTGGACAACCCTTCCTTGCTTTGAATATCGCTGCCTTGCTGCCAGATCTTACGCCGGAAATAAACTCGGAAATTCTACGCGGCGGAGCCGAAAAATGCCTGGAAGCCGGGGTTGTGATCGCAGGCGGGCATACTGTCCAGGATAAAGAGCCAAAATATGGATTGGTGGTGATCGGTTTTGTCGATCCGCAGAAAATGCTTACAAAGGGGGGCATGCAGCCTGGTGATGTGCTGGTAATGACCAAACCACTTGGTTTTGGTGTGACCACCACTGCACTTAAGCAGGAAAAAGCTGCCCCTGAAGACGTTGCCGAGGTGGTGGGTTGGATGAAAAAACTGAACCGGGCTGCAGGCGCGTTGGCGCTGGAATTTGGTCTGCACGCAGCCACCGATGTAACCGGGTTCGGACTGCTGGGTCATGCTGGTGAAATGGCCGCGGCCTCGGGGGTAGGTATCCAGTTTTACCTGGAGAATATCCCCTTCGTTTCAGGGGCCCTAAAATATGCCCAATTGCGGACCTTCCCTGGCGGAGCTTCGGACAACCGCTATTATTTCGGGCCGCGTGTCAATTTTACAGAAGACATACCTGACGAAAAACAAATGCTCTTGTTCGATCCTCAGACGAGCGGCGGGCTGTTGATGGCGGTCCCTCGATCCATCCAGGAGTCCTTTTTGAAAAGAGCAAAAGAAATTGATCTGCCTGCTTGGGTGGTTGGTAATGCGATTGAAGGAGAAGGTATCCGCGTGGTTTAACCCGTTCAAAGGTAATCCCTATGGAAATTGGAATCCGGATCCTGATAGTTTTTTTGCTTATCCTTCTGAGCGGCTTCTTCTCGATGTCGGAGGCTGCCATCTTTGCTGCACGCAAATCGCGCTTGCAGCATCGCGCCAATGAGGGCGATGAAGGCGCCCGGCGCGCCCTTGACCTTTCAGGAACACCCAATCGATTTCTGCCCACTGTCACAATTGGAATTACCCTGGTTGGTATTCTAAACGGAGCGATTGGTGGTCCCCCAATTGCTAATGTACTGGCGCTACAAATGAATAAGATCCCCGCGCTTATCCCTTATTCACAATCCCTTTCGCTTATCCTGGTCGTCATCGTGCTGACCTTTGTCTCCATGTTGTTTGGGGAATTGGTGCCAAAACGAATAGCCCTATACAATTCAGATAAGATTGCCGGGGGGATTGCTGGTTTCATGGGCTTTGTCTCCGCTGTCCTGTACCCGGCTGTCTGGTTGTTGGGGAAATCAACTGATGCGATGCTGCATCTCCTGCGCATAAAACATACGGATCCACCTCCCGTGACGGAAGAAGAATTGCTTGTTCAACTTAATGAAGGCACCCAGGCTGGCGTATTCGAAGAGGCGGAACAGGATATGGTGGAAGGTGTCTTTTCGCTTTCCGACCAGCGGGTGAATGCCCTTATGACACCCCGCAGCGAAATTATTTGGCTGGATGTCAACGATACCCCCGAGGAAATTCGCCGGAAGGTGAAAGACTGCCCGTTCTCACGTTTTCCCGTGGGCGATGACAGTTTGGATAATATTGTGGGGGTTGTTAAGGCCAAGGAGCTGCTCCTTACTGATCTTAAAAATGGCAGGCAGCTTATCGAAATTTCACGTCCGCCGCTTTACGTCCCTGAAACCGCTTTCGGGTCGCGCGCCCTGGAAATCTTGAAAGAAGCCAAGCGTGAAATGGTCCTGGTGGTGGATGAATTCGGCGTGGTCCAGGGCTTGTTGACCTACGCAGACATAATCGAAGAAATCGTGGGGGCTTTTGAGGGTGAACCGCAGGCAACCCAGCGGCAGGATGGTTCCTGGTTGCTGGATGGGATGCTTCCGAACGATGAGTTCAAGGAAATCTTTAACCTGCGCCGTCTGCCTGACGAGGAAGAATACGAAACCCTGGGCGGGTTTGTCATGCTTCAATTGGGGCGCATTCCTCAGGCTGCCGACCTTTTTGAATGGAACGGTTTAAGCTTCGAAGTGATGGATATGCACGGCAAGCGTGTCGATAAGATCCTGGTAACGAACGTGCTTCCTAAAACCCCCGCACCGGAGAAATAACCTGGCCAACTCCTTTGACCTGCAACCGGACTTCCCCTCCCGGAGATCGCCAGTTTACGGGCGAGGTGGGATGGTGGCTTCCTCCCAACCGCTGGCAACCGCCGCTGGTGTTGAAATTCTCTTCGGGGGCGGCAATGCTGCTGACGCGGCT
The DNA here is from genome assembly GCA_017882125.1 of Anaerolineales bacterium. GTDB lineage: Bacteria > Chloroflexota > Anaerolineae > Anaerolineales > Villigracilaceae > UBA877. The sequence continues at coordinate 72,017 of JADGQC010000001.1, forward strand.
GTAGCGACTGCCGCTGCCCTGAATGTCACCGAACCCACCTCTACCGGGTTGGGCGGGGACATGTTTGCCATGTTCTATGAAGCAAAAACCGGCCAGGTAACCGCCCTGAACGGCTCCGGACGCTCCCCTGCTGCCCTCACGTTGGACCTTCTAAGGGATACTGCAGTAGTATTAGACGAGGACTCACTCCCCCCTTACCACCCTTTAACAATCACCATCCCCGGGGCCTGTGCAGGTTGGTGCGATCTGATCGAGCGTCACGGCACTATGAGCTTGTCAGACGTTTTTGCTCCGGCAATCCATCTGGCAGAAACAGGGTTCCCGGTTGCCCCGATAACGTCCCATTTTTGGCAGCGGGGTGCCGAGCGGCAGTTGAGGACCTCTTTGAATGGTATCGAAATGACCATCGACGGGCGCGGCCCGAACCCTGGTGAGCTATTTTGCAATCCCGCCCTTGCGCGCACCTTAAGAACGATTGCAGAGGGTGGAAAGAAGGCTTATTACGAAGGGGAAATCGCCCAGGCAATCGCAACCACTATCCAGGCGGCAGGTGGCTGCCTAACCCAGGCTGATTTGGCAGCTCACGTCAGCACCTGGGATGAACCGGTTTCCACCACCTACGGCGGGCTGCGTTTGTGGGAATGCCCACCCAACGGTCAGGGGATCACCGCCCTGCTTGCCCTGAATCTCCTCGAAGGGTTTGACTTGCCCTCCGACCCGCTCTCTCCCGACCGTCTGCACCTGGAGATAGAGGCACTTCGACTCGCTTTTATCGACACCAGTTGGTATGTCGCCGACCCGCGGCATCACGCAACTTCCGAAGAATATAAGACTTCTGATGTCTATCCTGCCCTGGTTTCAAAAGAGTATGCTGCGGCACGCCGGAAACTAATCGATCCCAAAAAGGCCACTCTTGACCAGAAGCGCGGCAGTCCCCTTGCCGGCTCCGACACGGTTTATTTTTGCGTGGTGGATCAGTGGGGAAACGCCTGCTCGTTTATTAATAGCAATTATATGGGTTTCGGCACGGGAATTGTGCCGCATGGATGGGGCTTCACGCTTCAGAACCGTGGTCACAATTTCAACCTGGAACCGGGACATCCGAACGCGCTGGCACCCGGGAAACGCCCGTACCATACCATCATCCCGGCTTTGATCACACGCCAGGCGGATGGTTCCCTCTTTGGCCCGCTGGGCGTGATGGGTGGCTTTATGCAGCCGCAGGGACACTTGCAAGTTTTTCTTGCCCTCGCGCAGGGCCTTGACCCTCAATCTGCGTTGGATATGCCGCGCTTCTGCATAAAGGATGGGGTTTCTGGCGGGGAGGTCGAATTGGAGCAGGGAATTCCTCCACAGACGATTGCTGAGTTGGCACGCCGCGGTCACCCGGTCCGGGAGGTGACTGGCTGGGACCGGGCGGAGTTCGGCCGCGGACAGGTCATCCTGCGCGACCCTCGCACGGGCGTCTTGACCGGTGGATCGGACTCGCGTGCAGATGGCTGCGCGATGACATTGACATGACATATCTTAAAGTTTATCAGTGGGTTTTCGGGAGATAAATATCATAAATTTATCGATTTGCACAATTCACCAATATACTTAAGCTGAATTTAAGAATATAATATTAGTGCCTATTTATTCCAACAAATCCAAATACATTAAAGGATGAATTCATGCTAATCTGTTTATGATTTTTAAGGATGTCTTTTCCGGTCATCGGAAAGTTCGGATCGGGCGTCATTATTTTTCTTTATATAAGGAAATACATTCCAGAAAGAAGCGGCGTGGTGGAAAATCAATCTGGATTGCCAAACCAGGGGAATAAAAAGGTGAATTTAATCCTCACCTATATTAAAAAACCTTTTGTTCAAATTGGTTTGGGAGTTGTCTTACTTGTTTTGATGGCTGGCGCGATCTTAGCCGTCCGTCAGACACAACTCCAGCTCCCTCAACCCATCCAGTTCCCGCATGACAAGCACGTATCCCTTGGGGTTCCGTGCTTGTATTGCCACCCTGGAGCCTTGCGGGGACAATCTCCCGGGCTGCCCACCGTTTCCAAGTGTTATGGCTGTCACCAAGATATCGCCAAAACCAGTCCCGAATTGGATAAATTGACGGCGTACGTTAATGGCAACGAATCCATTGCGTGGGTACCGGTGGCGCTTCTCCCGGATTTTGTCTACTACAGCCATCGTCCGCATATTGCAGCCGGTCTCAACTGCGAGAACTGTCACGCTGAGGTCGGGAAGATGACGGTTGCTGAGCCGCAAAAAATGAATATGGGTTGGTGTTTGGGTTGTCACCGTACACGCTTCAAGAATGACCCGGCGATGTTGACCAAACTGACAGATTGCGTCACTTGCCATAAATGACCGCGCACGAAAGGAACGAAGCATGAGCAGTCAACTATCCCGGCGCGATTTTCTTAAAATCACTGGCGCAGGAATTGCCGCAACCATCCTCACTGGATGCGGTCCACTTTCCCGTTACGTCACCCGCCAGCCTTATTACCAGATGCCGGAATACACCTACAACGGTCTTAGCACTTATTACGCCACAGCCTGCCGGGAGTGCCCCGCGGGTTGCGGGACGATTGTTCGCACCATGCAGGGACGGGCTATAAAAATCGAAGGCAACCCGAACCATCCCGTCAACATGGGCAAGACTTGTGCACGCGGTCAAACGGCATTGCAGGGTCTTTATAACCCCGACCGCATCCAACACCCGGTCAAACGTTCTCAGCGCGGGAGCGAGGTCCAAACCCAAATAAACTGGGATGAAGCAATAGCGTTGACAAGTGACGCCTTAACTACGAACCGTCCGGAAGAAATCGCCTTCCTGTTTGGTCTCAATTCAGACCACCTGGCCGATCTCATTACCGAGATAACCACCACCCTTGGCGCAAAACCCCCTCTGCGTTACGGTGCGTTCGAGACCTTTGAAGCCCGTGCTACGTTGGCGCAGGCTGCGGTCCAGGTTTTTGGGATCTCTGCAATTCCTTCTTTTGATCTCACCAATGCCGATGTGACCTTCTCCTTCGGTGCCAATTTTCTTGAGACTTATCTTTCCCCTGTGGCATTTGGCCGCGGGTTTTCCTCGATGCGCCAGGGTCATACTGGAAAACGTGGGTACCTTGTGCAGTTCGAGCCGCGCATGTCGCAGACCGCGGCTGTCGCAGATGAATGGATCCCCGTGGTACCAGGCACGCAGGGATTGGTGGCGCTTGCCATCGGGCGGTTGATTGCGGAAGCAGCGGGTGGATTGATCCCCGCCGCTTACCAGGATGTGGACGTACCTGGAATTGTGACGACCTCGGGTGTAAGCGATCCTGACCTGCGCCGCCTTGCTCAACTCTTTTCTGCCGCAGTTCATCCCCTCGCCATTCCAGGCGGTTCAGCTCTTGCAGTAAGTAACGGTTTGGAGGCTGGGCAGGCGATCCTCACCTTGAATACCCTTGTGGATAATCTCGGTCAACCCGGAGGGGTCTTCCTGGCTCCCGAACTGCCGGTCCATGCGGAGAATCCCAAAATACCAAACACATTTTCAGACATCCAGGACCTGGTCAAGCGGATGAATAGTGGCAGTCTCAAGGTCCTTTTCATCCATGGAGTTAACCCAGTCTTTGAACTCCCGGCTTCCCTCGGCTTTTTTCAGGCTCTGGGTAAGGTCCCAATGGTGATTTCCTTTTCATCTTATCCGGACGAGACTGCCTTGCAAGCTGATTATGTCTTTCCGGATCACACCGGCCTCGAATCCTGGGGCTACCAGAAAATCCTGACCGGTGCCGATCGGCCTGCCATTTCAGGGCTTCAGCCAGTGGTAGCTCCGCTCTACGATACCCGTGCGACTGCAGACGTTTTCCTGGCGGCGGTCCAGGGAATTGGCGGTGATCTCGCAACCGCCGTCCCTTATACGGATGAGGTTGAGTTCTTGCAGGATTCCCTTGGCAATCTTGTAACGGAGAAAGGTTTTTTCAACGCGCAGGATATTTCATCTTTTTGGGAATTGTGGCTGCAAAATGGAGGTTGGTGGAACGAAGCGCCTGGGTTGGGCAGCCCGGCCGCCCAAAATGCCCTGGCGAAAAGCCTTTCTCAGTCTGCACCTGAATACGACGGTCAGGGCGATTATTATCTCTTCCCATTCTTTTCCACTCTGTTGTCCGACGGCAGCGGCGCGAATAAACCCTGGCTCCAGGAAACACCCGACCCCACCACCACGGTGGTTTGGAATAGCTGGATCGAAATCAACCCGCTCACTGCCGACCAGTTGGGCCTGGCCGATGACGACGTGGTGAAAATTTCCGGTCCTTTTGGGGAAATCGAAGCGTCTGTATACCGCTATCCGGCCATTCGTCCTGATACGATTGCCATCCCTTTTGGACAAGGGCATACGGCATTTGGCCGCTACGCTCAAAACCGGGGGGCTAACCTGGCCTCGCTGCTCGGTACCCGTCTCAACCCTGTTGGTGACCTTGCACTTGCTTCGGTCAAGGTCAGTATCTCGAAAACCGGCAAAGTGCAACCGCTGGCACGTTTTGAAAGCCACCTTGGTGTTTACGGCACACCATAGGAGATATTCATGTCTGGAACGAAAAGCGAAAATCCTCCGCCCATTTGGGGCATGGTGATCGATCAGGATCTGTGCATGGGATGCCAGGCCTGTGTGACCGCCTGCGCCATGGAAAATAATATCTCCTTCATCGGCGATCACGATGTAAGCGTCGGTCGCAGTATGCAGTGGATCCACACTGAGCGTTTCTGGAACGGTCAATACCCGGGTGTTTCCACCGGTTTCCAGCCGGTGCTCTGCCAGCAGTGCGGGAACGCCCCTTGCGAACCGGTCTGTCCGGTCTATGCCTCGGTCCATTCCGAGTCGGAACAGATTAATTTGCAGGTCTACAATCGCTGTGTCGGCACCCGCTATTGCGGCAACAACTGTCCCTATCAAGTGCGCGTATTCAACTATCGTGACTGGTCGCGGCCGGTCCCCTTGAACAACCAGCTAAACCCGGATGTGACCGTGAGAAGGCGTGGGGTGATGGAGAAGTGTATGTTCTGCATCCAGCGCATCCGGCGGGTGGAAGATGCTGCCCACACGGAAGGTCGCCCGGTGCGGGACGGCGAAGTCGAGCCGGCGTGTGCGCAGGCTTGTCCTGCCTACGCCATTGTTTTTGGCCGGTTGGACGATCCGGAAAGCCGTGTCAGTAAATTGGCAAAGAACGGTCGTGCCTTTCGTATGCTGGAAGACCTCGGGACCGAACCCCGAATTACCTACCTAAAGGGAGATTCAAACCATGGCAACAATGGCTGAATCGAAGGCACTGCCCGACGCATCTGCCAGCGAACACGGGGATCCACGTGAGCATTTGATGCTCGACCCTCGTTCGAGGGGCGAGATGAACGCCATGGTCATGGAATCGATGCATAAGACCAGCAAGAAATTCTGGGCGGTGGTGATCTTTCTGGTTTTAACAGTAGCATTTGCCCTGGTCGGCGCATGGGGATATATGATAGCCAATGGCATGGGTGTCACCGGCCTCGAACGCCCGGAGTACTGGGGCATTTTTATTGTCAACACGGTCTTCTGGATCGGTATCAGTCATGCCGGTACCTTTATTTCGGCCCTTTTACGGGTGATGAAGTATGAGGTCCGCCGTCCCTTCACTCGGGCAGCCGAGCTGATGACCACCTTCGGTTTGGTCCAGGCTGGCATCAGTATTTTCATGCACCTGGGACGAGTCTGGCTTGCTTACTGGTTGATTCCTTATCCCAACGTACGCACCCTTTGGCCCAACTTTCACTCGCCATTGATGTGGGACTTTATTGCGATCAACACCTACGTTATTGCCAGCACGATGTACCTGTTCCTCCCTCTGCTCCCCGACCTGGCGATGGCGCGCGACCGTTCGATCGGCTGGCGGAAGACCTTTTACCGTATTATTTCCCTGGGTTTCCGTGGCACCGAAGCTGAATGGAAGCATTTGAAATCGGCCATGAATATCTTCGCATT